>NZ_KV789283.1:0-1310 GCF_001807545.1 Corynebacterium sp. HMSC08F01 | reverse complement strand
TGTGGACGGGTAAACCCGTTGTGTTTGGTTGTGGGGGTTAGGCTGCGGCGGCGTGTGTGTCGGCGCAGCGGGTTTTGAATTGGCGCATTGCTTCGGCGGGGATCAGCCCGGTGGTGGAGTGGATGCGGCGGCGGTTGTAGTACGTCTCGATCCAGTGTCCGACTTCGTAGCGGGCGTCGAACTTCGACGCGAACTGCTTCTTTTCGTACAGCAGATGCAGCTTCAACGTGGAAAACATCGACTCCGCAACCGCGTTGTCCCAGCACACACCGACCGCGCCGGTGCTTAAACGCACATCGAGTTTCCTGGCTGTTTGCGCGAACTGCTTCGAGGTGTACTGCGAGCCGCGGTCGGAGTGAAACACCGCGTTGCCCGCGACGAAACCGGCCGCGTGCGCCATGGTCAGCGCGTCGACGACAAGTTGCGCACTCATCCGGTCTGCGATCTGCCACCCGACAACCATCCGTGTGCTCAGATCGATCACGACGGCCAGATACATCCACCCCTGCGCGGTGCGCAGGTAGGTGATGTCGCCGCACAGATAGGTTGTCGGCATCGCGGGGTAGAAACGGCGCCGAAGCAGATCAGCACGTGCGCTCGCCTGCGGGTCTTGGATCGTGGTGCGTTTAAACGCGCGACGGTACTTGGTGTGCAGCGTGTTGTCAGCCATGATCTTTCGCACCGCATACAGCGTGGTTGCAACGTTTTGGGCCTGAAGCTGCCGGTAGATAGTGCGCGCCCCGGCAAAACCGTTGTGCTCGTTGAAGATCTCGATAACCAGATCGGTAATCGCCGCGCGTTTCGCCCGCGGTGTGCCACCGGTCGGCGGAGTATCTCTACGCTTGCGCCAGGCGTAATAGCCGGAGCTGGATACTTCCAACACACGGCACATCATTGACACTGGGTAGCGAGGGCAGGGGTTGCCTTCTTCGTGGAAGTGGGCAATTACCGCGAAGAGGTCCTCGTGGTGTGCTCCGTGGCGAAGAAGGCGGCCGCTTTTTTTAAAAACTCGTTTTCACGCTCGAGCTCTTTGATCCGCTTTGCCATCTCTGCCGGGTCCTGCGACGCGGCATCAGCAGCGCGCATGTGGCTGCCGGAACCAGTGCCCAAGGTGCCTTCGGCTTTGGCCACCCAGCGTCCCAACGACGAGGACGACACCCCGTACTCCTGGGCCACGGCACCACGGGTCTTGCCGAACATCAACACCTCATCAATGCACTGCTGACGGAACTGATCCGAATACTTACGTGGCATGATTTAATCCTTCCAGATCGGTGGGTTTCACCGTCCACCGGAATCATGACACCCCA
>NZ_KV789282.1:0-1238 GCF_001807545.1 Corynebacterium sp. HMSC08F01 | reverse complement strand
CTCGCGGTACCAACTACCCCGAATCGACACCTCGGATTCAGGTTTGTCATTATTTAACAGATTACGTCCCAAGAAAGGTTGATTAATGAGCGTTCCCGCGTTGCGTCCCGGCGCGCTGCCAACCCCTGAATTCCCGTTGGTATCAACCGGCACTGAGTCCCGTCACTTGATGCCACCTCCTCCGTTGCATAGTGCACATACTGTGACTTCTGGTGGTTACATCCAGGCAATAACTCGTATTCTGAAGAATGGCCCGCTAACAGCAAGCCCAGGCGTGTACTGGACTGAAGACCAGGTGTTGCACGCAGCTGATCGCACGGTGATTGCTCATAATCTGGACGAGCTTGCCCAAATTGTTCAGGCGCTAGGGTTGAGCGATGGTGCGCGGGTGGAATGGTCGGCAGTTAACCATGCAGAACTTGCGTCCCGAATGCTGGCGAAGAGTCGGGAACTCGGATTTATAGACTAGCGGTGCCGCACTACTGCGCGGGAGCTTCAGGTACAGGCGCTTCAGCGGGAGCCTCGCCGGCTGGTTGTTCGGGCGCCCCGACTCCGGCTTCCGGGCCTTCAGCTTCAGACACCTCTACTTCGGGGATGTCGCGGAGCGAGTCCCATAGCACCTTGGACCACTCGCGGTCGTCAGGAATCTCGTCGGCGGCGGTGGTGATGTTGTCGGGGGCGGACATGCGCGGATCAAGGATGCGCCAGACGGTCTCCCCCTCTTCAACCACACCGAGGCGGCGACGCGCTTCCTGGCGCATGAAGGCATCGTCTTCGTACATGGCGATGTCGCTTTCAAGCGCCTGCTTGCGTGCCTCCAGGCGTTCGATGGATTCCTGGGCACGGGCGATCTCGGCGCGGCCCTCGTAGTAGTTCCGCAGCGGCGCAGCGATGGCCAACAACACCAGCAGGACAACGCTGATCAGAATGACCACGCTGGCCATGTCCTGCTTTGGAAACACGCGCGCCCGCCTCGTGCGGGAGCGTTGCGCGCGCTCTGCAGCGCGCTGGGCACGCTCCGCGTCGCGACTAGCGACAGGCACGGAGGACGGGCGTTTCTTCATAGGAAGATAGTTTAGATGTGGTGCAAGGTTTTTCGCGGTTCGGCACGGCCCGCACAGACGATCCCGCTCCCCTAACCGTCAAACACGACCGGCACACCTTGGCCAATGGCTCCCTCGCCACTACAGGGGACTTGATCGAGGATCGGTTGCGTCCCTTAGTGTGGTGTAACGCTT
>NZ_KV789281.1:38923-47023 GCF_001807545.1 Corynebacterium sp. HMSC08F01 | reverse complement strand
CTCACCCGGGCGTTACTGGATACTCACCACAGCGTTACTAAATCCGTGGTCCTAACATTCGCCCGCGCGGTTGCTAACCGCATCGCGTTTATGGACGCCGGCCACATCGTGGAGATCGCCCCACCCGAGGAGTTCTTCGCCGCCCCGAAGTCCGAACGCGCGCAACGCTTCCTGGACCAGTTGGTGTTTTAGAGGTTGGGTCGGGGCGGTTGGCTTGGCGAATCCATCCGGTCGTATATACTCGTGCTCATAGATCCCCCGTCCTCTTCGGAGGCGGGTTTCCTTTTACCCAGAACGGGCGTTGCACTGAACCTTGATGTTCAGTGCAACGCCCGTTCTGTTCGTTTACCCGCGAGGGGTGCCCCGGTTATACCTTACGACGTCCCACGAGCGCACCCGCAGCGATCAGCGCACCACCGAGCAGGATCGGCAGCTGGAGACCAGTTCCTCCTGTCTTCGGCAGATCGCCCTGGCGAACGTTGGCTACTGTCAAAACGGCATCTGTCGAGGTAAGACCCCAGGTAGATGGCGCAGATTCATTGTTCACCTGTTTCGCGATGACCTCCGAATCCTGGTCAATCACAACTGCTGCCTTGCCGTCTTTCATGGTAACCGAGAACAGAATCGGCTTAACCAGCAAACTATAGACATTTCCATCTACCACAGGAGACTTTGTCTCGATAAGTCGATAGTTACCGACTTCCAAATCATCCGCCCTGTAAAAGCCGAATTCCTCACTGAAGTCGAGCAGTTTTCGGTCCACGACATGTTCACCATCGCCAAGCTTTTCCAGAGTGAATTCGGCTCCCTCCAAACGGTTTTCAGGCTTTGGCAACTCTCCTTCAAAGTCTTCGGATGAAATCTTCACAAGACGTAAAGAAACCTTTTCATTTTTGCTTTCTGGAGGTGGAACACAGGCTGTGTCCTCGTTTGGTCCGACTTTAACTGTATTGAAGAGACCTTGATATGGCTTACATTCTTCTTCCGCCGAAAGCACTACGCCTGGGCGAACTGAGAAGACCATTTTGACGTTAAAGGAATGCATACCGTTGCTTGTAGCGTCGAATTGCTTTTCGCCTCTCGGTCGGATCTCGCCACCTTCTGAAAGGATAAACGGGCCATCTCCATTTTGGGAAGACTTTGAACGCTCACGTCCAAACTCATCAATGAAAGACCAACTTGTTCGTTCAAGCACGACACCCTCTGGCATCTGAGGTGTATCAACTACCCGCCGGTAACGCGCACTATTAGCCTTATCTTCGTTTTTAAGCAGCACCCGATAGTCAACCGTGTATGTTCCATCACCATTGTCGACCACTTGATCCTGAATGGCCTTTTTCTCGACCTTTGGGTCGACCCTGACGCTTGGACTCTCCGGCGCAGGGGCCGAAGCGGCATCCGTGTTATACGAGGTTGGAGCCCAGCCTGTCCCGACTACGGTAATCCCGAGGTCTTTAGCAGTCTTAGTCCCACTTAGCTTTTTCGTTGGATCATTAATCTTAAGCTTGATGATCTGCGCTTCATTCTGTCCGGCCGCGGACCCGCCACCAAGCCCGAACGCAATTGATCCGTCAGCCTCCACCCAAGCTTGTCCAAAGACAAGATAGCGGTTGTTCGAAGCGCCGAGAAATTGTCCCAACGTCTGGTTCGTATCTGGAACTAGAAGGTCAGTAACATCAAGCCGAAGTCCTTGCTGCTTTCCGCTCAGATCAACGCGCTCGAGATAGATCTTCCCTTGCCCTGCTGCCCAAGTACTTTGTAGTCCCCATACATAATCTGGGGCGGAATCAATGCTGACAAAGTCCTCGGACACTGAACGGAATTTATGCTCTTGGCGCCATGGTGTTTGTCGTGGTGTCCGATCTCCGAGAGAACTCTTCGATGTTGCTTTTACATTGGCTAGATCAATTTCATATAGCCTACCTGTGCCCCAGTTCGATGAGCCGGAGACCCAGTACCGCCCCTGCGAATCGAAGGTACCAGCGTTAATTCCACTACCAAGGTCGTTAGCTACCGCATCATAATTGTTGTGGTCCTCAGGTAGCTGGCCTTCAAAGCCATCCACTTTTCCAAGGTCGTAGATCTGTCCCGTGTAGGGGTTAATTTGGAGCAAATGACCTGCAGGAAAACAGGGGTCATCCTCGTAACCGTGTCCAGTGGAGTGCCGTGGCTGACTGATCGCATACAAGTAGTTGTCTTGACGATTGTATGCAAGTGCGTTGTACACCCATCCAGTCTTCGGACCAATCTTCATCTGTACGAATCGACCATCGTAATCTTCATCGTCGATTTCGAGATAAAGCTGCGAGGAGATACGGGATCCAGAACTATTCGGACTGGCCACAATGAATCGACGAAAACCGAATTCTTCCTCTGCAACAGTCAATGAGCGCGCGGGTTGACGAGTATCGACTTTACTAGGGTCACGGTAGGTACATTTTTCACCGGGCTTCGTAATTGGAGGGACATCATCCTCCGTAATCGGCGGCGCAATCGGCAATGGTGCCGTGGTTGTGCTTGACCCATCTGGATCTTCCGTTGCTTCCTTTTCGACTACCTTTCCGTGCAGTACGATTTCCTCATCCCGCGTCGGAGCCGACCGATATGTTGTCCTCAAAGTGACAGTTGAATCTGCAGGAATTATTACGGAGTCGATTTGCTTACCATCCTTTACCGGATACCAGGTAATAACAACACGGTCTCCGTATTTTTCGACCTTTCGCTGAATTGAAACGCCTTCCGCCTTTTCAATGGGGAGAGAGAAAAATACGTCTTCAGTATTTGCTGTAGGACTCAGCGTTACGGTCGCACTCGTAAACTCGGATCGCGACTTCACGTCAAAAGTCGTCTCGTATGGATTGTTTCCCAGAGTTTTGTGCTCGGACACTGGGATACCGTCACCAGACACTACAACCGTGTGATCCTGCGGCTGGCTATCGAGATTCTGTCCCCAAACTTGCACACGGTAAAAACCACTTGCAGGCGCAACGGGATTAAGAATGACCGTATCCCCGCCCTTGAGGTACAAGTCATCGACCTTGGGAAGAAGACGGAATTCCGTATCTTCAGATTTACCGTTAGCGTTCCACCCCCACTCTCTCTTCTGAATGTCAGCGAAGGTACGGTCAACAACGGTATTCCCCCCGCGGACAACCCGGACTCGAACCGGTCCATCAATAGCCTTAGTGGCTGCATTGTCTTTGTTCTTCTTGATGGCAAATCGCGTCATCCGCCAGTTTCCGGTTTCATTCACGCGAAACTGGAGTTGTGGGTTCCCATCTAGCCAATCTGCTTTCGGACTAGTCAGCGAAAACTCTTGATCGTAAACGCCTGGGAGATCGGGAAATTGCCCTGGCTGCGAGGCTCGAAGTTCACCAACGCCAAGCTCAATTCCCGCATTAAGCTCGGCGCCGATTGTCTGCCCAAAGCCTGACTCTGCAAGTTCATCCTTAGTCGGCACATCGTTGCTGTCCGCGATTGAGTAGACAGATTCCCCGGAAGTCACTACTTCGAACTCGACTCGCATTGGTGGGATCGTGTGGAGGCCCTGGATGTCAAATGCGAGGTAATCGGCATCTTCGCCGTTAACGAATCCATAGAACTCTGGTTCAATTACGCGATCATCGATTGTGACAGAACGAATCTCCTCAATATCACCTTCACCTACACGTTTGATAGCGAACACATCTTCCTTTGACGCTTTGCCGCCAAACTCCCAGACTTCACCTTCTGGGTCTTCTACGACGACGCGTTCGACGTCACCTTCACGGGTCCAGCTAATTGGAGATTGTGAAATCTGGGGTGTAGCGGGTCCAGATCCATTATCTTTCTCAAGCTTTTCCGAGTGGAACATATCACCCTCGGTTTTGACCGGCGCTACCGAGCTAGTTTCTACAGCCTCCGACGCCACCGTGTTCTCCGCCACAGCACTCTCCGCAGCACCTGCCGTAGTCGCAGAAGCAACCCCCTCCTGCGCGTCGACCGGGTAGGAGCCCAGGCCGGCGGCGAGCGCCAACGAGGCGACCACAGCAGCGACTCCACGAACGGAGCGACGGGTGCGCGAGCTCGCAGTGGCTGCAGGCTTCATAATGTTTCGCATAATCCTTGTTCCTAAATCCGCTTATCTACCGTGTCTGTTCTTCGTTTTTGCTTCGCCGGGCCAGCACGAACCCGATCAAGATCAGCAGTCCGCCGAGTCCTGCGGCCCACAGCACGTTCGCGCCTGTGGAGGCCAGGTCCCCGCCGCGGGTGTTATCTGCTGGTTTAGTCACTGTGGTCACGGAGCTAGTTCGCGTGGTCACCACGGTGGTGGAGCCATCGGGTCGGGTGGTGGTCAACGTGGTCTTGACCGGGGTGGTCACCGTGGTCACGGTGCTGCCCGAAGGTGTCGTTGTCCGCGCGGTGGTCCCTGGCGATGTCGGCGTTGTCGGTGTCGCGGGTGTCGACGACCCCGGCGTCGGGGTTGGCGTCGGCGACGGCGACGGGGACAGACCCGGATCGGTGTCCCACTTGGTCACGATGACGTTGTCGTAGGTGAAACGCTCACCCGACACGTCGCCAAGCGGCAGGATGATCAGCTGCGGGCTGGAGAGGTGGTACTCGTGGTCGTCGTCAGGCGCTTGCTCCTCGAGCAGGTACAGGCCAGGCTTGAGGTAGCTGAACTGCACGCGGCCCTTCGCGTCGGTGGTCGCCCTATCGGCGTCCTCCAGGCCACGCTTCCGAACGTTCTCCATCGTGAGGTTCTTGGCGCCCTCGCGGCCTTCCTCCGTGGTCACATCGATGCCCTTCACGCGGGAAAGCACGAAGATGGAGCCTTCGATGGCTGGTGGTTTCGCGCCGGCAGGGATGTCGTCGTTAGGGTTCGGCTCGTTCTTCTTCACCACCAGGAAGATCGGCTTGGTGGTGTCCACGCTGTTGGCGGGGATGTTTTTGTCGTTGCCGGAGACCACGCGGGCGTCGGCAACTGGCATGAATGCGCTGGTGGCCAGGATGGACGCCGCGCCAAGCGTCGCGACGATCTTCGAAGTGCGCATTAGGACTGAACCTCCTTGTTCATAGCGTCCTTGCGGTCGCTCTTCTTCTTTTCGCGGATGATCCACCAGATCAGGGCCAGCAGCACCAGCAGGGAAACGGCGCCGAGGGCCCACATCCACCACTGGACGGTGGACGTGGATTCGTCGAGAATCTGCGCCTCGTCCGGGTCCATCGGCACACGCTCGGCGTGGACCAGCAGGCGGTGCGTATTGATGCCGTACGGGGTACAGGTGACCAGGGTGAGCAGGTCGCGGCCGGGCTCGGCGCGCAGGCTGTCGGTCTCGTCGGGGAGGACGACCTCGATGTCGTACACCTTGTACTTCATGCGCTCACCGAACGTGGAGACGTAGATGGCGTCGCCGACTTCGACGTCGGCGAGGTCGTCGAAAAGCGTTGCAGTCGTGAGCCCCGTGTGGCCGGTGATCACAGAGTGGAAGCCTTCGCCACCGGTCGGCAGTGCGGAGCCGTACAGGTGGCCGAGCCCCTTTTGCAGGGTGTTTTCGCTGGTGCCGTGGAAGACGGGCAGGCGGACGTCGATAGACGGGATCGCAATTTGCGACATCGCCGACACCCCCGCCAACTGCGCCTCATACGCCTTGTACTCAGCGTTGTCTTCACTGATGCGCGCAAGCCACGGGTCCAGAATCGGACCGTCGGTATGCGCGCGGTTGTACGCGACCGCCGCCTCGTACGCGCGGTTGACCTGCTCCGGCGGTGCCGCCTCGAGCTGGTCTTCGTACATCTTCGCCACCTGCTCCTGCACACGGTTGTTCCACTGGGTGGAGATCACCGGGTACATCAGCACCGTCAGGCCAACGAGGATGATGAGGACAGGCAGCGCGACACGCTGGAAGAACGACTTCTGCGCCGGCTGCTTCCGGTGCCTCGCCTTCACTGCTGTGGTCACGTTGTTGTCCTCTCTGGGGCCATCGCTTATCGACGACAACCCTTTCCTTCAAAACTGGAGCAGGAATTTAACGCCCTCCTACTGGCGGGCGTGCGCCCCGGTGGGTCCGGGTTCCGGCGTGTGCCGGTTGGGTCCGGCTCCGGGGCGCCTCCCGGGTTAGCGCTCGTTGGTGAGCACTAACCCTGGAGTCCGCTTATGCGATTGCGCTTATGCGGACCGGGAGTTGCGACGTGCCGCGTAGACACCGCCACCGATGATCGCGAGGCCAGCCAATGCGATGATCAGCACACCCATGCCACCGGTGGCCGGGAGCAGAGGAACCTTGGTATCCGGAATGTTCTCAATATCCTTGCTGACCTGGCGGACCTTAACCCCGTCAGTCTCGACGATGTCTTCACGGGTAAGGGTCAACTTGGTGACAGCCTTTTCGCCTTCCGGAAGGATGTAGCCCTTCGGCGCTTCCGTCTCCTTGAGGCAGTACTCGAAGTTCTTCTTTGCCGGCTTTGCCTCATCCCCGTCAACCCAGTCAGTGACGTGAATACCGGTGAAGGAGAGTTCACCCTGGTCCGAAGTCACGCCTTCCTGGATGATCGTGCCTGGAACATCGCAGCGGTAAAGCTGGAACTTCGCACCCGCCAGCTTCTCTTCCTTGTTGTCCTTGTCAACCTTCACAACGTTGATGTTTCCGATGTAGGAAATCACCTTGTCGTGCGGGGTCTCGCCGTCCGGTTCGTCTCCTTCACCGACGTCCTCGCCTGGGTTCCTGAAGAAGAAGTGCTCGTTCACACTGTTTTCAATCTGCTGATCGTTGCCTTGCAGCAGCGTTGCCTTCACGGTCACGCGAAGCTTTTCGTTCGCCTTCAGCCCTTCGCCAGCAGGATCGTCAACGATGACCCGGAATGCTTGGTCAGCGCCAGCCGCAACGTTATCGGCATTAGGAACCGGCGCTTCCTTCACTACACGGAAGTTCGTGATCGGAGCAGTCTTCTCCTGACCTTGAGCATCCTTGTAGACGCGCTCAACCTTCTCAATTAGATTGTCGTTCTCGAAGTCCCACTTCAGTTCGTCGGACTTCGAAGCATCCGTCAGCGTGAGGTTCTTGAGTACCTTGCCCTCTGGCGCGGACGGAACAACGCCCTCCAGGATGTACTTCACGGTGGAGTTCGCTTCTGCACGCTTCTCATCTTCAGCGTGAACGTTGTCGTCCTGAACTTCCTTGGTGACGCGAGCCATGGAGTTCTTTGGGTAAACCTGAACGTTCGCGTTCCAGCCATCGCCCTTACTGTTCGTCATTGGAACGAACACGATAAACGGCTGCGCACCAACGTAGGTCTGCTTACCTTTGATCTCCGGCGTCGCAGTCTCCGTCACAAGGTAGGCACCTGGTGCAAGATTCTCGAAGACAGCCTGGCCTTGGCCCTCAGTTTTCTTATCCTGCTTCTTAAAATCCTTGTCCAGGTCCGGAAGGTCGCCCTGCGCATGGCTCTTGTTGTACTTGTTCGCCTTCTCAACGAGATCGTTGTAAACAGCCTGCTTGGTGATGTCACCATCGAGTTTCTCAATCTGGAAGGTGGCACCGTTGAGCGGCTCACTGTACTTATCAGCATCCGCAAAAGCCTCACCGTTGGAGTTAACCAGCTCGGTCGGATTTACACGCTTATTAATCGTCAGCTTGTAGGTCGACTCGTTTTTAATCGTCGAAGCAGCTGGTGCTTTCTCTGCAAGCGCCGGCGCAACAACGGCGGGTGCTTCAGCTCCGTCCTGCGCCAGCGCGTCCTGCGCGGCGATGCCGGCGGAACCGGCGAAGGTCAGGCCTGCGGCGATTGCGATCGCAGCGGTCTTCTTCATGGCAATTGCCATAGTGGTGGTCCTTTCGGAGAAATGTTTGTCGCTGGGCCCTATTGGTCAGCGAGAGAAGTACTTCAACACGGTGGCGCGGTACATCCTCCGTGCGATTCTTCTGGGCCCAGCCTGGGCGCCACCGTAAAATCTATTTGGTTGCACAACTTAAGTAAAGCGCAAATATGAGCCGTTTTCCCTCGTTAAGGATGGTTTCAGGCAAGTTTCCAAACCTTTGCATTAGCTGCGAAAAGCGAGCTGGCCTTATAGGCAAATGACACCGAAAAACGGGTGTTCGACGTCACATATAGGGGGGGGGG
>NZ_KV789281.1:0-38903 GCF_001807545.1 Corynebacterium sp. HMSC08F01 | reverse complement strand
GGGGGGGGGGAGATGTTCGACACACTTTTTGCGTGAGTTTTTCAAGGGATTTCTTAGCAACCGCGCTAACCGCGTCAAACACTCCCCACCAGCACGTTTACCCCGCTATACAAACGCATGAAAAAGACCCTCTGCGCCGGAATCCCGGGGCAGAGGGTCGTCGCTAAGCAGGGACTCTAGTCGCCGATCTGGTCGCGGCCGCGCTTCACGATCAACGGGTCGGGCTCGCCAACCACGTCGTGGTCCTTGTTCGTGTACTCAAACTTGGACAGAATGTAGCGCATCGCATTCAGGCGGGCGCGCTTCTTGTCGTTGGACTTGATGGTGATCCAGGGGGACTCATCAGTATCCGTGTAGCGGAACTGCTCCTCCTTCGCACGGGTGTAGTCCTCCCACTTATCCAGCGACGCCAAGTCCATCGGCGACAGCTTCCACTGACGCACCGGGTCCACCTGGCGGATAGCAAAGCGGGTGCGCTGCTCCTTCTGGGTCACCGAGAACCAGAACTTGGTCAGCGAAATACCGGAGCCGAGGATCATGTTCTCCAGCATCGGCACCTCACGCAGGAACTCGGCGTGCTGCGACTCGGTGCAGAAACCCATCACACGCTCAACGCCGGAGCGGTTGTACCAGGAACGGTCAAAGAACACGATCTCGCCCGCAGCCGGGAAGTGCTCAATGTAGCGCTGGAAGTACCACGACGTGCTCTCGCGTGGCGACGGCTTCTCCAACGCAACGGTACGAGCACCACGCGGGTTGAGGTGCTCGTTAAAGCGCTTGATGGTGCCACCCTTACCGGCGGCGTCGCGGCCCTCGAAAATAATGATGTGGCGCTGACCAGTATCCTTCGTCCAGTTCTGCCACTTCAGCAGCTCAATCTGGAGCGCGCGCTTCTCATGCTCATACTCATCGCGGGAGAGACGCTCATCGTACGGGTAATTCTCGCGCCACGTCTGAATCGCAGTGCCGTCCGGCATCAGCAGCACCGGATCGTCTTCATCGGTGTCGTCCACAACCCAACCTTCGGTCTGGGCGAGGTCGATCATCGGCAGTTCGTCATCCTTGTGGTCAGCCATACCACTCATTCTATTCCGCTTTGCCTCGCTGCGCTGGGAAAGCCCCCCACTTACAGAAAAATGCCCCGTCGCACGTAGCGACGAGGCACCTCAGAAGTCGGTCTTATGCAACCAGACCAACGAGGTCGGCGAGAGCGCCTGCGAGGACGCCGAAGTTGCCAAGCAGCTCAACGAGAGCGCCCGGGATACGGGTAACCTCAGTAGCGGTGCCGTTCTCAACGCCGAGACCGGTGCCGGAGGAAAGTGCAACCCAGTTGTACAGTGCTTCCATGATGTTTTTCTCCTAGTTAAGAGGTGTGCTTACTTAGCTTCTGCAGCCGGCTTCGGGGTGACCTTCTTGCCGGTCGCCTTCTCAGCGAACGTCAGCAGAGACTCCGGGGTCTTGGTGAAGATCTTCTCGATCGCGGTTGCGAACGTCTTGAAGTCCTTGAGCGCCTTCTGGATGACCTTGAGATCTACAGGCATTACATGCTCCTAAAAGTTAGGTGCCAGTCTGTGTCTGGCTTTACTGACAGGTACTGACACCCATCGGGCGTCAGGGAGTTATTTTGCCATAGGTAACGATTACGTCAAGGGGAACTGCAGAATTGTTTTCAATGCTGACAGATATTTTTCAACACCTCACGTTTACCAAAACGTAACCATATTTCAGCTCTATCGACTACCTGCCCAAATTCAATAAAAGAAGTAAACGTCATATGAATTCGATGACGACTGTATAGACCATTCAGCGCCGAAACCCGCGACGGAAACTCCACAAACCGGAAGTGGATGTGGGGAACTACACCTATTCAGGGGGTCGTCGACAAGCAATTGCGCAAAAGAAAAACGCGCCCCGAAGGACGCGTCTCTCAACAAGCGGGCGTTACATCATGCCCATTGCTTCCGGGTCCATGCCCGGGTTTGCACCAGCCGGCTCCGGCTTGTCAGCCACAACCGCCTCAGTGGTCAGGAACAGCGCGGCGATGGACGCAGCGTTCTGCAGCGCGGAACGGGTCACCTTCGCCGGGTCCGCAATGCCGTTAGCCAGCATGTCGACGTACTCGCCGGTCGCAGCGTTCAGACCCTCGCCATCCGGGAGGTTGGCAACCTTGTCAGCCACCACGCCCGGCTCCAGGCCAGCGTTCAGCGCGATCTGCTTCAGCGGAGCGGACAGGGCCTCGCGGACGATCTTCACGCCCGTCGCCTCGTCACCCTCCAGGCCGAGGTCACCTTCGAGCTCGTTGGCAGCCTGCAGCAGAGCCACGCCGCCACCAGCAACGATGCCCTCCTCCACAGCAGCCTTAGCGTTACGCACAGCATCCTCAATGCGCAGCTTCTGCTCCTTGAGCTCCACCTCAGTAGCAGCGCCAACCTTGATCACCGCAACACCGCCGGCCAGCTTGGCCAGGCGCTCCTGCAGCTTCTCGCGGTCGTAATCGGAGTCGGAGTTCTCAATCTCAGCGCGGATCTGCTTCACACGACCGTCGATCTGCTCCTGCTGACCAGCACCTTGCACGATCGTGGTCTCATCCTTGGTCACCACAACCTTGCGAGCCTGACCCAGCAGCTCAACGCCAGCGGTCTCCAGGGACAGGCCGACCTCTTCGGAGATGACCTGGCCACCAGTCAGGATCGCCAGATCCTGCAGCATTGCCTTGCGACGATCGCCGAAGCCCGGAGCCTTCACAGCCACAGACTTGAAGGTGCCGCGGATCTTGTTCACAACCAGGGTGGACAGGGCTTCGCCCTCAACGTCCTCAGCGATGATCAGCAGCGGCTTGCCGGACTGCATGACCTGCTCCAGCACCGGCACAAGCTCCTTGACGTTGGAGATCTTGCCGGACACCAGCAGGATGTACGGGTCCTCGAGCACGGCCTCGCCGCGCTCCATGTCGGTGGCGAAGTAAGCGGAGATGAAGCCCTTGTCAAAGCGCATACCTTCCGTAACCTCGAGGTCCACACCAAACGTGTTGGACTCCTCGACCGTGATCACGGACTCCTTGTTCACCGCACCGTTGCCAACGGCGTACATTGCCTCGGCGATCTTCTTGCCGATCTCCGGGTCAGAAGCGGAGATACCGGCGGTGGAAGCGATCTCCTCCTGGGTCTCAACTTCCTTCGCCTGATCCAGCAGGTACTTGGATACCTTGTCGGTGGCAGCCTGGATGCCGCGCTTGATACCCATCGGGTTGGAGCCAGCAGCGACGTTGCGCAGGCCCTCGCGCACGAGCGCCTGGGCGAGAACGGTAGCGGTGGTGGTGCCGTCACCGGCGACGTCGTCGGTCTTCTTGGCGACTTCCTTGACCAGTTCCGCACCGATCTTCTCGTACGGATCTTCGAGGTCAATCTCGCGAGCGATGCTCACGCCGTCGTTGGTAATCATCGGAGCGCCCCAAGACTTCTCCAACACCACGTTGCGGCCCTTCGGGCCCAACGTGACCTTCACAGCGTCAGCCAGGGTGTTCAGGCCGGTCTCGAGGCCGCGACGTGCTTCCTCATCAAATGCAATCATCTTTGCCATGTGAGTGTGTCACTCCTTATATATAGGCGTACGTGGACGATCACTCAGTTCGTCGGTGCAAGCAGGCGCCCGCGACGGCACGGCTGACGAGTGGTCTCAGCCTCACCCGCTCTTCTTCGTTTATTTGGCACTCGGTTGAGATGAGTGCCAGCCACATTTTTAGCACTCTCGGGGGTTGAGTGCAAGAGACGCAGGGGCTGGCTCGGTTGCTGCTAGCGTAGTGCCATGACTGACGCACAGAACAGCACAAGCAACAGCACAGCAACCTACGCACCGCAGCGCGACCGGATCTTCGCGGATCTGTCCAAGCTGGTGTCCTTTAACTCCCCGCACTCCACCCCGGCCCTGAAGGACGAGCACGAGGCAGCGTGTGTGTGGACGGTCGAGGCGCTCAAGGACCTCGGCTTTGAAGTCACCCGCTACCCGACGGTGGACGACGCGGACACGATCGTCGCTACGAAGCCAGCGAAGAACGGCATGCCGACGGTGCTGCTGTACTCGCACTACGACGTCGTCCCGGCGAACGACCCGGAGGCGTGGACGAACGACCCGTTCGAGCTGACCGAGCGTGACGGCCGTTGGTACGGGCGTGGCTCGGCGGACTGCAAGGGCAACCTGGCCATGCACCTGGAGGCACTGCGCCTCGTCGAGGAAAACGGCGGCACGGACCTGGGGCTGAAGGTTGTCGTCGAGGGCTCCGAGGAGCTCGGTGGGGATGACGGTCTGGGTAAGTTGATCGTCGACAAGCCTGAGGTGTTTGAGGCGGACGCGATCCTGATCGCAGACTCCGGCAACGTCGCTGTCGGTGTGCCGACGCTGACCACTTCCCTGCGCGGCGGCGCCCAGATCAACGTGACGGTGGAAACGCTCAAGGGCGCGATCCACTCCGGCGGTTTCGGCGGCGCGGCTCCGGATGCGGCGCACGCACTGATGGTCATTGCAACATCGCTTTTCGACGAGCACGGCCGCACCACCATCGACGGCGTGGACACCACCGCGAAGTGGGACGGCGACCCGTACGATCCGGAAACCTTCCGCGGCGACGCGACCGTCCTGGACGGCGTGGAACTGCTGGGCACCGCAGACGATAACCCGGCTGACCTGGTGTGGGCGCGCCCGGCCGTGACCATGATCGGCTTTACCTCCACCCCGGTTGCAGAGGCGATGAACGCGGTGAACCCGCGCGCGGAAGCACAGTTCAACCTGCGCGTCCCGGCTGGCCAGGATTCCGCCAAGGTGGCGGAGAAGATGGTGGAGCACATCAAGGCCCACACCCCGTGGGGCGCCAAGGTGGACGTACAGGTCAGTGGCGTGAATCAGCCGTTTTCTACGGATGTGGAAGCGGAGGCCGTCGCAAAGCTTGGGCAGTGCCTGAAGGACGCATACGGCGCAGACGAGCTGGCTGTCGTAGGCACCGGCGGCTCGATCCCACTGACCATCACCCTGCAGGAGCAGTTCCCCAACGCGGAGATCGCACTGTACGGCGTGGAGGAGCCGCTGTGTGGCATTCACGGTGTTGACGAGTCCGTCGACCCGACCGAGATCGAACATGTGGCCATCGCCGAGGCGATGTTCCTGCAGCAATACGGGAAGTAAGAAAAATTCGCTACAGTGGCAAAAAGACGGCCGCGCCACTGGTGTTGACGCGTTGTATCTTGTTGCCGCGATGAGCAAGTTATTTCTGTGTGAACTGGAAAGCCCCTGAGGTTAGGCGCGCCAACGGTACGACCGACCTCAAAGGAGGGCTGCCAGAAACGTGCTCACGTTACTTCTTGCGCTCACGGCTGCCAGCGCCATCGCCCCGGTGCTGCTGCGCAGCATCGGCCGCTCGGCGTTCGCCCTACTGGCGTTGGTGCCGCTCGGCGGCTTCCTGTGGGTGGTCAAACTCTTCGCCGACGGGGTGTTCCGCGACGGCGGGGAGATCGTTTCCACGTTCACGTGGATGCCATCGACCAACCTCAACTTAGAGTTTCGCCTCGATGCCCTAGCAGCGCTCTTTAGCCTGATCATCCTGGGTGTCGGGGCGCTTGTGTTGTTCTACTGCTGGGGCTACTTCGACTCGAACCCGCGCAGGCTGGCCAAGTTCGGGTTTGAGCTCAGCGCCTTCGCCATGGCCATGTACGGCTTGGTCATCTCGGACAACTTCCTGCTCATGTACGTGTTCTGGGAGTTGACCTCGATCCTGTCGTACATGCTGGTGTCGTATTACGGGGAGCGGGCGACCTCCAGACGCGCAGCCATGCAGGCGCTGATGGTCACCACGATGGGTGGCCTGGCCATGCTGGTGGGCATCAACCTCCTAGGCTTCAACGCCGGCATCTGGCGTCTGTCCGAGGTGTCCCAGATCGCCGACATCGAGGGCACCCCGGCGATCTCCGCGGCAATCGTGCTGATCATGTTGGGTGCGCTGACCAAGTCCGCCCAGGCCCCGTGGCACTTCTGGTTGCCCGGCGCGATGGCGGCGCCGACGCCGGTGTCGGCGTATCTGCACTCGGCGGCGATGGTCAAGGCGGGTATTTATCTCGTCGCTAGGCTTGCGCCCGACATGTCGGCGGTGACCACGTGGCACCTGCTGGTGCTGTCTACGGGTGGGTTCACCATGCTGCTGGGTGGCTGGATGGCGCTGAAGCAGCGCGACCTGAAGCTGGTGCTGGCGTACGGCACGGTGAGCCAGCTGGGCTTCATCATCACGGTGATCGGCGTGGGGTCGCGTGAGGCCGCGATGGCGGGGCTTGCGATCACGTTCGCGCACTCGCTGTTTAAGGCCGCGCTGTTCATGATTGTGGGCACGATCGACCACGCCACCGGCACGCGCGACATCCACGAACTGTCGGGGCTGGGCAAGAAGCAGCCGTTGTTGGCGGGGTTGGCCATTGTGTCGGCTGCGTCGATGGCTGGCATCCCGCCGCTGTTCGGGTTTGTGGCCAAGGAAGCCGCGCTGGAGATGATCCTGCACGAGGAGTTGCTCACCGGTATGCCGGGCAGGATCACGCTGGTAGTGATGGTCGCTGGTTCCATTCTGACCATGGCGTACTCGCTGTACTTCCTGCACGGTGCCTTTGCGACGAAACCAGAGCACGACCGCAAGCCCTCCGAAGCAGTGCGCGACATGCACCGGGTGGGCCCAACGCTGTGGCTCTCCCCCGCCATCCTGACTGCCGGCACGATCGTGTTTGGCATGGTGCCGGCGCTGCTGTCGGACCCGATCAACAACCACCTCGACGCGCGCTTCCCCGACGTGGAAGGCGAAACGCTCGCGCTGTGGCACGGCATCAACGTGCCGCTGATCCTGTCTGCGGTAATCATCACTGCGGGCGCGATCATGTTCTGGCAGCGCGACCTGGTGGCAAAGGCCCAGTTTGAACAGCCCGCGCTTGGTAACGCCAACAGCGTCTACGACACCATCCTGAGCAAGCTGCACCACTGGTCGATGCGCCTGACCGCGTCCACCCAGCGTGGTTCGTTGGCGATCAACCTCGGTGTCATCTTTGCCACGCTGATGGTTGTGCCGCTGGCGGCGCTGATCCTGGGGGCGTCGAACAACATCCGCATGATCGTGTGGGAAAACGTCTGGCAAGGCCTGATCGTGATCATCATGGCGGGCATGGCGTTCTTTGCCACCCTGCAGCGCAACCGCCTGTCTGCCGTGGTCATGGTCGGCATGACCGGCTACTGCCTAGCCATGATCTTCGCGCTGCACGGCGCACCCGACCTGGCGCTGACGCAAGCGCTGGTGGAGACCATCGTGATGGTTATCTTCATGCTGGTGCTGCGCAAGATGCCCACAGAGGTCGAGCCGCGTCACGACGACAACCGTCTCCGCGCCTGGCTCTCCATCGGCACCGGCGTATCAGTGGTGGTCGTGGCCATGACGGCGATGTCCGCGCGCGTCGCCGATCCGATCTCCACAACCATGCCGGAGCTGGCCTACGAGATCGGCCACGGCCGCAACACCGTCAACGTGCTGCTGGTGGACCTGCGTGCCGCCGATACGCTCGGTGAGATCACCGTGCTGGTCATCGCCGCAGTGGGTGTGGCCAGCCTGATCTTCGGCACCGGCAAGTTTGAAACCCAGTCACGCCGCCCGACCCTGCAGACCACAAAGGCCCGCTGGTTGGCCTCCGGCGTGAACGACGAAACCGCACAGAACCGCTCCCTGATGGTGGAGGTTGCCACCCGCATCCTGTTCCCATCGATGATGCTGCTGTCGGCGTACTTCTTCTTCTCCGGCCACAACGCCCCAGGCGGCGGGTTCGCAGGCGGCCTTGTCGCCGCACTCGCGCTCACGCTGCGCTACCTGGCGGGCGGTCGCAAGGAGATCGAAGCAACCCTGCCGGTGCACCCAAGCAAGGTGCTCGCCGCTGGCCTGCTGATGTCCGCCACTGCGGCGGTCGTGCCCATGTTCTTCGGCAACCCGCCACTGACCTCTGGGTACGCCACGTTCAGTCTGCCGCTCATCGGCGAGTTCGACGTCCCATCCGCCCTGCTTTTCGACGCCGGCGTCTACGCCATCGTCGTCGGCCTCATCATGCACGTGCTGGCCTCCATGGGCGCCCACATCGACCTCGAAGAAGAGTCCCGTAAGCAGCGCGCCCGCGACCGCGCCATCGAACTGCAAGAGAAGAACCGCAGGCGCCGCGAACAGCAAAAGCGTGATCGCCTGCAGCGGTTTGATGAGCGGGCGGCGGTGTCGTCGGCAGGGTCGTCGTCGATTAGCAAGAGCTCGGAGAAGTAAATGGAAGCGAACCTGTTCTTACTCATCGGCTCGGGCGTACTCATCGCGTGCGGTGTGTACCTCATGCTGGACAAAGCAATGACGCGCATGATCATGGGCGTGCTGCTCATCGGCAACGGCGCGAACCTGCTGTTGCTGCAATCCGGCGGCCGCGCGGGCTCCCCGCCGATCCTCGGACGCGACTCCGAAGCCGTCGCCGACTCCGCCGACCCGCTGGCGCAGGCGATGATCCTGACCGCCATTGTCATCTCGATGGCCATGGTCGGATTCATGCTTGCGCTCGCATACCGCCAGTACCGCTACCGCACCGACGACGTGGTCGAACGCGACGAAGAGGACCGCGCCATTGCGGTGCGCCCCTCCACGCCGACGGGCGACCGCGACGAAGAGGAAGCGGCCGGCAAGGCTGCCACGGCAGCATCCTTCGAGGAGCCGGTCAAGGCGGTGGACCGTGAAAAATAACCTGTTCGCCCTCGCCGACTGGGCCCTGCCCGCAGTGCCCTACCTGACGGTGCTGATGATTCTGCTGCCGCTCATCTCCGCGGCGTTCATCCTGGTGTTCCGCGGTGTGAACCTGCAGCGCTTCATCGCCCTACTGACCCTGGCCACGCTGACGGTCATGTCGGCGGTGCTGATCATCGTCGCGGACACCCACGGCATCCAAACGGTGCAAATGGGCGGCTGGGAGGCGCCGATCGGGATTACGTTGGTGGCGGACAGGTTGTCGTCGATAATGTTGTTCGTCTCCTCGATCGTGCTGGTCGCGGTGATGTGGTACGGCATCTCCCAAGGCCTGCGCGATGGTGACGACGACGACCCGATCGCCGTGTTCCTCCCCTCCTACATGCTGCTGAGCATGGGCGTGAACCTGTCGTTTTTGGCCGGCGACCTGTTCAACCTGTACGTCGGGTTTGAGATCTTCCTCGTCGCCTCATACGTGCTGCTCACCCTGGGTGCGTCGCCGCAGCGCGTGCGCGCTGGCATCGGTTACGTGATGGTGTCCATGGCGTCGTCGATGGTGTTCCTGTTCGCGCTGGCGCTCGTGTACGCGTCCGTGGGCACCGTGAACATGGCGCAGGCGGGCATCCGCATGGAAGACGTGCCCACCGGCACCAAGGCAGCAATCTTTGCGACGATCCTCATCGCCTTCGGGATCAAAGCCGCCGTCTTTCCCCTGGACGCCTGGCTGCCGGACTCCTACCCCACCGCCGCCTCCATCGTCACCGCCGTGTTCGCAGGCCTTCTGACCAAAGTCGGCGTGTACGCGATCATCCGCATGCGCTCCACCGTATTTACCGACGGATCCCTCGACTCCATGCTCATGTGGGTCGCACTTTTGACCATGATCGTGGGTGTCATGGGCGCGATCGCCCAAAACGACATCAAACGTCTCATGTCCTTTACCCTGGTCAGCCACATCGGCTACATGATCTTCGGCGTGGCCCTCGGATCGGTCGCGGGCCTGTCGGGTGCGATCTTCTACGCCGTGCACCACATTCTGGTGCAGACGTCACTGTTCCTGGTGGTCGGTCTCGTGGAAAGGCAAGCAGGCTCCGCCCAACTGCGACGCCTGGGCTCCCTGCTCTACACCGCACCCGTGATTGGCGTGCTGTACCTCGTCCCGGCGCTCAACCTCGGCGGCATCCCGCCCCTGTCCGGCTTCCTGGGCAAAGTCATGCTCATCCAAGCCGGTGCCGAAGACGGCTCCTGGCTCGCTTGGACCCTCATCGGCGGCGCAGTGGTCACCTCGCTGCTCACCCTGTACGCCATGATGAACGTCTGGTCCAAAGGCTTCCTGCGAGATCGCGCCGACGCCCCCGAAGGCGACGTCGTCCTCGCCCGCCCCGCCAACCTTGCCGAGCGCGGCGAGACCGTCTCTGCCGGCGAACGCGACGACGTCGGCCGCATCCCCGTCGGCATGTTCCTCTCCACCGCACTGCTGGTACTCGCCTCCACGTCGATTACGTTCCTGGCCGGCCCGATCTCCAACATCACCGACCGCGCCGCCCAATCCGCCCAAGACGTCACCATCTACCGCAGCGCAGTACTTATCGACGACCCCACCCACGCCACCCGCAACCTCGACACCTTCACCGAACCCACCGACTCCCACGGCGGGCACGACTCGCTGATGAACCGTCGCAACCAGGAGGTGCGTAACTGATGAGCCTGCTCACCGGTGTAAAAAACCGCATGCGCCCCGCCTCCGTCGCGTGGCTAACCTTCATGTGGGTCCTGCTCATGGGCGAAGTGTCCTGGGGCAACGTCGCCGCCGGCCTCGCCTTAGGCGTCGTCATCGTGCTGGCCCTGCCGCTGCCGCGCGTCCCCCGCAGCGGAAACCGCATCCACTGGCCACGCCTGATGGCCTTCGTCGGCATCTGGCTGTGGGACCTCATCGTCGCCTCCGCCAAAGTGGCCTGGCTCTCGCTGAGGCCCCAACCGCAACCCAAAAACGCGATCCTGCGCGTACCCATGCGCGTCAGCAACGAATTGGTGTTCTACCTGGCCACCTGCGCCTACAACCTGCAGCCCGGCGGCACCGTCACCGACATCGACCTGGCCAACCGCGAATGGACCATCCACGTCCTCGACGCGTCCACCCCGGCCGACATCGAACGCGAAATTGCCAACGTAGCCACCCTGGAACGCCAAATGATCGGGATCTTCGAAAGCAGGAGCAAATGAACGAAACGATCTACAACGTCTTCCTCGCCATAGCCGCCATCTTCATCTTCGCCGGCTTCTTCATCCTCGCCTGGCGAGTCATCGTCGGCCCCGACTCCCTCGACCGCGTCCTAGCTAATGACGGCATCACCGCCTCCCTCCAGTGCGCCCTCGCCCTCTACATCTGCTGGACGTTAGACACCACCGTGGTCAACGTGATGATCGTCATCGCACTCCTCGGCTTCATCGCCTCCCTGTCCGTCGCCCGCTTCCGCAAGAGGGATGGTTCCCTATGATCACCGACATCATCTCCCTGATCTTCATCCTGCCCGGCGCGTTCATGGTCTTCTCCGCCGCCGTCGGCACCGCACGCTTCAACTCCACCCTCGCGCGCGTCCACGCCATCACCAAACCCCAAACCACCGGGCTCGTGCTGTTCATGATCGGCACCATCATCCGAGTCACCACCGCCGAAGACTTCGGCGTCCACGAAAAAGGCGACATCGGCATCATGATCCTGCTGGTGCTGTTCGCCCTGATGACCAACCCCGTCACCGGCCAACGCCTCGGCCGCATCGCCCGACGCGAAGGCCTCTACGGCGAAGACGGCCAATTCACCCGCAACGACCGCCCCGCCAGCTACCACCCCAAGCGCATCAACCCCAACAAGCCCACCGAAACCGAACGGCCGGCGGGCTAAGGGCTGGCTGCTACGGCGCTACGGCGTGAGTTCCCACATTTCGTCGCAGGTCGCGTCCACAACCGCCTTCCAATCACCCGTGCGCTGGTAAATCTCCCGCTGGCGCTGGTAGCCGGCGCCACGCTCGACGATCTCGCCGACCAGCCGTAGCTCGTCGAGGCAGTTGAGGTCTTGGGCCGTGGGCGTGAGTTCGTCGATAAGCAATTGCAGCTCGTGCTTAATCCAGTCCTCGTCCGTATCGCGGCTAGTGATCACGAGCGCGTCCATGCCATAGCGAGCGCCGCGCCACTTATTCTCCGCGACGTGCCACTGCTGCAGGGTGGGCAGGGACTCGCCGCGATCCAACATGCGGTCGTAGTGGACCACGAGACAGTGCGTGAGCGCCACGACCGCGGCGAGCTCGCGCAGGTTAGACGTGGCATCCGAAATGCGAACCTCGATCGTGCCCCACTTCGCGGCCGGGCGGACATCGAAATGCATCGAACCCGTGTGATTAATCACGCCCGAAGTCTGTTGATCGCGCATAAACGCAACCCACTCATCCCAATCCTGGAACTGATACGGCATACCCGCGGTGGGAAGCTGCTGGTAAAGCATCGTGCGGTTCGAAGCGTAACCCGTATCGATACCGTCCCAACCCGGGCTCGAGGCGCTTATCGCGAGCAGGTGCGGGTACTTCGTCATCACCGCATTAATGATCGGCCACACCTTGTCCTCATGACTGATCCCAATGTGGCAGTGGATACCCCACAACAACATGTGCTGACCCCAATACTGGGTGCGATCCGCGATCTCCTGATACGTGTTCTTCGGACTCAGCGGATTCGTGCGGAAATCCGAAAACGGGTGGCCGCCGCTCGCCCACAGGCGGAGGTTCTTCTCATCCGCGACCTCCTTGATCGCTTTGAGGTCGCGCTGAAGGGCGTCGACCGCCTCCCTGGTATTCGTGCAGATCGGCGTGACAAGCTCGATCGTGTTCTGCAGAAACTCCGGCTCCAGGTGCACGTCCGGATTGCGCTTCTGCACCTCCTCGATCACCTCAGCCGCACGCGGCACAAGGTCGCGCGTTTCCGGGTCGACGAGACAAATCTCCCACTCGACACCGAGGGTAGGGGCGGCCGACCTGGCAAAATCGCGAAACGGATCCATAGTCAGCCAGCCTAACCGCTTCGGTTCCCGGGACTGGCATGGCGAAGCGGTTTATATGCGGGGCGGTGCTGTTGGGGTTCCGCCTTCCACACAGATGGTGAGGACGCAACGGAGAGCTGGCCGATTTTTGGCCATCTTCACCCTTGCATTCTCACCATGTGGAGGTCGGGTGCCGGTGTGGTGTCGTCGCAAAGCTAAACGGCGCCTCCTACACGGCATATTTCGCTAATCTTCGACGAAATGCACCGTGTAGGAGGCGCCGTTTGGAGGCTAAAACTAGCCGGCGAGGACGACCGCGACCGCACTGCGGTTATTCGCGGCCTGCTCCGGAAGGCCGACGGCGCCCTCCGGGATGTCATTCTTGGCGCGGGCGGTGCCACCGACGCGGCGGGCGATGTCGGCAGCGACCTGCTCAGCACCCGGGGTGGCCGGGTCGAAGAACACGTAGGTCTCCGGGAAGATGCCGTACTGCTGCTCAGGCATGTTCATCGTCGCAGCGTCCTGGGACTGATTAGCGACGTTGAACTGACCCTTAAGCTGGTCCGCCGTGCGATTAGCCAGGTCAGCGATGCCGGAGTTGTTGTAGACGAAGACCTGCGCGCTCGCATTGTCGAGCTGCGCGCCCTGCGGGGCCGGAGCCGGAGCCGGAGCCGGGGTCTCGGCGTTCGGGTCTTGCGCGTTGGGGTCCTGGGCCTGGTCGCCTTCGCGCTGTTCGGCGTTCGGGTCCTGCGGCGAGTTCGGGTCCTGGGAGGCGTTGGGATCCTGGGTGCCCTGGCCCTGGCCCTCGCCAGGCTGGGCCGCGGATGGGGCGGCCTCAGCGGTAGCGGAGGTGGAGGTTTCGGACGAGGCGGAGGATGCGGCGTTGTTGTCGCCGCCCTTCTGAGTCATCGCCCACAGTGCCCAGAGCAGCAGCAACGCAGCAACGGCGATAAGGATCATGGCGAGGCCACGGCGGGGCAGGCCGCCCTGGGCAGCGGCGCCCGCGCCAGCACCGGCACCAGCAGCGCCAGCGGTGACGGCGGTCGAGCCGGCACCAGCGCCTGCACCGGCACCGGCACCGGCACCGGCACCGGCGGCGTAGCCTGCGTACGCCTCGTCGTAGGCCTCGTCATAGTCATAGTCGGCGTCGTCGTCGCGACGGTGCGCGCCGCGGTATTCCTCGGCGGGTGCGTCGGTGGGGGTGTCGTCGATAATTTCGGCGTCGAAGGGCTCGTCGCCCACGTTGTCGTAGCGGGGGTCGTTGCCATACTGATCTTTAGTCACAGCAGCAACAATAGCCACACCTGGTGGGGGAAGGGAGGCAACACACCGGGTTAGGCGTCGCGAAGCCTTTGCAATCGCCGCACCAACTGAGGCTCCGCCGCGAGCGCATCCGGATTATCCAAAAGGACGTTCAGGCGCTGGTAGTAGCGGATCGGCGTCATGCCAAGTTCGGCACGGATAGCGTCCTCGCGCTTGCCGAGGGACCGCGGGGCGCGCGCGGCGAAACGGAGCACGGCGAGGTCGGTGTCGGAAAGCATGCCTAATATATTGGCATGACCATCCGACCCATCGTTATCCACGGCGACCCTGTGCTGCACGAACCGACCAAACAGGTCACGCAGCCCGTTGAGGAACTGCAGGAACTCATCGCCGACATGCACGAAACCATGGACGCCGCCCACGGCGTGGGCCTGGCCGCCAACCAGATTGGTGTGCCGCTGCGCCTGTTCGTTTACCACTGCCCCGACGGCGACACCATGCGCCGCGGCACCGTGATCAACCCGGTGCTGGAAACGTCCGAGATCCCGAAGACAATGCCTAGCGACGACGGCGAGGACGACGAAGGCTGCCTCTCCGTCCCGGGCTACTCCTGGCCGACCGGCCGCGCCGACTGGGCCAAGGTCACCGGCCTGGACGAGAACGGCAACGAGATCGAGGTGGAGGGCACCGGCTTCTTCGCCCGCTGCCTGCAGCACGAGGTCGGCCACCTGGACGGCTTCCTGTACACCGACGTGCTCACCGGCCGTTACAAGAAGGAAGCGAAGCGCGAGATCCGCGACAAGGGCTGGCGCGAGCCGGGCAACACGTGGCTTCCAGGCACCGACGAGGATCCGTTCGGCCACTAACGCGGTATGATGTGCGGGACTGTCTATTTTTCCGGAGGCACACATGCGCATCCCCGCCGTCATCGCCGCGACTGCGATCACGCTGACCACTCCCGCTGCGCCCGAAACGCCGCTCGAGCAGCTGCTTAGCGACGTCACCGAGACCCGCACCACCTCCCTCACCGCACTTAAGGAAGCGGATGGGGAGGACGAGGTCCGCGAGATCCTCACCGATTGGCGCAAGAACCTCATCGAGGCCGCCGACGACCTTGAGGAGCTCCGCGAGGACGCCGGCGACCTGACCGACGAGGAAGAAGCCGAGTTCGACGAGGCAGCCGACGCCCTCAAGGCCGAGCGCGCCGGCGTGCGTAAGTTGCGCTCAGAGCTTTTACTTAACGACGACACCGTCGTCCTCCCCTCCGCCCTCAAGGGCCTCGACGGCATCTTGGGCACCACCGCCTTCGACGCCTTCGAGCGCTCCGAGAACGGCGACGCCCGCATCATCTACGGCATCCCGGGCGGCAAGGAAGAGGCTGCCGCGTCGGAGGATGCGACTGCGGAGAAGGCTGGCGAGAAGGCTTCGGAGAAGGCTGCTGTTCCGGCAACCACGGTGTCGACCACCCCGAAGACCACCGAGCCGAGCAGCAAGGCGCCGAAGACGTCTGAGTCGCTGAGCCTGCGCGCCGAGCGGATGCAGGACAACACCACCACCTCGGAGACCACTGAGTCCACCACCAGCGAGACGACCACGACGAACACGTCGTCCGGCACCGAGACCACAACCACCACGACCGGTACGACTACCGGGCAGACCACAACCTCCGGCACTTCGTCGAGCACGACGTCCAGCGCGACCGCCACGACCTCGTCGTCTTCGTCTTCCTCTTCGTCGACGACGTCGGCGTCGGTGCTGCAGAACCGCACCACCTCGGCAACGTCGAGCACGACGCGTTCGACCACGTCCTCCTCGAGCACCTCGCGCACCACGACCAGCACCGAAGATGAGCGCGACGGCGACCTCGCCGACACCGGCACCCCGATGCGTGGCCTGATCGGCCTGGGCGTGCTCGCGCTGCTGGCCGGTGTGGCGTTTATGTTGCCGGGTGCGGGTAGGGCTCGTCGATAAGAAAAGCGCGAGAAGTACAGCATATGTCGCGTATTTTCCGCTCGGATGACGTCGTGGTGGGGGACCGCGTCGTGGTCAGACAGCGGCGCGGCGAGCACGCCAGCGACATCATCGGGCACGTCGTGTCGCTCGACCCGCTGGTGGTGCGGCCGCAGGAGGTGGGTGGCTTCCCGTCCTCGAAAGAGGCGATCGAGGTGGCCAACGTGCACATCATTAAGAAACTGTCGGCGAGAACGGTGCGCAACTCCGAAATCCGCGCGCTGGAACGCCGCATTGCCGACGACATCCCCACCACCGAAGAAGCCTGGGCCGAAGGCTGGCTTATGCGCACCGGCGAGACCGACGAGGCGAACTCGGCCGTACCGCTCGGACCGTCGGCGGGCCTGCAACCCGTACCTATCGACGCCATCCGCGCCTTCTACCGCGAACGCAACCTGCCAGTACGGCTTATGATCCCGGAGCGGATCGGCAAACCCGCACTGAAACTTCTCACCGACGAATGGACGCTCGCGGAAGAGCAGGTGGCGTGGGTGGATGGTGAGGGGTACGGGGTGTCGTCGATTAGCAATGTGCCCGAGGGGGCGCTCGAACATCACCGTCGGCGGCTGGCGCTAGGCTAGGCGCATGCGAATCGCCACCTGGAACGTCAACTCCGTGCGCACCCGCGCGGAACGCATCGCCGCATTCCTCGAACGCAACGACGTAGACGTACTCGCGATGCAGGAAACCAAAACCGCAGACGCAACATTCCCCTACGCCACCTTCGAAGCCGCAGGCTACGAGGTCGCGCACGTGGGCGTGAACCAGTGGAACGGCGTGGCCATCGCCTCCCGAGTGGGGTTGGACAACGTGCGCGACCACTTCGACGGCCAACCCGCATTTGCGAAGAAAGGCGAACCGAAGGTGGAAGCGCGCGCGGTCGGCGCCGACTGCGGCGGCGTGGAAGTGTGGAGCCTGTACGTGCCCAACGGCCGCGAGATCGGCGACCCGCACTACGACTACAAACTGCAATTCCTGTGGTCCCTGGCGGAGTCCGTGCGCCCCGGAGACCTGCAGGTGTTCATGGGCGACTTCAACGTCGCACCCCGCGACGAAGACGTATGGGACGTCGCCTGGTTCGAAGGCAAAACCCACGTCACCGAACCCGAACGCGCCGCGTTCCAGATGCTGCTGGAGGCGGGGCTGTACGAAATTCGTCACGACGACCCCTACACCTTCTGGGACTACAAATCCGCGCGGTTCCAACACAACGAAGGCATGCTTATCGACTTCCAACTCGCCACCGCACCCATGCGCGACCTGCTCAAACGCGCCTGGGTGGACGTCGACGAACGCCGCGGCAAGGGTGCCTCCGACCACGCACCCGTGATCGTCGATTACGACACGCGCGGCCTCTCCTATAATGAGGTCCGATGAATATCGACCTCGGATGGTGGCAATTCGCGGCGATGGTCCTCGACTACGCCATCAAATTCGTCATGATCGGTGTGGTGCCGGGCGGGCGCAAACCGTCGTCGGCAAACGCGTGGCTTTTGCTCATCCTGCTGCTGCCCGTCGTCGGGCTGCCGCTGTACCTCCTCATGGGCTCCACGTTCGTGTCGCGACGCCGCCACCGCATCCAAGTTGAAGCACGCCGACACATCGACGACACCAACCTCAACGTCGCCGACTTCCCCGCCGACGTACCCCTGCCCGACGTCACCACCTCCATCGTGCGCCTCAACCGCACCCTCACCGGCTACCCCGCCGTCCACGCCGACGTACGCGCACTCTGGACCGACTACCGCAAAACGATGCACCGCATGGCATCGCTCATCGACGACGCCACCTCCCACGTCAACATCGAAATCTACGCCGTAGCCTGGGACGACACCACCGACGTCGTCTTCCGCGCCATCGAACGAGCCGTCGCCCGCGGCGTCCACGTCCGCCTCCTCTTCGACCACATCGGCAGCCAAAAATACCCCGGGTTCCGGAAACTGAAACGCCGACTGACCGAAATCGGCGTCGACTGGCACATGATGCTGCCACTCGCCCCACTCCGCGGCCGCTGGCGCCGCCCCGACCTACGCAACCACCGCAAACTCCTCGTCGTCGACTCACGCGTAGCCATGCTCGGATCCTTCAACCTCATCGACCGCTCCTACCTCGTCCGCCAACACCGCCGCGCCGGCCGCCAATGGGTCGACGCGTTTGTCGAACTCGAAGGCCCCATCGTCGCGTCCGCCGACTCCATGTTCGCCACAGACTGGTACACCGAATCTGGCGAGGTGATAGAGCAGGCGCCGGTGAGGGAGTCGTCGACAAGCAATGGCGTGCTCCAACTCGTCCCCTCAGGACCCGGATACCTCACCGAGCCGAACCTGCGCATGTTCGTGTCCATGATCCACAACGCAAAAACGCACGTCACGCTCTGTTCGCCCTACTTCGTACCCGACGACTCGCTGCTGGAAGCCATCACCTCCGCCTGCTACCGCGGCGTACACGTCGACCTCCTCGTCAGCGCCAAATCCGACCAATTCATGGTCCAACACGCCCAATCCGCCTACTACGAACAACTCCTCAAAGCCGGCGTGCGCATCTGGGAATTCCCCGCGCCATTCGTGCTCCACACCAAGTTCGTACTTATCGACGACGGCCTCCCCGGCTCCTCCGCCGTCGTCGGATCCTCCAACATGGACATCCGCTCCTTCAGCCTCAACTACGAATCCTCCCTCTTCGTCGCCTCCGGGACGCTGCTGCACATGCTGTCCGAACTCGGCGCGTGTTATCTAGCCGTGTCGCGGGAGCTTACTTTGGAGCGGTGGGATCAGCGGCCCTGGTACAGGCGCTACATCGACAACGTGATGAAACTGACCTCCGCCCTGCAGTAGGGGTGTGTGGGCTGGGTGCGTGGGGTGGCTGGGTGGCTGGGCGGCCTGCCCCAGCCCGGCCCTTGCCGTCCGCCCGGCCCCTTTAACGCAAACGGCATATCCTGCACGGTACATTTCGCTAATTTTCCGCGGAATGCGCCGTGTTAGATGTGCCGTTTGGCTAAGTTTGGTGCCTCACCACGCGGGCAGAGCCTCAACCGACGCCGGGCCGATCTTCTCCGAACGACGCTTTGCCGCAACAATGCGGTGAAGCACCTTTTCCTCATCCGCCCATATTTCTTTAGGCGTGATGCGGATGATCCAGTAGCCGGCCTCCCGAAGCTGATTTTCACGATGAATGTGCTGTTGAGCGGCACGTGACGCATCCTCCTCAAACTTGATGGCACCGTCGACCTCAATGACCAGCTGGCCCCACAGCAAATCCACCCGGTATTTGCCGATGCGCATCTGCTCCTGCGCCACGACACCGACGCGCCGAAGCAGAAGGCGAACGAGCGTCTCATACGGAGACTCCGACAGCATCGACAATTGCCCAAACGCCTCTCGGGCCTGTTCAATGCCGCGGTTACCGCTAAGGCGGTGGATTGTTTCCTCCAGCTCAGTGTGGATGCCCCCCTTGAACGCGTCGAGTTTCCCGAAGAACAGGCTGTCCATCGCGACCACGCCTTCTTTCACGCCGTGCCACCGAGCAATGTCGACTGCCGTGCGCACCGGGGTCGTGAGTTTCACCTCGTCGTTCTGGCCTAACGCGGTGATGTCCATGCCTGGTACGACGATTCGTCGATAGGTAACGCCCGAAGGACGCTGCGAGTGTCGGGGAACGCGCCCCTTCGGGTTTGCCATCTCCACCTCAAACGTGCGGGGCAGAACCCACATTCCGTGCGCCGTCGCCGCAGCACGTCCCACCAGTATCGACGTGTGTGCCGCCGCCCCCGCTGCCCAGCACCGTAGGAACTGTTGTTCGTGGGGCTTCAGTTTTACCCATTCCGTGCGCGCGATAAACCTTGTCGACGACAGCTTCACACAAACTTGTTCAGCAGCCTTGCCGCGTCCAACTAGTTTCCCCACCAAATCTTGTCTAATCATGTTGCCCCCTCCCCGAGACGCGCTTGAGTGTAGCGCAGTAGGGTGCGGCGCGGGGTGTCTCAAAGCTAAACGGCGCATCCTGCACGGTACATTTCGCTAATTTTCGACGAAATGCGCCGTGTAGGATGCGCCGTTTGCGGGAGGTGGCGCGCCGGGGTGGCGGCACCAGCGCGGCACCAGGGTGGCGGCGCCAACGCGGCGCCAGCGCGGCGGCGCCAACGCGGCACCGGCGGCACCCGCCCCGCAAGCCCCTACGCGTCGCGGGACTCGAGCGCCACCAGGCCCGCGATCCAGAGCCCCACCGCCCACACGGCGAAGACCAGCAGCGATACGCCGAGGCCCCAGTGGCCGTTGGGCTGGTTGACCATGAAGGAGGTGAGGTTGCCGAAGGGCAGGAACTTGGCCACGTCGGCACCGAAGCGCGGGATGAAGCCGACGATGGTTTCTACCAGCAGCATCATGCTGATGCAGGCCACGATGGTGCCGGAGGTGTTGCGCACCAGCCAGCCGACGCCCTGGGTGAACATGGTGATCAGCGCCATGCCGAGGGGGACGGCCCAGAGGGCGCGTTGGGTGGCGGGGTTGGAGGTCCAGTTGGCGGGGACGGAGGCGGTGTGGTCGCCAAGAATGAAGGCGAGCACCAGCGCGACCAGCGCCACGACAGCGGCCAAAACGGCCCCGAGCAGCACCTTCGCTACGGCGAGTTGCCAGCGTTGGGCGACGACGCGGAAGTTGGTGGCGGGGATGCCGTAGCGGTATTCGGTGGTGACGGTCATGGCGGCCTGCACGATCACGATGATGGCGATGGTGGTTGCCACGGATGCGATGACGGTCAAGGGCGCGTAGGGCATGCCGCTGGTGCGGGAGGCGTAGCCGAATAGGAGGCCGTAGAGGGCGGAGATGACCAGGGTGATGCCGGTGGTCCAGAAGAAGGATGCGGTGGTGCGCAGTTTGGTCCACTCGGCTTGGATGAGGTTATGCATTGGGGGCCTCCGCGGATACGTACTGGGCTTGGTCTTGGGTGCTGTGCATGTAGGCCTCTTCGAGGGAGGCGCGGCGTTCGGTGAGTTCGGCGAGTTGGATGCCGGCTGCGAAGGCGAGGGCACCGATGTCGTCGGAGGTGCGGTCGGCGATTTCGAGTGTCGCGCGCCCTTCACTATCGACGACGCGCCTAAACGGCACCCCACCCAACGCCGCTTCGAGCGCCTGCGTGTCTGCGGCGCGCACCACGGTGGTCACGCCGGAGTTGTTACGGATGAATTCGGCGACGGAGGTGTCGGCGACGAGGCGGCCGCGGCCGATGATGATGAGGTTGTCGGCGGTTTGGGCCATCTCGGCGAGGAGGTGGGAGGACACGAGCACGGTGCGGCCCTCGGCGGCGAGGGACTTCAGTAGGCCGCGGACCCAGCGGATGCCGGCGGGGTCGAGGCCGTTGACGGGTTCGTCGAGGATGAGGTATTCGGGGTCGCCGAGCAGTGCGGCGGCGATGCCGAGGCGTTGGCCCATGCCGAGGGAGAATCCGCCGACGCGTTTGCTGGCGGCGTCGGTGAGGCCTACGAGGTCGAGGACCTCGTCGACACGCTTGCGCGCAATGCCGGCTGCCTGGGCTTGCCAGAGCAGGGTGGCGCGTGCGGAGCGGTTGGGGTGGACCCCTTTGGCGTCGAGGAGGGCGCCGACTTTGCGGGTGGGGTTGGGGATGTTGCGGTAGGGGGTGCCGTCGATAAGCGAATGGCCCGAGGTGGGTTTATCCAACCCCAGGATCATGCGCATGGTGGTGGATTTGCCGGCGCCGTTGGGGCCGAGGAAGCCGGTGACCACACCGGGTTTGACCGTGAAGGTGAGGTCATCGACGGCTTGGACGGAGCCGTAGCGTTTCGTCAGTCCTTGGACTTCAATCATGCGGTTTAGTATGCACCATCGCGCGCGCAAGCACTGTGTCTAGGGAGGCCGCGAAGGCGGGGTGCAGCGGAAAATCGCGCAGGGTGTCCAGGGGGACCCAGCGCAGTTCTTCGGATTCTTCGTTGGGGGTGGTGGGCAGGGGCTCGTCGCAAAGCGCGAGCACTGTTGTGTAGGACCAGTTGGGGAACTCCGCAGTGCGCAGCGTATCGACGACCGCCACCTCCCCGGGGTCAATCGCACACTCCTCCACCGACTCGCGGATGGCGGCCTCGGCGGGGGTTTCGTGCGAATCGATCGCGCCGCCGGGGATACCCCACGTGTCGCCCTGGGCGGTCCAGGCGGCGCGGTGTTGCAGCAGCACACGCGCGTTTTCGCCGGTCCCCGCGATAAGGAAGAGGCCAGCGGCCCCGTGAAGACCCCAGAATTTTGTGCCGTTGGGTGCGGTGACCCAGCCGTTTCCGTCGCCAAGCATGCCCCCACTGTAGGTGGAAGCGGTTATTATTGCGGAATGGTAATGCGGGCGACGGCCTCGGCTGCGGGGCTGGAGGAGACGAGCGCGGACGCATGGCTCGATGAGCTGGAGCCGCGCCGCGAACGTGCCCGCTTCTTGCAGGGGCGGCTTGTGCGGCCGATGGCGATGGGGCGCCGGGGCAAGGCGTTTCTGCAGACCACGCCCGGCAAGTTGATCGTGGTGATGGTGGTGCTGACTACCTCGATGCTGGCGGCCGGGCTGTCCATGAGCCAGTCCATGTCGCTGCGTAACCAGTCGCTGGACACGGTTTTGAATGCCACGGAGCCGATGAGTGCGGCGGCGCACGTGCTGTCCACGTCGCTGCTGCGGGCGGATACCATCGCCGCGGGGTCCTACGTGCAGGCGGGGCCTATGTCGGAGGACGACATGCGCACCTACACGGCGGCGCTGGACCAGGCGGTCAGTTCCGCCTCCGAGATTTACAAGGGCGCGGTGGAGGCCGATTCTGCCTCGAGCCGGGAGATCGAGGACCTGGTGATTAACATCCAGCGCGACCTGCCCGTCTACAGCGGCCTGAACGCGCGGGCGCAGGTGAACCAACGCATGGGCAACCCGGTGGGCGTGGCGTACATGTCGCAGGCCAGCGCGATTATGCGTACGCGGATGCTGTCGGCGGCGCAGGAGATCAATACGCTCACCCGCCAGGACGTTGCCGACGAGATGCGCCGGCTATCCCAACCGCAGTGGGTGACCCTGTCCGGCTTCCTGGCGGCGCTGGGGTTCCTGTTGCTGGCGCAGTGGTGGCTGTGGCTGACGTTCCGCCGCCGTTTCAACCGTGGCTTCCTCGCCGCCACGCTGGCGCTGCTCATCGCGATCAGTTGGGCCGGGGTGTCTAACTTCCAGTCCTGGCGCTCCGGTTCCGTGGCGTACGCGCGGGCGGCGCAGCCGTGGGAGGAACTCACCGCGGCGCGCATCGACGCCCTGGAGACCCGCACCGACGAAACCTTCGCGTTGCTGCGCCGCGAAACCGCCGCCCAGTCCGCCCGCGACTTCACCGAGACCTACTCGTCGGTCGCTGGCGCGGTGCATACGGCGGAGGATTACGGCATGAACAAGCAGCTTATCGACGACTCCCGCTCCCACCTCAACGCTTGGTCCAACGAACACGCCGAACTGGTCGGGGCGCTGAACTCCGGCAGTTACGACCAGGCGGCGGCACTGCTGAGCACGCGTAGCGACGCCGACGGGGAGGCCTCCTTCCGTGGCCTCGACGGGTCCCTGGCGGAACTGATTGCGTCCTCGAGGGAGAACACGCGGCTCTACATTGCGGAGTCGTTGGACGCGACCCGGCGAGTCTCCGCCGCCGTGGCGCTACTGTCCGTGCTGGCAGTGGTGTGTATCTGGTGGGGCATCCGCCGCAGGTTGGGTGAGTACCTATGATGCGCGCTCGGTTCGGCTCGCGTGTGGTTGCGGCATGTGCGGTGGCGACGCTTGCGGTGCCGTCGTTGGTGGCGTGCGCCGGCGGTGAGGGGCATGAGGGGAAGGTATCGGCGACGATCGAAACGCCGTCGCCGACCCGCGAGATGGTGCCGCTGCCGCCGGGCGCCCAGTTGGATCCGGCGGCCGGTCCCCCGGCGAATCCGTTCACGCCGGACGAGTTCGAGTGGGAGGGGTCGTTGGACCCGCGCAGGGGCGCTGGAAGTGAAGCGGACGGTGCTGAGGAGGAGGCCCCGAAGCCGAACGTGGAGCGCATCCGCCAGCGCGGCCGCATCATCGTCGGCATCGACCAGTCTTTGTACCTGCTGTCCTACCGCGACACGGATTCCGGCCGTTTGCGTGGGTTAGAGGTGGACCTGGCGCGGGCCATTGCGCGTGACATTTTCGACGACGAGCAGGACCTGCGCGTCGATTTCCGCTTCGTCGATTCGGCGGCCCGCACGGAGGCGCTCAACTCGGGTGAGGTGGACATCATTATCCGGACGATGTCGATTACGCCCGAGCGGGCTGAGGTGATTGAGTTTTCTACGCCGTACCTGACGTCGTCGGTAAGAGTGCTCGTGCCCAAGGACCGCGACGTGAATAGCTTGGAGGACCTCGCCGAGCGCACCGCCTGCATCGTCGACGGGACAAACCTGCTGCGTATCGCCAAAACCTACGTGCCGGACTCGAACATTTTGCGCACCCGCTCCTGGTCGGATTGCCTGATGGCGGTGCAGCAGTTTAGGGCGGAGGCGATCGTGGCGGATGATGCGATCCTCGCCGGCCTGGCCGCGCAGGACCCCCACACGACCATTCTGGACGGCGCGTTTGCCACCCAGTACTACGGCGTCGGCGTGGCCAAGGGGCAGGACGATCTGGTGCGCCAGGTCAACGCCACCCTGGAGCGGATGCGTAACGACGGCTCCTGGTACACCCTCTACAACACCTGGCTCGGCGGGTCTATAGCTGAATCCTCACCGCCGCCGCTGCGGTACCGGAAGGAGGACAACGATGGCTAAGCCACACGACCACGACGACGTCCAGCCCACCGAGGCGGTCGCCTTCGACCCCTTCGCAGATGATGAACCAGGCACCGAAGCCGTCGCCTTCGACCCCTTCGCCGACGATGATGATCTTGACGACGACTCCGACGCCGCATACGCCGGCCTCGGCGAAATGGCCGGGCTGCTCAAAGACCTGGACAAGTTGCGTAAGGGTTCGGGGCGCGAGGATACGTCGCAACGCTCACGCCAAGCGGCGCTGGACACCTTCCGCGAGCGCCGCGGCACCCGGCGCGCCAGCCGCATCATCGCCGACGGCATGGTGGAGCTGCCGTGGGTGGAGCCAACCGAACCACGCGAGGCGCTGATCGACCCGGAGCCAGCCGTGGTGAAGAAGGGCATTGCGCCGCCGGTGCTGCACCCCGGCGACATCGTGGCTGGCCAGTACGAGATCACCGGCGTGATCGCGCACGGCGGCATGGGCTGGATCTACCTTGCTCAGGACCACTACGTGGCCGGGCGCGTGGTGGTGCTCAAGGGCCTGCACTCCACCGACAACCCCGACGAGGCCGCAGCCGCCGAGGCGGAGCGCGAGTTCCTGGCGGACATCACCCACCCCGGGATTGTGAAAATCTTCAACTTTATCGACGACCCCCGCGTCCCCGGAGGCTTCACCGTCATGGAGTACGTGGGTGGGCCGTCGCTCCGGGCGAGAAGGAATTCGTCGCCAAGCGGAGTGCTCGAACCCGACATCGCCATCGCATACATCCTGGAAGTACTGCCCGCGCTGGATTATCTGCACTCGCGCGGGGTGGTGTACAACGACCTGAAGCCCGACAACATCATTGTCACCGAAGACCAGGTGAAACTCATCGACATGGGCGCGGTGTCCGGCATCGGCGCGTATGGGTTTATTTACGGCACGAAGGGGTTCCAGGCGCCCGAGGTGGCCACGGAGGGCCCGTCGATCGCGTCCGATATTTACACGGTGGGGCGCACGCTTGCCTCGCTGGTGGCGGACCTGCCGCAAACCGACGGCATCTACGACCCCGGCCTACCCACGCCCACCGACGAGCCACTCTTCCGCCAATACACCTCCCTGTACCGGCTGCTCGCGCGGTGCTGCAACGAAGACCCCGCCCGGCGGTTCGATAGCGTCTCCGAACTGGAAAGCCAGCTCCTCGGCGTACTACGCGAGGTCGTGGCGGTTCACGACGGCCGCACCTACCCTGCCCAACACTCCCTCTTCTCCCCACAGCGCCGCACCTTTGGCACCAAACACCTGGTGTTCCGCACCGACCAACTCATCGACGGCATCTCCCGCACCGTCGACATCACCCCACAAGAAGTCGTCGCCGCCCTGCCCTCCCCGCTGATCAACCGTGACGACGTCGGCGCCGCCATGCTCCAAGGCTCCTCCTACGCCGAACCGCGCGAAACCCTGGAAACCCTGCGCCAAGCCATGACCACCCCGCAATACGAACACTCCGTGGAAATCCCCTTCGGCGTGGTGCGCACCATGATCGACCTCGGCCTCACCTCCCAAGCCCGCTCCTGGCTGCTCACCCTCCAGGACCGCTTCGGCGACACCTGGCGCTTCTCGTGGTACTCCGGCGTCGTAGAAATGCTGCTCGGCGACTTCCCCACCGCCACCCGCTCCTTCTCCGAAGTGCTCAACCAACTCCCCGGCGAAGCCGCCCCCAAACTCGCGCTCGCCGCCGTCTCCGAGTTGTTGCTGCAAGAGCGAGGCCTCCAAGAGCAATCGCTTATCGACGACTCCCTCGCCCGCACCGCCACCAACCTCGAACACCCCCTCTCCAACGTCCCCACCACCGTGCTTCGCGCCATGGTGGAAAACGGCCAAATGGACCCCACCTGGACCGTCACCGCCCTCGAACCCGGCGCGCTACGCTTCCACGCGATCCGGCTGTACTCCCTGGTGTGGCTCACTAACCCCACCACCGTCTCCTCCGCCTTCGGCCTCGCCCGCATGCTCATGCGCGAAGGGGAAACCGATTTGGCGTTGCGGGCCCTGGACAAGGTGCCCAACGCCTCGCGCCACTCCCGCATGGCCCAACTCACCGCCATCCTCTACCTGGTCCTACCCGTCGCAGGCACCGGCGCCGACCCCACCGAAGCGCAAATCCGGGAGGCCGCCGCCCGCCTCGACCAGATCCCCACCACCGAGCCACGCTTCCTGCAGATCAAGACCGCCGTCCTCGACGCCGCCCTGCACTACCTGGTCACCGAAGGCTCCGCCAACACCCCCACCCTTTTCGAATACTCCTTCACCGAACGCGAAATCCGCCACGGCCTCGCCCAAACCCTGCGCGCCCAGGCCCGCGTCGCCCCCTACGCCCAGCACCGCTACGCGCTTGTGGACATGGCGAACAAGGTCCGCCCCGCCACCTGGTTCTGAGGGTGGTGGCTGGTGGGGCCGGTGGGCCGGTGGGGCCGGTGGGGCCGGTCAAAAGCTAAACGGCGCATCCTACACGGCATATTTCGCTGATTTTCGACGAAATGCACCGTGTAGGATGCGCCGTTTGGGTCCACGGGCCGGGGGCGCGAGGCCGAGGGCCGGGCGCCCCGGCGCGTGGCTAGCGGTTCATGTACGCGGCCGCGGCACCGCCAAGGCCCAGCACCGCCAGGACCGCGATGATGATGCCGACGATCGCACCCGGCGAGGAGCTAGAGCCGCTTCCGGAGCCGCTAGAGCTGCCAGAGCTGCCGGAGGCCTGCGGCTCGACGGTGGAGGTCGGTTTGGTCGCGGTGGGGCCAGGGGTGGTGTAGACCGTCTTGGAAGGCTTGGTTGGCCGCGGCGTGGTCGGCTTCGGGCCCAGGGAGGTGATCGCCGGGTCGCGCTGGCCGGGCAGGACCGGCAGGTTGGTGGCAGTTGGGATCGGCGGGGCCTGGGTCAGGGTCGGCTTGGACGGGTCGGGCTTGGCCAGGATGTCGCGGACTTGGTCGGCCTTCTCTGGGTTGGTTTTCTCCAGGTCGGCGATGAGGTCTTGCATGTCCTTGGCGGAGTAGTTGAGGACGGAGAAGTTGACGGTTTGGTCCTCGACAAGCAGGCCTTCCTCGTTGAAGACGCGGAACTGGATCGGCATTTCGGCTTCGTCGTAGCCGATGGTGTTGGTGATCGGTACTTCGATGGGCAGGGCTGCGTTTTCGGTCAGGGCGCCTTCGACTGGGTATTCCCTGCGGAAGTCGCCGCCGGGGTAGTTCACCTGGAGGGTGAATTTGTGCAGGTCGATGCCGAGGTTGGAGAGCTCGACGTTGACGCGGGAGTCGTAACGATTAGCCACGATGTAGGACGGGTTGTCCTTCAGGCTGAGCATGCGCAGGCCCGCCTTGCCGTTGTTGCGTTCGGCGGACAGGGCGACGAGTTGGCTCACGGAGGGGTGGGTGTGGCCGGATTCGTCGGGGTCCTCGTCGGCGACGCCGGAGGTGCCGGTGGCCTTGCGGATTTCGCCGTTGACCAGGTCGAGGTTGTTCCAGTCGGGGGCGATGCTGTAGTCGCCCTTGAAGCATTCGACGGAGCCGTCGGTGCACTTGGCCGGCAGCGGCTTTGTGCTGTCGGGCGTGGCGGTTTCTTTGGAGTAGTTGAACACGCTGAACTGGTAGAGGTAGTTCATGACCGATTCGTAGTGCGGGACGTACTCGCTGTCGGGGCGCTTTACTTTCGACGAGCCCGAGTGGGTCAGGCCGAGGTTGTGGCCGAATTCGTGCAGGATGGTGTTGCGGAGTTGTTCCTGCGAGGTCATGCGTTCGTTTTTGGCGATGTAGAAGGCGCCGTCGGCAAGTAGGGCGTTGCCGGAGGACGGGTTGTCTGCGGCTTGGCTGTCGCCGATGACACCGACGCGGAAGATGTTTTTGCGGTCGCCGAGCAGGCGGTCGCGGTCTTTGATCATCCTGACTGCCGGGTTTTCGCCGGCGAAGTAGTACTCCGCGTAGTCCTCGGTTGGCCCGCCGTGGGGTTCGAGGCCGGGGATGTTGTTGTAGTAGACGCCGGCGTCGATGTGCAGGTTGTAGCCCTCTTTGTCGAAGAGGTCGACGAGGTCGTTCAGCGTTTGGCGCGAGGGGCGGTACACGTTGGTGTTCGCATTGGCGCATTCCTGGAACTTGTCAAAGTCTTCTTCGGTGGGCGCGTACTTGCGCTTGTCGGAGCAGCCCAGGGATTCCCATTCGGATTTCATCCAGTTGAGTTGGAGGAACAGGTCTGGGCGCGTGGGGTCGGCGCCCCAGCGGTGGAGTGGGAATTCTTTGCCGTCGGCGGAGGTGAAGCCGTTGCGTTCCCATTCGTCGGGGAAGCCGTCGCCGTCGGTGTCTTTTAGCGCTTCGCTGGCGGTGCCTTGGAAGGTGACGGTGGCTTCGAGGGTCTCGCCTGGTGCAACGGTGTTTTCCCATTTGCCGGTTTGGAAACGGCTGGCGTTGTTGGCGCCGGCGAGCGCGTTGTTGAGGGTGTCGCCGGTTGCGGTGGTGGTGGGGTCGTCGAAAAGCGTATGCACCTTGTAGCGTCCGCCGACGGAGACCTCGTACCCGTTGTTTTTGGGGGTGGCGGTGAGTTCGTAGTCGTAAGACATCATGCCTGCGGTGAGGTCGATGGCCAGGGGGCTCGGTGCGTCGGTGACGTTGCGTGCGACGACGTTGACGGTGACTTCTTTGGCGGTGACGGTGAAGGTGCGGGTGAGCTCGACGCCGTTTTTGGTGTGCGTGAGCGTGATGGTGTCTACGCCGTTTTTGCTGGACGTTTTGACGTCGGTGTCGTTGCCGACGTATTGGACGCGGGTGCCGTCGTTAAACGCGTCGATGTAGAGGGCGGTGGGCAGGCTGCCGTAGGTGGGGTTGTTGTAGGTCAGCCAGCTGACGCGGCCCTTGTTGGCTTCGACGGTTTGGAAGCCTTCGAATGCGCCAGTTTTCGCGTCGACGGAGAACGGACGCGTCTGCTCAATGACGGCGCCTGCCTGTATTGGCACTACGAGCCCTGCACCGAGGCTCGCGGCAACCGCGGCGGCGGCGACTTTCTTGTGTACTCGCATGTTCTCCTACTTCCACCAGACTAGGAATTGTTGGTAAAACTCTCGGTTTTCGTACAGGGCGTAGTTGGCTGCCCCGATGAGGCCGAGGATGGCAAGCAGCCCGGCGATCCAGCCTATCGCGCGGGTGTCTACGGAGCTACTGCTTGTCGACGACTCCACCGCTCGTGTCGCCTCCACCGTCACCGTGAACTTGCCACGGGACCCGTCGAGGTATTCGACGAACACCGGCACGGCCTTCGCATGGCCCTCCGCACCTGTGGGGATGCTGGCGGTGAGTTCGCCGGTGGCGTGGTCGATGCCGAAGGTCCAGCCGTCGGATTCGGTTTGGCCGAGCGAGAACGGGTGGTCGATGGCGGTCTCCGGGCGCGTCAGGGCGAAGCGGGAGGTCTCGCCAGCGGTACCTTTGACCAGCATGTTCTCCAGCTTCGCGTCTTTGGCCAGGGTGGCCGCGCCGTTGGCGGTGAGCACCTGGACGGGCGCGGAGGTGAACAGTTCCGAGCCGTCGCTGAAGCTAATACGCACGGGCACCTCGCGGATGCCGGGCAGGGTATCTGGGGTGGCCTTGACGGTGAGCACGCCGTTTTCCGGGTCGATGGCGGTGTGCAGCCCCTCCACCGGGGTGACCAGGGAGAAGGATCCCTTGTGCTTGGTGGGGGTCAGTACACGTTCCGCGCCTGCGCGGACGTTGCCGCCGAGGTATTCGATGCCGGTGAGGGCGGCCTCGCCACGCACGGCGGTGGCCGGGACCTCGACGATGCGTTGGGAGCCGTCGGTGAACGTGACCACGATCGGGATCAGGGTGGCCAGCGCGTTGCTCCTCGCCGCCATGCCGCCGTCGATGGCGGCGGTGATGGCGCCGGTGGTTTCGTCGACATGGACGCGCCAGCCGGGCTCACTAAACGACGCCGCCAGCCCGTACCGCGCCCCCTCCGGTGCAGCGGTGGGCAGTTTGGTGGTCGGATCGCCGCCCTCGGTGAGTTTCAGCGGCGCCCACGACACCGCCTTGCCTTTGGCTTCGGAGCGGGTGGTCACCGGTACGACGACCTCCTGGGTGGAGCCGTCCGGCAGTGTCAGTTTGATCGGTACGTCGAAGGGTGCGTCGGCCGGTGCGTCGGTTGGCACCTTGATCGTGATCTCACCGGTGTTCTCGTCAAGCTCTACCGGCAGGGTGGTCAGGCCGTCTGCCTCGAACTTCGTGCCTTCCGGCACGGAGCCGGTGGGGGTGATCCTGATGTTGCCTTCGGCGTCGAATACCGGCTTGTACTCCAGGCTGCGGACGCCGTCGGCGAGGGTGTCGCCGGTGAGGGCGTCGATACGCACGGCGGCAGCCTCGCCGCCTTCGCGGTTGGCGCTGGGCTCGTCTTCGCTCGGCGGCACGTCGTCGATGGTGCCGTCCGAGTACAGCGCGCGGACCTGCACCTCGATCGGCTTGGCGTTGTCCTTCGGCGCGGTCGCGCGGATCAGGCCGGAGTCTAGATCGACGGCAACATCCCAGCCCTCGAGTTCGGTGTGCGGGGTGGCCAGCACGTACTCCGCGTCCTCAGGCATCTTGCCAATCTGGCGGATGAGCACCGTCTTGCCTGGCTGCGCTCCCTTATTCTGCTCGTAGGCGGGTTGGTAGGTGACGTTGTGCGGGGCGGGGTCCACGATGAACTTCGCATAACGCTCCGCGATGGTGTCATCCGGGAATGTGATCCGCACGCGGACGTCGAAGTTCTCGGTGCGTGGCTTTGTCACCGTGATCACGCCGGTGGACTTGTCCATTTCAAGGCCCGTGGAATCACCCAGAATCTCGAACTTCGTGCCGGCAGGCAGCGGCTGGTTGCGGTAGCTGCGGCCGCCCTCGTTCAGCGTCGCGGTCGGTGCGCTGTTGTTGCCGGTCTCGCCGTAGCGCAGGTAGCCCGGGCGGTACTCGGGCCAGTAGCGGGAGGCGTCGGTGTTCGGGGGTTGGACGTCGATGGTGACGGTGCTGCGCGTGCCGTCGTCGGTAATCACGCCAAACTTGTACTCCCCCGGGGCCAGGTCGCGCGGCGGGACTGCCTTGATCACGCCGTCGACGCCAACGGTGACCCACTCGGGCGCATCGTCGGCGGCGCGGATGCCCATGCTTGTCGACGGCACCCTCGACGGCGCCGCCTCTACATCCTCACCAGCGCGCACCGTGATCGGATGCCACGCGAAGCCGTCAGCCACGGACACCGAGATCTCAAGGTGCTCCTCCAACAACCTGTCGTCTTCGGTGATGACCTCCACGACCACGTCGTAGTCGCCCGGCTCCTTCGGGGTACCGGTGATGACGCTGTTTTCCTCGTCGTAAATCACACCGTCCGGCAGGCCCTCGACCTCCACGGAGGAGGCGTTGTCCGTATCAACGGGGATCTCCAACTTCTCACCGGGCCGGACGGTGCCGTCTGGCGGGGTGGTCAGCTTCTCCCGGACAGGCTCAGGAAGCTCCGAGGTGTCCTTGACGGTGATGGTGAACATGGAGGTGACGACGTTGCCTGCGGTATCGACGAGCGGGCTGCCGTCTTCGCCCAGCACGCGCGCAGTGACGTTGTAGGTGCCCGGAGTAGTCGGGGCGCCCTTGAGGTAGACGTTCTGGAAACGGCCCTTGGCGCGGGACGTGTCGGCGGTGATGCCTTCGGGGAGGGTGGAGTCGTCGATAGTTAATGTGGCACCCTCGGGAACCCGCAGTGCGCGAACGGGAACCGGCTTGATGCGCTTGTGCGCCCAGAAGGTGCGGTCCTCGACCCGCATGAAGTACGGGTCCGCAGAAAGCACGATGTCGAACGGGACGATCTTGTGGTCGCCGTCCTTGTACACCGCCATGATGTTGATGGTCTCTTCATCCGGCAGCTCTTCGGCCTTGGACGGATCCGGGGTGATGGTCACGGTGCCCGAATCGCCGTCGATCTCAGCACCCCAGGCTGGGTTGACGGCATCGGGATGTTCAAAGCGGTAGTGGACCGGCTTGTTGATGTACGACTCGAGGAAACCGAGGACAGGTTGCGTGGAGGTGGTTTGGCCAAGGCGCACTTTGGCCGCTGGGTAGGAGACGCCGGACCAGCCCTCGTCGACCTCGGGGGGATTCACCGGGTCTGCAACCGGCTCCGGTGCGGGTTCCGTGGCTTCCATGGTTTCTTCGGCCGCCTGCACCGGTTGCACCGCGCCTGCGATGAGCGACAGGCCGATGGCACATGCTGCGATTGAGGTTCCACGTCGGCGCACACTGGAAACGTTGCGGTGCTGCTCGGCCATCTGCCCATCCCCTTTGACGGTATGTTCAGCCCGCAATGCGGGCGTTGTTACTACACGTCAATATATCGGCTTAGGGTAAGTTGTTACAACATTTTGCTTTTATACCCGCGCGGCGACGGCGGCGGCCTTCTGTGCGATGGCCAACTCCTCGTTGGTAGGCACGACGAGAACCTTCACGGTGGAGTCGTCGGTGGAGATGATACGTGGGCCGTCGTTAGGCAAATCGTTCTTCGCTGGATCGATCTCGATGCCGTAGTGCTTCAGGTTGTCCAGCGAATCCATGCGAACAAACTTATCGTTCTCGCCAACGCCGGCGGTGAACGTAATGGCGTCCACGCGGCCAAGCGCGATCATGTAGGAACCGATGAAGCGGCGCAGCTGGTTAAGGTACACGTTGTAGGCCAACCAGGCGTTCTCGTCCTCGTTTTCGATCATGGCGCGCAGTTCGCGGAAGTCGTTCACGCCCGACAGGCCCTTGACGCCGGATTGGCGGTTGAGGAGGTTGTCGATCTCGTCGATAGTCATGCCACTTTGACGCACCAGGTGGAAGATGATGCCCGGGTCGATATCGCCGGAGCGGGTACCCATGACCAGGCCGGCCAGCGGCGTCATGCCCATGGAGGTGTCGATCGGGTGGCCGTTGGCAACCGCGGAAGCGGAAGCGCCGTTGCCCAGGTGGAGCACGATCTGACGGGTGTGCGCCGGGTCGCGGCCGATGAGTTCCGGCACCTGGGAGGACACGAACTCGTGTGAGGTGCCGTGGAAGCCGTAGCGCCGGATCAGGTTGCGCTCGGAGACCTCAGCGTTGATGGCATACAGCGCGGCGGCCGGGGGCAGGTCGCGGAAGAAGCCGGTGTCGAACACGGCGACGTGCGGGATGTCCGGCAGCAACTCGCGGGCGACCTCGATGCCGTCGATGTTGGCCGGGTTGTGCAGCGGCGCCAGCGGGATGAGGTCCCGGATCATGTCCACGACCGGGTCCAGGATCAGCTCTGGCTCGGAGAACACCATGCCGCCGTGGACGACACGGTGGCCTGCGGCGACGATGTCGAGTTGGGTCGGGCCGACGCCTTTGGCGTCGAGAAGTTTGAACGTCTCCTGCAAACCGGACGCGTGAGAGGGCACGGCCTTTTGCACGACGTGCTTCTGGCCGTCGTACTTGATGGTGATGCGGCCCTGGGGCTCACCGATCTGCTCGACAAGACCCGAGACGAACGGGTCCGCCGACGCGTCGGAGGTCGGGTCGACGATCTGGAACTTGATCGAGGACGAGCCGGAGTTGATAACCAGTACGTAAGACATTTACTTCGCCCCTGCCTGAATCGCGGTAATAGCTACGGTGTTCACGATATCTGGCACGGTGGCGCCGCGGGACAAATCGTTGACCGGTTTATTCAGGCCCTGCAGCACCGGGCCGACGGCGAGGGCGCCAGCGGTGCGCTGAGCGATCTTGTAGCCCGCGTTGCCGGCCTCCAGGTCGGGGAAGATGAACACGTTGGCCTGGCCCGCCACCGGGGAGTCGGGGGCCTTCTTCGCGCCCACGCCCGGGTCGCAGGCGGCGTCGAACTGCAGCGGGCCGTCGATGGCAACGTCCGGGGCGAGTTCCTTCGCCTTCGCGGTGGCCTCAACGGCGCGCTCCACGTCCGGGCCCGCACCGGAGGAGCCGGTGGAGTACGACAGGATGGCCACCTTCGGATCAATGCCGAACTGGGCGGCGGTCTTGGCGGACACGGCGGCGATCTCGCCGATCTGCTCGGCGGTCGGGTTCGGGTTCACGGCGCAATCGCCGAATGCCCAGAGGCGGTCCTGCATGACCATGAGGAAGATCGAGGACACCACGGACGCACCCGGGGCGGTTTTGATGATCTGGAACGACGGCTTAATCGTGTGCGCGGTGGTGTGCGCAGCGCCGGAGACCATGCCGTCTGCCAGGCCCTTGTGCACCATCATGGTGCCAAAGTAGGAGACGTCCTTCATGGTCTCGCGGGCCTCCTCGAGCGTCACGCCCTTCTTCTTGCGCAGCTCCGCAAAGTCGGCGGCGAACTCCTCAAGCAGATCGGATTCGAGGTGGTTGAGCAGGTTCGCGCCGCTCAGGTCCAGGCCGAGGTCGGCGGCGCGGCGGTTCATATCGTCAACATCGCCAAGAATCGTGATCTCCGCAATTTCCTGGCGCAGCAACTGATCGGCGGCCTGCAGAATACGGTCGTCTTCACCCTCCGGCAGCACCACATGAGAGCCTGCGGCCTTGGCCTGCTCCAGCAGTTGGTGTTCGAACACGGTGGGGCTCATGACCTGCTTGGCCTCGACAGCGGCCGGTTCGAAGGTCTCCACTTCGCCACCGCTAATCGACGACACCACAACCGCCCCGAACTCCTCCACGCGGCGCTTGGCCAGGGGTGCGGTGGTGTCGTCGCTAGTAATGAGCACCACGGGCACCCCGAGAGCTGCGGCGAGCTCGCCGTCAAAGTTGTAGTCACCAGTGCCCTGGATCAGTTTCGCGTCGCCGAAGAGTGCGCCGGAGTTGAAGATCTCCGCCACGCTGTCGCCTTCGGCGCGCACCAGTTCGAGGCCGAGACGGCCGGCGAGCTGTTGCAGATCCACACCCTCGAAGGTGCGGTTTGCAAGGGTTACAAGCAGGGTCTGGGACATTGTCTCACCTTTCGTTGTGGGGCAAACAGTGCATAGTTTACCGACACTGCCGACACGGCGAGACACTATATGGTGTGACCTACATCTTCTTCATGGCGCGCGCCGCGTCGTCGGTACGCACACGCGCCTCCGCGGCCGAATCTGCGGTGGAAAGAATCAACACATCCGGGCCGAACATGCGCACCGTGGTCTCCTCCACCTCCATCGCGGCGGCGATAGCCTCCAGCGAGGGTGTCACCCCCGGCAGGAAGCGCACGGCACCGGGACTGACCAGCGTGGAATCGATCGGCAACTCCTGCGTCGCACGCGCCTGCAGATCAAACTGGTTGACGCGCTGCGTGGCAAGCGTGACCAACCCATCACGGCTCGGGCGTGGAGTGACTTGGGAGAAGTAGACATCGTCGCCAGAGACAAACAGCTCAATGGAGTACACGCCGCAACTTGCAAGCCCACCCATGATGCGCGCGGCAATCGAGCGCGCGTTGTCCATCGCAGCTTCCGGCATCGGCGCAGGCTGCCACGCCTCCACCAGTTTGCCCTCGCGGTGGCGGGTGCCAATCGGCTCGCAGAACCACGTAGCCAACTCGCCCGTGTTCGGGTCTATGGAGCGCGCCGCGAGGATCGTGGCCTCAAAATCAAAGTCGATGTAGCGCTCCACCACCACACCGTCACCCTCCCCTTCCGAGGCGATACTCCAGGCCTCCGCAAGGTCGGCGTTGCTGTGCACCGTGGAAAATCCCTGCCCGTCGCGGGATGTCGGCGACTTCACCACACACGGAAACCCGAGGCGCTCCACCGCGTCCTGCATTTCCTGCGGCGTGGTCACAAACTCACAATCCAGCGTGGGCAAACCCAGTTCCTCGCTCGCCTGGGTGCGCACCGCCATGCGGTCCGCAGTACGGCGGCATGCGCTTGTCGACGGCGCCACCGCCGCCCCGGCAGCCTCCGCCGCCACCTCAACCTCTTCGAGCGTGTCCGGCGAATCCCCCGTGGTCACAATGATGTCCGGGTGGAACTGATCAGCCAGCGACACAGCACCAATCTGAGTCTCAAACCCGAGGCGCTGGTAAGCCTGCTCAAGCTCGCGGGCCATCGGCGACGTGCCAAGGATCAGCGCGCGACGCTGTGCAGAAGATGGAACAGTCATAGCGTCAGATTGTCCCACACTTATATGTCGCGCAGGTAGCCGAGAGACTCGGCTATGCTCAGGGACAGAGGCGGCGCCCTCGCCAGATTATCTGGGGACAGCGACGCGCCCAGTCCCCGTCGTGCTGCTGGCCGGCGGGGCTTTCATAACCCCTCATTACACTCAAGGTCCAGCCGAGGGAATCGCTATACAGGCGCAACCGCGCGAGCTCTCCGAACAACCCGATGCCCACGTAGGCGATGTAGTCCTCATCCAAGGTATATTCATCGAGGACACAGGTGCAGACTTGGAAGTCCAGGCGGATGAAATCACCCCAGCCGAAACAGCCTCTTAATCGTTGCGACTATGCGACGTGAAGAATCATCTAGCTTGGAATGAGTCCACAACAGCACATACATCCCACTGTTGCACCCACGCAAATGAATAGCCAGTCCGTCAACATTCGACTGGCTCCAACATTCGCATCCACTAAAACACGCTGAACCACAAGGGTATTGCTATCGCCTTAGATTCCAAGCCTGGAGATCAGTCATCAATCGGACCGAACTCCCGGACCTCGAAGGAACGAAGTTCTTCAAATGCGTCATTCCGCTTCTTCTCCAAACCTCGTTTGAAATCGAGAACATCATCCCGGTTAAACCGAGTGTGCGTGCCGACTTTAAAACTATCGACCTTGCCCTCCTTCGCCCACTTCATCAGGGTTGGCCGAGATACACCGAGGATTTCCGCTGCTGACGTGCTGGTGAGCTCCGCAGGCATTCGCATGATTGCGACCTCACCGTTTTCAATTATGGATTGCAGCGCGGCAAGCACGGTCTTCTGGACATCCTTCGGCAGATCAACCTCGTCACCGTCCGGACCATGGATTGCAATGTCTGCCCCATCCGGGATCTGCAGCGCCCCGAAAGACGCCGTCTCCTCGGCAGTGAGAACAATGGAGTTCGACGGCGAAAGTGCGGTAGCCATTTGAGCCTCCTTTTGAGTATGCACTGCACAATATCGGCTTTCACTTGTAAGTGCAATGCGGCTAGTTCGCTCCAGGCAAACTCGAGACAAAACGCCGTTGCCCCGCCCACCGGGTTGGTGAGCGGGGCAACGGCGTTTCGAGGAAGGTGCCTTCAAAGAAGGCGTGTGGCTACCGAATTAGTTCTTCGGCGCTGCCTTCTGCGTCGTAGCAGGTGCCTTCTCCTCCTTGGAGGAGCCGGCGTAGGTCTTGCCGGAAGAACCCTTCATTTCCAGGTCCTTCACGGAAGAGCCACCACCTGGGGTGCAGTTGTCGTAGATGATCGTGCCGGCGAGGATGCCAGCGGCGATCAGAGCCAGACCACCGGCGACCGTCGCAATGTCGGTGCCGTACTGCCCCAGCTGGTTGTTCAGACCCTCAACCTGTGCAGCGAGCTGCGGGTTGAAGATGCCCAGCTGCTGCTGCAGCTGCGTGTTGGCGTTCTGGATCTGTGCGTTCGCCTGTGCGGCGAAGTCGGACAGACCCGGGATCTCGATCTGGGTTGCCAGACCAAGCGGCAGCAGTGCGATCAGCGGCAGGCCGAACCCGACAGAGGTTGCGACACACTTGCCGGTGTCGATGGTTTCACCGATCTGGATCTTGAAGCGGTGGATCTCCTTGCCGTCTTCCTTAACGACGACCCAAGCCTCGCCGGCCGGGGTGCCCTCCGGGACGGAGACAATGATGTTGCCATCCTTGTCAATGGTGACCTTGGCGTCCTTGATCGGGTTGCCATCCTTATCGACGAGCTCGCCAGTCAGTTCACCCTTCTTGTCAGAGTTACCCTGATCGACCTTGCCGACGTTCTGGCCCTTGCCGTTCGGCGTGACCGTGCTCTTGCCCGGGGAGACGGTGGTGTTGTCGTTGCGGCCCTTCTCGTGGCCGTTGACCTCGATTTCGACCTCGGTCTTGCCACCATCCAGGTCCGGATCCTCGACAGTCACCGTGATCGGGCCA
>NZ_KV789280.1:0-1786 GCF_001807545.1 Corynebacterium sp. HMSC08F01 | reverse complement strand
TTACCGGATTGCTGGATGTCATCGATGCTGCCGGCGGAGTGCCGACTGAGATGGTCTTCGATAACGCTACTGCTATTGGACGCCGTGTCGGCCCGAAGGTTGTCGAATCAGAGCTCTTCGCCGCGTTTAAAGCGCACTATCGGACTCGGTCGCGTTACTGCAACCCGTATTCAGGCCATGAGAAAGGCAATGTGGAAAACGCTGTCGGGTTCATCCGCCGAAACCTGCTCGTTCCCGTGCCAGAAGTTGCTTCACTGGCAGAACTAAACGCTCTTCTGGACTCTGGGTGTGCCGCGTTTGCCAAGCAGACCCATTATAAGAAGGCAGCGGTAATCGCTGATCTGTTTCAACACGATCAACAAGCGCTCAAAGCATGTCCGTCGGTGCGGTTTAATCCGGTGCGTTTCGAAGTGCGTCGCACCGATAAAACCGGGATTGTCACCGTAGCAGGCAACCGCTACCTAGTCGGGCCTGCCTGGGCAAACAGGCAAGTCACACTGGAATTGTCCCACGACACCATCACCGTCTTAGACGAGGAGTCTCGACGCATCATCGCGCTGCCGAGAGTCTTCGGCACTGCAGACGCTACAGTGATCAACCCCATAAGTCTGCTGCCAGGGTTAGCCAAAAAGCCGGGAGCGTGGAAGAACTCACCACTTCGCCACCATATGCCGGATAACGTCGTCGGCTACCTCGACGAAGCAGATACCGTCACACGTCGTGAGTTTTTCACCCATGCACAAACCACCGCCGCAGAATGCGGTTTCGACGCCACCGTCACCGCCGCTGCAGCACTTTTAGAAGCCAACGCTCAACCAACCGGACCGCATCTTGGCATCGCTGCACGATACAGCACCCCACCACCAACACAGCACACCAGAGCAAACCTGGCTACCTACGACCAACTCCTTGCCACCACAATCAACACCCCACAGCATGCGGAGGCGACCTAAAATGAGCGCTACAACCACCAAAAACCAAGTTGTCACACTCGGCCGCCAGCTCTATTTGACCACCGCTGTGTTACGCCAATGCGTTGAACACGCCACCCCACGCCAGTGCGACATCCTCATCGAATTGTTCGAAGCTGAACTTTCTTCCAGAGCAGCATCCAGAGCCCGCCGCCTCATGCACCGTGCGCGTGTGCCAGTACGCAAAACCCTCGACGGCTACGACTGGTCACCAGTGACCCTGCCCACGGACATCACCCGCGAACACCTCACCACGCTTGAGTTTCTCAACGGATGTGAAGACCTCGTCTTCTACGGGGACGTCGGCACCGGGAAAACACATCTCGCCATCGCGCTAGCCACCCAAACATGCCTTGCAGGCATCCCAGCAAGGTTTTTCACCGCCGCCGGCCTAGTCGACCACTTACGCAACGCTAAACAGGCAGGAAGACTCGACAAAGAACTCGCAGCACTCGGCAAAAACAAGCTCCTCGTCATCGACGAACTCGGCTACATCCCCATCGACACTGACGGTGCACGGTTACTTTTCCAAGCCATCGCCGACGCCTACGAACAACGCAGCCTGATCATCACCACCAACCTCGCGTTTTCCCAATGGGGCCAAGTCTTCGGCAACGATGACATGGCAGCGGCAGCCATCGACCGCATCGTCCACCACGGACGCATGATTACCTTCACCGGCCAGTCCTACCGCATGGCAAACGCCCTCATGAAATAACCCTCAAAACCCCAGCAACGCTCAAACGGCCCAAAACCGTGCCGAACTGGCCTAAAAATTCGAGCCGAAACGGCCTAAAACAACTTGACAAAACACA
>NZ_KV789279.1:0-608 GCF_001807545.1 Corynebacterium sp. HMSC08F01 | reverse complement strand
GTGCTTGAGCAGTACGCCATGCGCGAGCCGGACGACTCCCCGCACAAGATCTACATCCACTTCTTCGAGGAACCGGTCGAGGTGCTTACCGACGACGCCGGCAACATCACCGGCCTGCGCACCGAGCGCCAGGAACTCGACGGCAAGGGTGGCATCCGTGGCACCGGCAAGTTCACCGACTGGCCGGTCCAGCAGGTCTACCACGCCGTTGGCTACCGCTCCGAGCCGGTCGAGGGCGTCCCGTTCGACCTTGAGCGCCATGTCATCCCGAACGACGGCGGCCGCGTCCTGGTCACCGCCGAAGAGGGTGCCGCACCGGAGGAGAAGCTCTACGTCACCGGCTGGATCAAGCGCGGCCCGGTCGGCCTGATCGGCAACACCAAGTCGGATGCGAAGGAAACCACCGACATGCTCATCGCCGACGCCGACGCCGGCAAGCTCGCCACCCCGGCCCACACCGGCAAGGACGAGATCCTCGACCTGCTTCGCGAGCGCGGCATCGACTACGCCACCTGGGCCGGCTGGTACAAGCTCGACGAGGCCGAGCGCGCCCTCGGCGCCGCCGACGCGACCTTCCCGCGTGAGCGCAAGAAGATCGTCGAGTGGGA
>NZ_KV789278.1:0-2074 GCF_001807545.1 Corynebacterium sp. HMSC08F01 | reverse complement strand
CGGCTACACCACTTCACGGGACTTGACCAAAAGTTGCGCGGGAGTGGCTCAAGGTGGGTTTGGTGGGGTGTTTTCGCTGGTCGTCTAGTTGCGTGGCAGTGCGTGCTAGACGATCAGCTTTCGTCGAAAATGTTTCCCCAGGTGATGATGGAAACGATGGTCGATAAAAGAAAGATCGTCTAGTCGCGCAAAAGAGCAGCTAGACGATCAGGGGGAGGCCAGCTCCTTTAAAAGACCAAAGGGCTTTGAAGACACGTTTTTCAACGTTTTTACCTCATGTTTTTTGCCCAACACTGCTCCCCGATAGGCAAATAAGTGTTGTGCAAGACAACATGTGCAATTAGCATTATGACTACAGCGCCAACCCGAGAAGGATAAAGCTGGGTTCCCGAATGGGAGTAGGGCTTCGGCCTGAGAATTCCTTTGCTCCGAGGGTTGGCGTTTTTATTTTCCTACTTTTCTCTTAAGCGCGTCGAGGCACCCTTCTGGGTCCTTCTGCAGATAACCAACTACAAACTCGACGGCCTGCTGGGAATATGTCCACATTGTCGCATTCTCTCCAGCCGTACTGCGGTCGTAGGCGTACCGTTCGTCGTCCCGGAGTTGAAAAACTTTGATGAAAAGATCGAAGTCATACTTGTTAAATCTGCGTTTTTCTCCACGGTGATAGATGGTTGTCTTCGACTTAGCGAGGCGCTTGAGCACCTCGTTAACCGCCAATTTTTTGGTGTATGGATAGTAACTAGCTGCATCGCGGACATCCTTGACAATGGCAATGCCCGCATCAGCATCGCTATCGATGTAGACATTGAGATCAGCATCCTTCGACTTCTTGACGATGCGGAGGTTCGTCTCATAAAACGCAGCAGCGGCTCCCCCTTCGCCTGTACCAGCCGCGTCTGCTGCAAACTGTCTCATTTTAAGGAGCTTCTCCGCGACGTGTGGTTCATATTTTGCCCGGATTACGTCGGGATCAATAGCGCCACGACGCACAGCAAGCGTGAGGTGATTTTCCGGAATTAATTCACTTACCGACTCCCCATGCAGCTCGAGCAGTTTGTCTGCATAATTCATCACCGACTTCTGCAAGAATGGACCGATAAAGATCTCATACTCATCAGTAATGAAGTGCGTATTGATGTTGCGGAAACGGATGATCTCGGCCATGTTCACCCGTAGTGGATCTTTGTCGTTCGTGAAAATTTTCTTCAGGCAATCCGCAAGCGCGATTGTCTTCCCCGGCTCATCGGGGTAGTAGATAGCCTCGACTCCTCGTTCTTTGACTAAGTACGCCTTGAGCATGAGCTCCCAAGCATTACAAAGAAATATCGAGCAGGACTCAGCGTGATATTTCAGAGTCGGACGGTTGTAAAGCTCCAACGCAAGAATGAAGGCTTCTTTACTCTTCTCCAAAAGGCGCTGGACGATCTCTTCATACCCCATTTCCATAACGACTCAGTCTAACGATCAACGCGACGCCCTTAGTGCTGGTCGTCTAGTTGCGCGGCAGTGCGTGCTAGACGATCAGCTTTCGTCGAAAATGTTTCCCCAGGTGATGATGGAAACGATGGTCGATAAAAGAAAGATCGTCTAGTTGCACAAAAACGCAGCTAGACGATCAGGGGCGCGTTTGCGGGTTAAGGCTCAAAAAGTGTGTCTGGTTGGACTGATTTTCGGCAGTTGATCTGGGTTAATGCTGAAAGTATAAGCGCTGCGGGTATATATCTGGCAGTTTCGCTCTCAATCCACGGTGTGGCTGCCCTGGTGTGCTACGGGGCGGTGGTTCGGTTGCCCAATGCCAAAGAACCGACCACGCTGCCATTGTGGCGGCGATATGAAACGAAACGGCACCACCAGCAAAGGCACCACCCGGTGGCGCTGCAAAGCCTGCGGCGCGTCCAGCGTCAAACGCCGTGGTGATCTGACCAACGCTGCAGTGTTCGCGCAATTCATCGACCACTGCACCACGTCAACCTCGTTAAGGGCAATGGCTCAACGCCACGGGATCAGCCTTGCCACCATGAAACGACGGTTTAGCTGGTGCTGGCTGGTTGACGTGCCTGACCCGACCATC
>NZ_KV789277.1:0-573 GCF_001807545.1 Corynebacterium sp. HMSC08F01 | reverse complement strand
CAAACAACCAATCCCAGTTGATGTGCTTCGACAGCTTGTCTGCACCACGACCAGACGCAGAAATATCATGCATCCAGCTGCCGTAATCAGCAGCCGGCGCAACCGTATTAAACAGGTCATACGCCTTGTGCGTCGACCCATCCGGGAAGGTCACCTCAGCACCAGTATCACGAGCAAGATCGGAGTAAACCGACACCCCATCGTCGTAGCCACGATCATCCCAGGCACGACCGAAGGTGCCCTTAAACTGCAAGGTGTAATCGCCGTCTTCACCAACAATGGCCTCAGTCGTCTCAGCGATCCACTTATCCTTGCCCTCTTCGGCAATCTTGCGCTTAATCCAGTTCTGCAGCGCAGCTTCCTGATCACGCGACAATCCACGACGATCGCTCTTAGGCACCGCAAAGCCAAGATCCTTCTCAGCCTCGTTGTAAATCTGACCAAGCGCATAGTCAGACAAGTACGAGCCGTAGACCTTCATACCCTTCGCCGGAACATCCTTCTTGGCGGAGTAGTCCATGTAGTCCGCCCAGGTAGCAACGGTTGCCGCACGAGTCAGATCCCAGTGCACCT
>NZ_KV789276.1:0-5395 GCF_001807545.1 Corynebacterium sp. HMSC08F01 | reverse complement strand
GAAGAAGGACCAGGACACCAAGCTGGAGAACATCAACCCGACCCCGAAGCCGACGACCAGCAAGCCGACGCCGACTCCGACGACTGAGAAGCCGACGCCAACTTCGACAACTGAGAAGCCGACGACCACGAAGGTGACCGTGACCACGTCGAAGCCGACGCCGACCTCGACGACTGAAAAGCCGACGACCACGAAGGTGACCACGTCCAAGCCGACGCCAACTTCGACAACTGAGAAGCCGACGACCACGAAGGTGACCGTGACCACGTCGAAGCCGACGCCAACCTCGACGACTGAAAAGCCGACGCCGACCACGACCACTCCGGTCGAGACCAAGCCTTCCATTAGCGGCACGGTCAAGGACAAGGACGGCAAGCCGCTGCCGCAGGACGGCGAGGGTAAGCCGAATGTCACGGTTTACGGACCTGATGGCGAGAAGGTTGCTGAGAACGTAGAGATCACGGATCCAGAGGGCAACTTCGAGATCCATGGTCCGGACGACAAGCCGCTGCCTGACGGTAAGTACATCGTCGAGGTAGAGACCCCTGAGGGCATGAACAACCCACGTCCGAAGATCGTTGAGGTCAAGGACGGCGAGTCTGATCCGATCGAGTTCGAGGTCGACAAGTCGGAGCGTGACCGCAAGGACAAGTCTGACCGCATCGGTGAAAGCACCGTCGGTGGTTGGTTGATCGATGAGCACGGTAACCCGATCCAGGGTGCAAAGATCAAGTTCATCAAGAAGGATGTCGCTGATCCGAACACCATCTCGGTCGATCCCCGCACTGAGGAGACCAAGGGACCGGAGTACTTCGACTACGAGGTACCGCTCACGGTCGACGATGACGGATTCTTCGTCACCCCGGCAATCGACTTCCAGTACTTCCCTGAAGGCGTCGTCGATTTCGACATGGAAATTGAGCTGCCGGACGGCTGGCCGGACACGGACATCAACGGCAATCCGCTGAACCGTAAGGTCACGGTGAAGCAAGGCGAGCGGACCGACATTGGCGAGATCCGTGTCAAGGCTCCGGAAGACCAGTCCATTGAGGGCAATATCAACGACGGCAACGGCAATGCTGTTCCGGGTACCAAGGTCGTAGTGACCGACCCGAATGGCGACTCCAAGGTCATCGGCGTTGAGGACGATGGCTCCTTCAAGATCGACAAGATCAAGCCGGGCGTCAACGAGATCGAGATCCTGACTCCGGGTAGCGACCGCGAGATCGACAAGATCAAGGTGCCGGTCCGCCCTGGTGATGACGTGAAGCTGCCGGAAATCCAGCTGACCAAGAATGCTTCCCTGAAACTGGAGAAGCAGGTCTGGGGCCGCGACGCCGATAACCTGGGCCAGGTTAAGGACAAGGACGGCAATCTTGTCGACGATGTCATGACCACCCTGCCCGGCGAGGATCTCTACTACGAGCTCTTCATCACCAACACCGGTGATACGCCGATTAAGAACATCGAGATCGATGATCCGGAACTTCAGTCGCGCAACATCGAATTGAATATGCCGGAAGGCTGGACTGCTGAGCTCGCCCCGGGTGCAACCGAGGTGATTAAGGCCAAGATGAAGGCTCCGGAGGATGCGTTCGACTTCAACAACGTCGCTACCGCCTTCGGTGAAACCTCCACTGGTGAAAAGGTAGGTTCCGCACCGGATTCGGCGTACACCAAGTTCATCAAGGCAGAGGTGCACAAGAAGGTCAACGCCCGCTTTGCTACCAACCCGGACAAGCCTGTTCGTATGAGCGTCGGCAACGCACTGAAGTTCACCTACGAAATCCAGAACACCGGTTCTGCACCGATGGTGAACGTGGAACTTAAGGACGCGATCTTTGAGGGCGATGCCAAGGACAAGGATGGCAACGACGTTCCAGCTGATCAGCTGAAGAAGGTCAAGGATCTTAAGATTAAGAAGCCTGAAGGCTTCAACGGCACGTTGCTGCCAGGTCAGCGTGTGATCTTCACTGCTGAGATCCCGGAAGGTCTGGCTAACAATGTCCGTCACCACAACCAAGCACAAGCAACGGGTGAACTCCCGACGCGTCCGGCTCGTGGCCGCGGCCTCGCGGGTGAACCGGACTACGGCGATGACCCGTCATCCACGCTGATCATCTCCCCGCGCGAGAACCTCAAGGGCAACGCTCACATCATCGTTGACCAGGGTGCTCCGCTGGCTGACAACCTGCGCCTGATCGCATGGGTTGATGAGAACCAGAACCGCACGCAGGACGAGAACGAAGGCCTCGCAGGGCTGAAGGTCAAGCTGGTTCCGACCGATGGTGGTCCGTCCATCGCGGGCGAGACCAACGAAGACGGCAACGTCTACTTCGAGTCTGCACCGTGGGGTGAGTACACCTTCGAGATCGACAACCCGGGCAACCTGCGTCTGATTGATCCGCGTGATCCGGAGAAGAACTCGTCCCGTGCGGGCTCGACCCTGGAGTCGAAGCCGTTCAAGGTTCGCGGCAAGTTCTCCGAGCCGTTCGAACTGCGTCCGGCTGCGGATGATCCGTCCCAGAAGGAAATCGTGATCGGTCTGCAGTTTGAGAAGGGCAACGGCGACATCGCTGCAGGTGGCGGTATCGGCAGGGACAACGAAATTGTTGGCGAGGACGGCAGCTCCCTGGGCAAGTGCCTGGCCACCGCATCCTCGGTATCCAACCCGGTTGCGTGGCTGGTGCCGATCGGCCTTCTCGGTGCAGTCGCCGGTGGTATCGGTGTGATGTTCGAAGACGAGCTCAACGCCGCGGCCGCACAGGCCAACGAGGCAGTGCGCAGCGTGATGCCGAACGTGAACATTGAAGTCCCGTCTGTGTTCAACCAGTTCCAGGCGCAGATCGACCAGGTCAACCGCCAGCTGTCCCAGATCAACCCGGCCGCCCCGGCTGCGGTTGCCGGTGTTGGCCTCCTGGCTGTGGCTGGTCTGATCATGGGTCTGTACTACGCCAGCTGCCAGCTCGGCTGGAACGTAGAGACCGAGGGCAGCAGCTCCAACAACAAGGCCGAGGCAACGGAGACCGCCAAGCCTGAGGAGCCTGCGGAACCGGCTGAAGCGTAAAAGCTGACCCGCCTACGAAACCGATGCAAATTGCTCGGCGAGTAGGCGGGTTTCGCTTTTGTTCGGGATGTATTGTGAAGTCCAAGGTTGGCGTATACATTCATATGTGGTTTTTGGGGGCGCTCGTGCGCGCTTTTTCTATTCTCGAGAGGTAATAATGGCAGCAACATCCAAGGCAAAACGTGCCGTCGGGCTTTCGCTCGCGGCAGCAGTCGCAGGCTCGATCGCACTCGTGCCGGTCGCAAACGCGCAGGAGAGCGCTACTGCGAAGGAGACTGCGCCTGTGACGTCGTCTGCTGCGGTGGACCCGGTGTCGTCGACAAGCAATGCGAGCAGCGTATCGACGACCCCAGCAACCACCCCGGCCACCGCCAACACCCCCGTGGCGGATTCGGCCGCGCCGGTGACGCAGACCCCAGCCAAGGACTCGAGCATCTCGGATGCTGCAAAGGCATTTGCTGCCTTGTTCTTGGATACGCCGGGTAACGGCACCGGTACCTCTGGCGCGCAGTACAACTCCAAGGGCCGCACCTACACCGCTCTTGCGCGCCACCCTGAAAACAAGCTGCTGTACGCCATCTCCCAGGACGAGGAGGGCAAGGACGCCGGCCACCTGCTGCGCATTAACGCCAACGATGGTGGTCTGATGGATCTGGGCAAGATCGACCTCAAGGGTGACGACGCCACCAAGATCGACACCGCTGCCTTCACCGCTGGCGGCACGCTTGTGCTGTTCGGCGAGGACAAGGTGTACACCCTGGATCTTTCCGACGATAAGTCGGGCGCCAAGAACACCCCGCTCGCGTTCACCACTAAGCCGCTGAAGATCGACGGCGTGAAGGAAGCCGGCAAGCCCGCCGCATGGGCTGCCGACGGTGAGAAGAACGAGACCTCGCTTGTCGCCCTGTCCACCAACGACAAGGGCGAGGCTTACCTGTGGCACCTCGACGTCGACGAGAAGGCTCCAGCCGCGACCCACGCCGCTGTGACAGTGCCGGAAAAGGCAACCCTGCCGAAGGTAAAGGCACTGAACTACGCCTACAAGAACGAAGACGGCGAGTTCGTCTTTGCCGACGACGACGCGACCGCTATCCACGTGAAGGACAACACTGTCGCTGGCGTTGAAGACAATGGCAACGAAGCCGACAACTTCGCCGGCATCGCTGGTCTTAAGATTCCTGGCCGCGACAACCCGGAGACTGGTGCAGCAACTGCAACCACGACTGAAACGACCGAGACTTCGGTAACCGAGCCGTCGGGGAGCGCGAAACCGGGTACGCCGGACGGAACTCCGGCCCCCAAGGCAACCCCCGCGAACCCCTCAGAAGACAAGCCGGAGACTGGACCAGTCGACTCCAAGGGGAAATGGTCCATGGAAGTCTTCGTGCGCACTGCTGACGACAAGGCAGTCGAAGGTGCAGAGTTTAAGAGCACGGATGGCCGAATCGCCGGCCGGACTGGGACTGATGGTCGTGCAAACGTCATTTTCGGTCTGAACGACAAGGGTAAGAAGGAAGAGCTGATCCAGCTCACCTTGAAGGAAGCTCCTAAGGGGTACAACAACGCAGAGATTCTCATCGAGCCGGGCGCAAAGACCGCAGAGATCGTCCTGCCGCGTGACCCGAACGTGACCACGTTGAACCGTCCGCAGCAGATTTTGAAGGCGATTGATGAGTTCAAGCCGATTGCCACCAAGGTTCTCGGCCCGGCTGCCGCAATGGCCGGTGCCGCGGGTCTCGCAGGTGCCGGTGGCGGTGCGAAGACCACGAAGTCCTCGGCGACGCCACTGCCGCTGAAGACCACCCCGAGCCGCTCCACGGGCCGCACCACGTCCGCGAAGAACGCAAGCAACAACTCCAACCGCGTTGCTGCGAAGGGTTCGACTTCCACGAAGAAGACCACCACCTCCTCCTCCAGCAAGGAGCGCGACGGTGATCTTGCGGATACCGGTACGCCGATGCGCGCCGTGATCTCCCTCGGCGTCCTGCTGATGCTGGTGGGTGGCGCCTACATGGCGCTCGGCCGTCGCCGCGAGACCAACGAGAACTAAAAACCAGGCATAGAAACGCCCGCCGGATTCGACACCGGCGGGCGTTTCCGCGTCTGTGGGCTGATCGTCTAGCTGGGCTTGTGATGCTGCTAGACGATCTCGTTTCGGCCTCTGTGTTTGCCCTGGTGGTGTTGGGGTTGTTTGTCGTTATGGGGCTGATCGTCTAGCTGGTGTTTCGGGGTGCTAGACGATGAGCGTTGGGGTGGTGTTCTCCTGGTCTGCTAGTGGTGTTCGGGATTGTGCTAGCAGTGTTATGTCCATGAACATTTTGGACATGG
>NZ_KV789275.1:0-695 GCF_001807545.1 Corynebacterium sp. HMSC08F01 | reverse complement strand
TTAGATGATGCGACGCTGCCGAGCTTGCTCTACGGCAGCTGTTCTGTTGTCAACCCCCAACTTTGAATAGATGTGGATCAGGTGGGTTTTCACCGTGGCTTGGGAGATGAAGAGCTGTTCGGCGATCTCCCGGTTCGACGCGCCCGTCTGCAGTGCGCGAAGCAGTTCGATCTCGCGGGCGGACAGAGCCTCGTCGGGGTTGACCAGACGGTCTGCCAGCACATTCGCCACTTGCGGAGAGAGCACGCGCTTGCGTTTCGACGCCTGCACCACCGCGTCATGCAATTCATCCTCCGGCGCGTCTTTGAGCAGGTAGCCCATCGCGCCGGACTCCACCGCCGCGACCACGTCAGCCTGCGTGTCGTAGGTTGTCAGGATGAGCACCGGCGGCCCGCCCGCCTTGACCAAACGGCGGGTCAGGTCGATTCCGGACGCGCCGGGCATCTGAATGTCGGAGACCACCACGTCCACGTCTCCCGGCACCTCAACATCGCCGTCGGCGGCCTCAGCCACCACTTCCATATCGCCGAACGAGTTGAGAACGGCGCGAAGGCCGGCGCGGACGACCGGGTGGTCGTCGATAAGCATTACGCGCAGCGTCATTGCTCCTCCACAGGCAGTGTCGCGGCGAGGACGTTGCCCTCCACCGAAAGTTCCCCACCGATCTCCTCCACGCGGGCGCGCAGGCCCTTGAG
>NZ_KV789274.1:0-60153 GCF_001807545.1 Corynebacterium sp. HMSC08F01 | reverse complement strand
AACCAAACACAACGGGTTTACCCGTCCACAGAATTTGACACAGCCCAGTTGATGCGGTGGTGAACTACGAAGGCGTCGACATCCTGGTTGAGGTCAAGCTTGGGTACACGCCGGAAATTCTCGATCACGCGGCAGACACCCTTAAGAGGTTTGACGAACAGCTTGAACAGGACACCGTGTTGCTCGTTGTCACCTCTGGTGGGCCTGCACACCGTCGAGCGGACGGTGTGGTGGTTGTGCCGATCGGGGCGCTAGGCCCGTAGCCGAACCACTTACCGCCCGTCGCCGAACTCGCGCTTGAAGTTGTCGTCCCAGTCCACGTCGGGTTGGGAGTCGAAGTAGTGCTGCTCCAGGTTGGGGGCGTCGTTGCTGCCTTGAACACCCATGATGAGGAAGACGGCGCCGGCGATGGCACCGAAGATGCCGACAAACACGGCGGTTGCGCCGGAAAGGAACGAAAAGGACAGCACGCAGATGGCGATGAGGATTGCGCCGATGGTGTAGTTGCGGGCGGGCGTGCCGGGGGTGCGGTGTTCATTGGGGGCGCCGAGTGGCGAGCGATCAACCGAGCTTCCCCCGAGAAATCCGCCACCCTGTCCGCCGCCAGTTCCACTCCGGTCTCCAGATCCCCCGATGGGGAGGCCGTCGGCGTCGTAATCGCCGTTGTAGTTGTAAGGCTTCATGGCGAAGAGCCTACGGGAGTTGGCCGGTGAGGCGGTCGAGTCGGTCTTTGCTGGGGCCGTAGAGGCCAGTGATGGTGACGGTTTTGCCGCGGTTGTGGAACTTCTGGGTGATGGAGTCGAGAGTGGCCACGGTGGAGGCGTCCCAGATTTCGGCGTGGCTGAGATCGATGATGATGTGGTCGGCGTCGTCGGCGTAGTCGAAGGCGTAGACCAGGTCGTTGCTGGATGCCCAGAAGAGTTGGCCGTGGATGCGGTAGGTGCGGGTGTCGATGCGGCCGTCGCCATCAGTGTCGAGCTCCGCCACCTTCTCTACCGACGCGAGGTGGGCGACGCGGCGGGCAAACATGATCATGGCGGTGACCACGCCGAGCACCACTCCGACGGCGAGGTTGCTGGTGATCAAGGTGGCGGCAACGGTGACCACCATGACGATGGTTTCGGACACCGGCATGAGTTTGAGGGTGCGCGGGTGGATGGAGTGCCAGTCGATCGTGCCAAGGGAGACGACGATCATGATGGCGACGAGCGCGGCCATCGGGATGATGCCCACAACATCGCCGAACGCCAGCAGGAGAACCAACAGGAACACGCCGGCCAGCAGGGTGGACAGGCGGGTGCGGGCGCCGGCTTCGCGAGAGTTGATCAGGGTTTGGCCGATCATGGCGCAGCCACCCATGCCGCCGAAGAGGCCGGTGACGATGTTGGCCACGCCCTGGCCCCAGGATTCGCGGGTTTTGTCGGAATGGGTGTCGGTGATGTCGTCGACAAGTTTTGCGGTCATGAGCGATTCCAACAGGCCCACGATTGCCATGGCCAGCGCGTACGGCGCGATGATCTGGAACGTCTCCCACGTCAGCGGCACGTGCGGGATCATCATGGCGGGGAAGGAGCGGGGTAGTTCGCCCATGTCGGAGACGGTGGGCACGGTGATGCCGGCAAGCACAACCACGACGGTCAGCACCGCGATGGTAACCAGCGGGGCGGGGACCGCGTTGGTGATTTTCGGCCAGAACACCATGATGAGCAGGCCGGCGGCGGTGAGCGCGTAGACGGGCCAGGCGACGTCGATAAGGTGCTGCATCTGCGCAGCGAAGATGAGGATGCCGAGGGCGTTGACAAAACCAACCATGACTGAGCGCGGGATGAAGCGCTGCAGTTTCGCCACGCCGAGTGCCGCCAGGATGATTTGGAACACGCCGGCGAGCAGCACGGTGGCGATGAAGTAGTCCATGCCGTACTCGCGCGAGACGGGTGCGATGACGAGGGCGACTGCGCCGGTTGCGGCGGAGATCATCGCCGGCCGCCCGCCGGTAAACGCGATGGTCACAGCCATGGTGACGGAGGCGAACAGGCCGACGGCGGGGTCGACGCCGGCCAGGATCGAAAACGCGATGGCCTCGGGGATCAGGGCGAGTGCGACGGTGAGCCCGGCAAGTACTTCACGACGAAGCCGCGTCCCCGAAGAAAACGCATAACGAAACGACGCAACCACCCCGGTCGGGGCGTGCTCGAGAGATACAGACATGCCTGTGCTTTCCGTTCGCTTTCCGTTCAAAAACGTTGTGACAACCGTGGCAACCGTAGCCCACGGCGCCGACATCGGCCGACACCCCGCGAGCCACAGCGGGAGATTCGGCGCCCAGCGATTACGCTTAACTCCGACTGCCCACAATAGAAAGTGAGAGCTGTGGAAACGAGCAACAACCTCGCGGTAGACACGCTTGCGCGTGTGCTGATGCCGAAGAAGGGCGAGCCGCACGACGTGCGCATGCTGTACCTGATCGAGCAGGAGCAGAACAAGCAGCGCCTGCGCTGGTCGGACCGGACGAGTTTTGAGGTTCCTGCGGGCAACGAGGTTTCCTTCGAGACCTACTTCAATGCGTTCCCGGCGAGCTACTGGCGCCGCTGGTCGCAGCTGGACACCGTCGTCCTGGCGATGACGGTTCAGGGTCGTGCGACGATTTCGGTGTACCGCTCGAAGCACGACGGCACCCGCATCAGCGTGACCAATGTGGACGCGACCGGCTACACGGAGATCCCGCTGAAGCTGGGCAACTTCGAGGACGGCGGCTGGCTGTGGTTCGACATCACCGCCGAAGAGGACACGCGCATCAGCGATGCGGCGTGGTGCTCCCCGCAGGAGCCGCAAGAGCAAGTGCTTGACGACGGCACCGTGGTCCCACCCCAACCCAAACAAGTCGCCGTTGGCATCCCCACGTTTAACCGTCCCCGGGATGCGGTCAACGCGTTGCATGCGTTGGCTGAGGACCCGTACGTGGAGGCGTCGATTAGCAATGTGCTCATGCCCGACCAGGGCAACCAGCACCCGGCGGACGAGCCGGACTTCGCCGAAGCGGAGAAGAATCTCGGTGGCAAACTGCAAATTTTCCACCAGGGCAACCTGGGTGGCTCCGGCGGCTACTCGCGCATCATGTACGAGGCGCTCAACAGCACCGACGCGCCGTTCATCCTGTACATGGACGACGACATCGCCATCGAGCCGGACTCCATCGTGCGCTCCGTGCAGGCCGCGCGCTACGCCAAGCAGCCGATCCTGGTCGGCGGCCAGATGCTCAACCTGCAGGACCGTTCCCAGCTGCGCACCACCGGCGAAACCGTCGACCCGAACATCTTCATGTTCTCCGCAGCCAAGCACGCCGTGTACGACCACGACTTTGCCAAGTACCCACTCGGCTACGTGGGCACTGAGGAAGAGGATCTGGATCCGCGTAAGACCACCTCGCGCCCGCTGCACCGCCGCATCGACGTGGACTACAACGGCTGGTGGATGAACCTGTTCCCGCGCGTCGTCGCAGAGAAGATGGGCCTGCCGCTGCCCCTGTTTATTAAGTGGGACGACAACGAGTACGCCCTGCGCGCCAAGGAAGCGGGCTTCCCAACCGTCACCTGGCCGGGCGTTGCCATCTGGCACATGGCCTGGGCCGACAAGGACGACGCCATCGACTGGCAGGCCTACTTCCACATGCGCAACCGCCTCATCGTCGCCTCCATCTACGGACCGGACAACCCCGAGGCGATGCTGAAGAACATGCAGAAGTCCACGGCGAAGCACTACTTCTGCATGGAGTACTCCACCATCGCCATCCAAAACGAGGCAATGCGTGACTTCCTGAAGGGCCCGGACCAACTCTTCGACATCCTCGAATCCTCGTTGCCGCGCATCCAGAAGATCCGCAGCGAGTACTCCGACGCGCAGGTCCTGCCGTCCGCGACCGAACTGCCCGCACCCACCGGCGCGCCGGGTGTGCCGACCAACAAAATGGGCGGCCGCCTGGCCAAGGTGAAGAAGATCCCGTGGGCCGTCAAGGCGCTGCTGCACCTGCGTAAGGACGAAGACCGCGCCCACTGGGATGCCCCGCAGCTGAACCTCACCGCGGAGGAAGCCCGCTGGTACACCCTGGCACGCGTGGACTCGGCAACCGTGTCTACCGCCGGCGGCACCGGCGTGGCCTTCCGCAAGCGCGACAAGGCCCTCGCCGACAAACTTGTTGAAGAGCAAAAGCAGCTGCGCGCCGACATCAAGCAGCGCTGGCCGGAACTCAAGCGCATCTACCGCGACGCGCGCGAAGACCTGACCAGCCACGACAACTGGGGGAAGGTGTTCGATGCCCAGTAAGGAAACAGACCTGCTCGTCGCCATCCAGGACGCGCTCTATTCTCCCGCCACCGCCAAAGGTGCCCGTGTGCTCTCATACTTCGGTGAGCACGACCTTGGATGGTTGGGTGTTGCGATGGCTGGCGCCATCGCAACGAGCATTGGGGACGTCGATAAGCAACGGCGCTCAAAGTGGCTCGCACTTGGCGTCGGCACCTTCGCCGCGCACGCTGCAACCGTGGTGCTCAAACGCATCGTGCGACGCCCACGCCCGAATGACCCGCGGGTGAAGATCGGGGTGGGAACGCCCTCCCAACTATCGTTCCCGTCCTCGCACGCCGCGAACACGGGTGCCGCCGCCGCGCACCTGGCCAACATCACCGGAAAGAAGTGGCCGTGGCTGCTGGTGCCCGTAATGATGCTGTCGCGTAACGTGCTCGGCGTCCATTACCCGACCGACACCCTCGCCGGCGCACTGCTCGGCGCGGGGACGGCCAAGGCCGTGATTGAAGCGGAGAAGAGGATTTAAGTGGCACACACGCAAGAACCTATCGACGAGCCGCTGCTGAAGTCTGAACCCCACACCTCAGGTGTGGACCAGGTGATGAAGAAAACCCCACCGAAGAACCTCGTCGACGCGATGATCAAGGGGCTGCGCCCCAAGCAGTGGGTGAAAAACGTCCTCGTGCTGGCGGCACCGTTGGCTGCCGGCGCGGAAGCGTTCACCCGCCACACCGTGGTGGACATCCTGCTGGCGTTCATCGTGTTCTGCTTCGGTGCGTCCTCGATCTACCTGATCAACGACGCCCGCGACGTCGAGTCGGACCGACGCCACCCGACGAAGCGTTTCCGCCCGATCGCCTCCGGCATGCTGCCGATCAACCTGGCCTATGCCATGGCCGCGCTGCTTATCGTGGCGGCGCTCGGCCTGTCGCTGCTGGCCACCGACGGCGCTGCACTGGCCTGGGTCATCGGTATTTATATTGCGCTGCAGCTGGGCTACTGCTTCGGCTGGAAGCACATCCCGGTGATTGACATCGCCCTGGTGTCCTCCGGCTTCATGTTGCGCACCATGGCCGGCGGTGTCGCTGCCGACATCGAGCTGTCGCAGTGGTTCCTGCTGGTCGCCGCGTTCGGTTCCTTGTTCATGGCTTCCGGCAAGCGCTATGCAGAACTGCTGCTGGTCAAGGAAACCGGCGCGGAGATCCGCCGCTCGCTGCAGGGCTACACCGAAACCTACCTGCGCTTCGTCTGGACCCTGTCCGCCACCGCCGTGGTCATGTCCTACGCACTGTGGGGCTTCCAGCTTTCCAACTCCGTCGAGGGCACCGCCGCCATCTGGTACCAGGTATCCATGGTGCCGTTCGTGATCGCGATCCTGCGCTACGCCTCCGTGGTCGACGGCGGCCAGGGCGGTGCACCCGACGAGATCGCCCTCGAGGACCGAGTGCTGCAGCTTCTCGCCGCAGCTTGGATCTTCTGCATCGTCATGGCGGTCTACGTTGTGCCGAACTTAGGTTGGTAGGACAAAACGCAGTAACATCTGCGCAATGACTAAAAACGCCCGCATCTCCGCGCTCGCCGCAGCCGTGGTGGCGGGCGTTGCCGCATTCTGGGGCGGTTGGACCCGCCGCTGGATGTCCGACGACGGTCTGATCGTCCTGCGCACCGTGCGCAACCTGTTGGCCGGCAACGGTCCCGTGTTCAACGCCGGCGAGCGCGTCGAGGCCAACACCTCCACCCTGTGGCAGTACCTGATCACGCTGTTCGGGTGGCTCACGGATGCGCGCCTGGAAAGCATCGCCATGTGGCTGGCGCTGCTGTGCACCGCCGCAGCCGCCGCTACCGCCGCGTACGCCTCCGGCAAGTTTTGGGGCAGGGTCGGCCCCGTCATCCCGTTCGGCATCATCATTTATGTTGCGCTGCCGCCCGCGCGCGACTTTGCCACCTCCGGGCTCGAGTGGGGCATGTCGCTGCTGTGGATTGCCATCTGGTGGGCGGCACTCGTCGCGTGGGCCGAACCCGTCAAACGCCGCGCACCCTACGCCGGCTACTTCCTCGCGTTCTGGTCCGGCCTGTCCTGGCTGGTGCGCCCCGAACTCGCGCTCTACGGCGGGGTGGCAGGCATCATGCTCATCGCGTTTAGCCCTCGCAAAACGCTAGGCATCCTCGCCGTAGCGCTGCCGGTTCCCGCCGGCTACCAACTGTTCCGCATGGGCTACTACGGCCTGATCACCCCGCACACCGCGGTGGCCAAGTCCGCCAGCGGCTCTGAATGGGCCCGCGGCTGGGAGTACTTTGCGGACTTCTTCGGCTACTACTGGCTGGCCCTGCCTCTCCTCGGCGCTGCTGCGGTGGCGGTGTGGTTGTTGTGGGGTGCGAGGGGGCGTCGATTAGCAATTGTGTGTTTGACCACCGGCGTTGCACTCGCGCACATGCTGTACGTACTGCGCGTCGGCGGCGACTTCATGCACGGCCGCATGTGGCTGCTGCCCCTGTTCGCGCTGCTGCTGCCAGTGATGGCGGTGCCGTACACCAAGGTCACCGCCGCCGTCGGCACCGCGCTTGTCGTGTGGGCCAGCGTGATCGTCCTGCGCGCGCATCCCATCGACTGGGAGCCATACAACAACGGCGAAAAGGAACTCGGCATTGTCGACGAGCGCGACTTCTGGACCATGGCCGTCGGCCGCGACGCCGGCGACCCACCCCTGTACGCCGAAGACTTCCTCGGCTCGAAACTCATGTGGGACTGGAACGAGGCCATCGAGCAAGGCCTCGACGAGGACGCCGCCCAGATCAGCCTGGCCGTCGTGAGCTCTGATCCAACGCGCTACAAGTGGTTTGTGCGCGAGCGCCAGCCCGACGCAACCGACCAGCGCGATCTGGAACTGACCGCCTACATGGTCAACCTTGGTATGACCAGCATGAACGCGCCGCTGAACACCCGCATCCTGGACACGGTCGGCCTGGCCACTCCAATCGCCGCTCGTATGCCACGCGTGCCGGACGGGCGCATCGGCCACGACAAGGAACTGGGCCTGGAGTGGCAGGTGGCGGATACGGATGCGGATTTGGACAAGTTGCCGCAGTTCGTCGATAAGCAAAAAGCGCAGGACGCGCGCGAAGCATTGCGTAGCGACGACATCGCCGACCTGCTGGCCACCTCCCGCGAACCCATGAGCTGGGACCGCTTCTGGGCCAACGTCCGCTACTCGTTGGGCCCGGGCCGCACGCTCACGCTTGACGACGACCCCACGCACTACCTCAGTCACACCAGCCCCACCCGACAAATCGCCTGGCCGACCAAGTGAATAGCGGACTATGTTTCGGGTTGGTAACGTGAACGTGTCTTTTGCCTGAAAACACGTCTCGAGGGGAATGCATGAACACTCGAACCTCCGTGCGCCGCAAACTCACTGCGGTGCTGGTCGCGATCCTCAGCGCGATCTCCATCGTGAGCGCGCCACAGGCCGCCGCGGCCAACCGCGACTGGCTGCGCCCCGGCTGCACCTGGGACCGGGTGGGCTACTGGGTCCAGCGCTGCAACGTGTGGTCGGCCGCTATGAACCGCCACATCCCGGTTCAGATCCAGCCCGCACAGCGCGGCGGCAACGCGGGCCTGTACATGCTCGACGGCCTGCGTGCGACGGAGCGCACCAACGCGTGGCTCAACGACGTCAACGCGGCACGCACCTTTGTTAACCACAACATCACCCTCGTGCTGCCGGTGGGTGGACAGTCGTCGTTCTACACCGACTGGAACGCCCCGGCGACCTACGACTTCAACAACCCGGTGACCTACAAGTGGGACACGTTCCTGACCAAGGAGCTGCCGCCGTACCTGCAGCAGCACTTCGGCGTGTCGCCGACGAACAACTCCATCCTCGGCCTGTCCATGGGTGGCACCGCCGCGGTCAACCTGGCTGCGCTGCACCCGAACCAGTTCCGTCAGGTGCTGTCCTACTCGGGCTACCTGGCCACCACCATCCCGGGTGGTCAGACCGCGCTGCGCGCCGCGCTCCTGGATGGCGGCATGTACAACGTCAACGCCATGTGGGGCTCCTCGCTGAACCCGCGCCGCTTTGAAAACGATCCGTTCCTGAACATGGGCAACCTGCGCGGCAAGGACGTGTACGTCTCCGCTGGCTCCGCCGTGCCGGGCCCGGCCGACGCGAAGTACCTGCCGCAGCACCAAGCCGCCGGCATCGCGCTCGAGGGCGTTGCCAACGCGACGACGCGCGCCTGGTCCGCCAAGGCCACCGTGACCGGCGTGAAGCACACTGCCGTGTTCACCCCGACCGGCCTGCACAACTGGGATCAGTTTGGCAGCCAGCTCGAGGCCACCAAGCCGCGCATTCTGAATGTGATGAACGCCTGGTAGTTCCCGGATTTCCGGCCAGGTGAGGGCGCGTGCGGATGTGTTCCGCACGCGCCTTTTGTTGTTTGTAGAGGTGTTTGCGGAAGTGTTTGCAGTAACGCCCCGCGTGTCGCGCTCGATTAAACCCTCAAGTGAAACTTAAGATTTAGGGCGATACTCTTGTGACACAAGTAGCCCGACGAGGTAGGAGACTCATGCGAGACAACCGGATCACCCCCACCAGGCTCACCGCAGCCCTGCTGCCTGCCGCGCTGGCTCTCACGCTGGCGCCGTCGGCCGCAGTCACCGCCCAAGCACAGTCCTCGGACCTTTCGTCGCTGTCGTCGAACCGCGGCATCTCCGACGGTCTGCGCCCGTCCGACCCGCCAAAGCGCACTCCGATCGAGGTGGAGAAGAACCCCGAGATCCCCGGCCTGCCGGAGGGCGTGAAGGTGGACCGCATCGAGTGGATCACCAGCCGTCGCGTAGCCGTATTCATCAAGTCCGCGGCCATGCCGAAGGAACTCATCCAGGTGCAGATCCTGCTGGCACGTGACTGGCACTCCAACCCGACCGCGAAGTTCCCGGAAGTGTGGGCGCTCGACGGCCTGCGCGCGCGTGACGACGAAAACGGCTGGACCATCGAAACCAACATCGAGCAGTTCTACGCCGACAAGAACGTCAACGTCATCCTCCCGGTCGGCGGCGAGTCCTCCTTCTACTCCGACTGGCAGCGGGAGAACAACGGCAAGCACTACAAGTGGGAGACGTTCCTGACCAAGGAGCTCGTCCCGGTGCTGAACAACGAGTTCCGCTCCAACGGCAAGCGCGCCGTTGTCGGCCTGTCCATGGGTGGCACCGCCGCAGTCAACCTGGCTGAGCGCAACCCGCACCTGTTTAACTTTGTCGGCTCGTTCTCCGGCTACCTGGACACCACGACCACCGGCATGCCGTCCGCGATCAAGGCCGCGCAGCTGGATGCCGGCGGCTACAGCGCCGAGGCCATGTGGGGCCCGCTGGGCTCCCAGGACTGGATCGACCACGACCCGAAGCTGGGCATTGAGAACCTGAAGGACATGACGGTCTACGTCTCCTCCGGTTCGGGCCGCGACGACTACGGCAACGCTGAATCCGTGGCCAAGGGCCGCGCGAACGCTGCCGGCATGGGCTTGGAGGTCATCTCGCGCCTGTCCACCCAGACGTTCGTGGACTACGCCTCGCGCACCTCCGTCAAGCCGATCGTGCGCTTCCGCCCCTCTGGCGTGCACTCGTGGGAGTACTGGCAGTTCGAGATGGCACAGGCATGGCCGTACATCGCTAACGCCCTCGACGTGCCGGAGGCTGACCGTGGCTCCAAGTGCAACCCGATCGGTGCGATCGCAGAAGAGACCAAGTCCGGCGTCATCGGCACCTGTGTCAACGACGAGTACAACGCGGGCAAGGACGGCAAGGGCAAGGCCCAGGACTTCCGCGGCGGTACTGCGTTCTGGTCCCCGAACACCGGCGCGCACGCCCTGTACGGCGCAATCCTGGCCAAGTACAACGCGCTCGGCGGCGCCGCTGGCTGGCTCGGCTTCCCCACCACCGGCGAGCTCCAGGCACCGGACGGACAGGGCCGCTTCGTCCACTTCGAAAACGGCTCCGTCTACTGGACCGCGAACACCGGCGCCTACGCCATCCCGGGCGACATGTTCAAGGCATGGGGTGCCAACGGCTACGAGACCGGCGACCTGAAGTACCCGGTTGCCGAGGCCAACAAGGTTGGCGACGGCTACGTGCAGAAGTTCCAGGGCGGCTACCTCACCCGCAACCCGGACGGCAAGCACTACATCGTCCACGGTGCGATCGGCGAGAAGTACGGCGAGATCGGCACCGCCACCTCCGAGCTCGGCTACCCGAAGTCCAATGAGATCGCCATCAAGGGCGGCTTCTTCCAGGAGTTCGAGCACGGCAACATCTACTGGTCCGCTGCCACCGGCGCCCACACGATTCTCAAGGGCGACATCTTCAACGAGTGGGGCAAGCGTGGCTACGAGCAGGGCGAACTCGGCTGGCCGGTGAAGGACATGGCGAAGATCCCGGCTGGCGGTCTGACCATCGACTTCCAGCACGGCACGGTTGAGCAGGTCAACGGTGTGGTCAACGTAAGGAAGAAGTAATGCGCAAATTCGCCCTTTGCTTGACGACGATCACCTGCACCGCCGCCCTCACCGCCTGCGGTGGAGCCACCGTGGACTCCGAGGACGTCACCGAAACTGCGGCCACCTCAGCCACGGAAACGGCCACCTCGGCCACTGAGTCGGGTACCGCGTCCGCGACGGAATCCGCGACGGCGTCGTCGGCTGCGGCGCCGGGGTCGTCGTCACGCAATGGCGCCGGCGACCAACCCGCACGGGAAGTGGAAACCGTGCCCACCCAGGTGCCTTCATACGCGCCGGAGGAGCAGGCGTTTCTGGATCACCTCAGGCAAAACGGGGTGAACGTCGACGGTCTTGAAGACCAACTCACAGCAACCGGGTTTACCGTGTGCGACGACGATACGATCACCCGCGACGCCGTCGCCGGGCAACTGGTCGAACAGCGCCGCACCGACATGGACGCAGGCACCGTAGCGACCCTGCTCAGCGACACCGCTCGCGCCAACCTGTGCGGCTAACCCCGCACGTGTAAGGAGTTTTCATGCGCCGATCGCGCAACGTTGTCGTCGTCGCTGCCGTGATTGTGGTGCTGGCGCTTATCGGCCTGGGCATTTACCAGTGGCGCACCACCAGCGACGACGGGCTGCCCTCTGCGAGCAAACCGCCGGAAACCAGCGCGCCCGAGCGTATCGACGAGCCCGACTGGTGCCCCGCCGTCGAAGTCATCTCCGTACCGGGCACCTGGGAATCCGCGGCAGACGACGACCCGTTCAACCCCCAGGCCAACCCGGCCAGCTTCATGCTGTCCATCACCCGCCCGCTGCAGGAGATGTACGACATCAACCACGTGCGCGTGTTCACCGTCCCGTACACCGCGCAGTTCCGCAACATCCAAACCGCGCACGGCCGCGCCGAGATGACCTACGACGACTCCCGCGCCGAGGGCACCGCGAAACTGCGAGGCGAACTGGACTTCGTGGCGCGCACCTGCTCGTCGACAAAGTTCATCATTGCGGGCTTTTCGCAGGGTGCGGTGATTGTGGGGGACGTGGCGTCGTCGATAGGCAATAGCGAGGGTCCGATCAACCCGGACCGTCTGCTCGGCGCGATGATGATCGCCGACGGACGCCGAGAAAACGGCGTGGGCATCAACCCCGGCGCCGAAGTGCACGGCACCGGCGCGGAGATCGTCCTGCAGCCGCTGCAGCGCGTCGCCGACGCCGTCACCCCCGGCGCCACCATGACCGGACCACGCCCCGGCGGCTTCGGTCTCGTGGAGGATCGTGCCTACGAAATCTGCGCGCCGAACGACACCGTTTGCGACGCCCCACTGGGTGTAGGCAACGCGATCGAACGCGCAAACGCACTCATTTCGGCTAACGGCAATCATGCACTATATGCCACAAATCCGGACGTGATTCCGGGCTCGACAGTGCCCGAGTGGGCTGTCAATTGGGTCCGTGACGTGGTAGAGAGTTTGTAACTCGAATACAGGTGTAAAACAAGGAGTTTTTCGATGGATCTTCAGCAACTGACCGCCCAATTCATCGGCCCCGACGGCGACATCGCCCTGCCAGAACACTTCACCCTGCCCCGACTCGCCGAAATGATCCACCAGGCCCAACTGCAGGCCGGCGGCGGCGACGCGATCAACGTCCGCGCGTGGGACTTTTCCACCGACCCAGCTGGTGTGGAAACAACGTTCACCCGCTCCGAGGTCAACACCCGCATCAAGGCCGTCGCAGCACGCCTCGCCCAGGTCGGCGAGCCGGGCGCACGCGTCGCGCTGATGGCGCCGAACTCCGCCGAGTACGTCTTCGGCTTCATGGGTGCGCTCTACGCGGGCCAGGTGCCGGTGCCGCTGTACGACCCGACCGAGCCGGGCCACGAGGGCCACCTGCGCGCAGTGCTTGGCGACGCCGGCGTCCAGATCGTGCTCACCAACTCCGCCGCCGCCCCCGCTGTGCGCCGCTACTTCGCCGACCTGCCCGGCACCGAGCGTCCCCGCGTCATCGCCGTGGACTCCCTGCCGGACACGCTCGCCGAGTCCTACCAGCCAATCCCGCCGGTGCCGGGGGAGGACACCGCGAACCAGATCTGCTTCCTGCAGTACACCTCCGGCTCCACCCGCAACCCGGCAGGCGTGATGATCACCAACGAGGCGCTGGTCACCGACGTTCTGCAGATCAACGACGCGGTGAAGTTCGAAACACCGATGCGCATCCCGACCTGGCTGCCGCTGCACCACGACATGGGCATGATCGTGGCCATGATCGGCGTCGTGCTGGGCCAGGAGATTGAGATCTTCGCCCCGCGCGACTTCATCCAGCAGCCGAAGCGTTGGGTGGAGCGCCTGTCGCGTCGCGACGACGACCTCGCCGACATCCACGTCTACACCGTGATCCCCAACTTCGCGCTGGACCTCGCCGCCCGCTACGCCGCGCCGGAATCTGCGGACCAGTACGACTTCTCCGCCGTGGAGTGCATCATCATTGGCTCCGAGCCGGTTACCCGCGCGGGCGTGACCGCGTTTATCGACGCGTTCAGCGCCTCCGGGCTCGACCGCTCCGTGCTGCGCCCGTCCTACGGCCTGGCCGAGACCACCCTGCTGGTGTCCACCGACCGCACCGATGAGCGCCCGAAGTTCATCGAGTTCGACCGCGACGCACTCGCAGAGGGCAAGGCCGTCCCGGCGGAAGGCGGCGTGGCTACCGCGTCGAACGGCCAGCCGGTGAACTGGATGCACTTCGCCATCGTCGACCCGGAGACCCGCAACGAGGTCGAAGACGGCACCATCGGCGAAATCTGGGTCCACGGCAAGAACGTCGCCGCCGGCTACCTGGACCGCCCGGAGGAGACCGCCGCGACGTTCCACAACACCATCGGCGAAACCATCCAGGACGGCATGCCGAAGGACAACTGGTGCGCCACCGGCGACCTGGGCACCATGCTGGACGGCCACCTGTACATCACCGGCCGCGTCAAGGACCTCGTGGTCGTGGCGGGACGCAACCACTACCCGCAGGACATCGAAGCCACCGTCATGGAGGCCACCGACCACGTGCGCAAGGACTCCGTCGCCGCATTCGCAGTGCCTGGCGACGACGTCGAGCGCCTCATCATCATGGTCGAACGCGCCGACAACGCCTCCGCCGACGGCGACGCAGCCGCCATCGACGCCATCCGCTCCGCCGTCACCGCCAAGCACGGCATCGCCCCGGAGGTCGTCGAGTTCTACGGTCCGGGCGAGATCGCACGCTCCTCGGCAGGCAAGATCGCCCGCCGCGTCAACGCGAAACGATTCACCGATCGCGAACACGCTGCAACGCAGTAACAAAACCCCGCCGGTGGGCGATAGTCTGAGCTGTTATGAACGAGCATGATCTGATTCAGTGGCTCACCAGCTGGGTTGAGCGCGCCACCGGCGTAGATAACGTCGACCCGACCACGCCGCTGGAGACCTACGGCCTCGCATCCCGCGACGCCGTGATCCTCTCCGGCGAACTGGAAACGCTCCTCGGCCGCCGCGTAGACCCGACCATCGCCTACCAGTACCCGACCGTCGCCGCGATCGCCGCGGCGCTGACGGCGGTGAAGGCGGAGGGGCCGGTAAGGCGTCGTCGTCAAGCAACTGCGACCCCTGGCACCCACGACATTGCCATCATCGGCTCCGCCGGCCGCTTCCCAGGCGCCAAAAACAACGCCGAATTCTGGCAAATGCTCATCGAAGGCCGCTCCGCCACCGGCCCACTTCCCGCACCACGCTGGAACGAATACCTCGGCGACCCCGTCGTCCGCACCAAAATGTCGGAAGAAAACACCGACGGCGGCTACATGGACGGCATCGCCTCCTTCGACCACGAATTCTTCGGCGTCTCCCCACTCGAGGCCCAAAACATGGACCCGCAGCAACGCATCATGCTCGAAGTTGCGTGGGAAGCCCTCGAAGACGCAGGCCTCGCACCCAGCAAGCTGCGCGGCGAACCCGTCGGCGTGTTCGTCGGCTCGTCCAACAACGACTACGGCATGCTCATCGTCGCCGACCCAGCCGAGGCGCACCCGTACGCGCTGACCGGCGCATCCTCCGCGGTCATCCCGAACCGCATCTCTTATGCCTACGACTTCCGCGGCCCGTCCATGAACGTGGACACCGCCTGCTCCTCGTCGCTGGTGTCGGTGCACCACGCGGTGCGCGCGCTTCGCGACGGCGAAGCCGACGTCGCCCTAGCCGGCGGCGTGAACATCCTGGCCAACCCGTTTGCCTCGCTTGCGTTTTCGGAGTTGGGCGTGATCTCGCCGACCGGGCGCATCCACGCGTTTTCCGACGACGCCGACGGCATCGTCCGCGCCGACGCCGCAGGCTTCATCGTGCTCAAGCGTGTCGACGACGCCATCGCCGACGGCGACAACATCATCGCCGTGATCAAGGGCTCGGCCACCAACTCCGACGGCCACTCCAACGGCCTGACCGCCCCCAACCCGGACGCCCAGGTAGACGTGCTGCGCCGCGCCTACGACGACGCCGGCGTGGATCCGCTGCAGGTCGACGTGGTCGAAGCCCACGGCACCGGCACCATCCTCGGCGACCCGATCGAGGCCACCGCACTCGGCGAAGTCCTCGGCCGCGGACGCGACGCTGGCTCGCCGCTGCTGCTGGGGTCGGCGAAGTCCAACATCGGCCACTCCGAATCCGCCGCCGGCGTCGTCGCGCTGATCAAGGTGATCGAGGCGCTCAAGCACGACACGATTCCGGAGTCCATTAACTTCACCGCCCCAAACCGCTACGTCGACTTCGACACCGAGCGCATCGAGGTCGTCCAGGACCCGCGCGAGTGGCCGCGCTACTCCGGCCGCCGCATCGCCGGCGTGTCCGGCTTCGGCTTCGGCGGCACGAACGCGCACGTGGTCGTCGCCGACTTCGACCCGGCCGACTACGACACCCAGGCACCCGAAACCGAGCCGTCCTTCGAGGGCGTGGCTGCGGCGGCGTTGCCGGTGTCGGGCCTGCTGCCCTCTCGTCGCAAGGAAGCTGTCGGCGCGCTCGCCGACTTCCTCGAAGGCCGCCCCGACACCGACCTCATCCCGGTGGCGCGCTCCCTGGCCAAGCGCAACCACGGCCGCTCCGCCGCCGTCGTCCAGGCCACCACCACCGAAGACGCCGTCAAGCGCCTGCGCCAGGTCGCTGCCGGCAAGATCGGCCCCGGCATCGCATCCGCCGACGCACCGACCCCCATGGGCCCCGTCTTCGTCTACTCCGGCTTCGGCTCCCAGCACCGCAAGATGGCCAAGGAACTCATCGCCCGCTCGCCGCTGTTCGCCCGCCGTATGCGCGAACTCGACGAGATGGTCAAGTTCCAAGCCGGCTGGTCCATGCTCGAGATCATTGATAACGACGAACTGACCTACGACACCGAAACCGGCCAGGTCACCATCACCGCCATCCAGATCGCCCAGACCGACCTGCTGGCCTCCGTCGGCATCACCCCGGCCGCCACCATGGGCATGTCCATGGGCGAGATTGCCGCAGCCTACGGTGCCGGCGGGCTGAGCGACGAGGACTGCATCCTCATCGCCACCGCCCGCGCCCGCCTCATGGGCGAGGGCGAAAAAATGATCGCCGGCACCGACCAAGAAGGCGCGATGGCGGTTGTGGAGTTGTCGCGCGAGGAGCTGGCGGAGTTCGTCGATAAGCATGAGCAGGCTGCAGGCGTTGAGCCAGCCGTCTACGCGGGCCCCGGCATGACCACCGTCGGCGGGCCGTCGAAGGCCGTCGACTACATCGTCGAGGCACTCACCGCTGAGGAGAAGTTCGCCCGCAAACTCAACGTGCGCGGCGCCGGCCACACCAGCGCGCTTGACCCGATCATGGGCGAGCTCGCCGGCGAAATCGCAGGCCTGGACGCCCGACCGCTGCGTGTCCCGCTGTTCTCGTCCGTCGACCGCGGCGAGGTCTACCAGCCCGGCCAGACCATCCACGGCGACGCCTACTTCCTCCGCATGACCCGCCAGCCGGTCTACTTCCAGGACGCCACCGAAGCCGCGTTCGCCGCCGGCCACACCACACTGGTAGAGATCACCCCGAACCCGGTTGCACTGATGGGCATGATGAACACCGCCTTCGCCGCCGGCCAGCCGGACGCCCAGCTGCTGTTCACCACCAAGCGCAAGGTCGACGAGCTCGAGTCGCTTTTGGACCTCGCCGCCAAGCTCTACGCCGGCGGCGTGCCGGTGGACTTCGGCGCCTTCTACGGCGCAGGCAAGGTCATCGACGCGCCGAAGATGGCGTTTAAGCAGGTGGATCACTGGACGCCGGCGAGGCCGTCGTCGGCAAGCACGTCGCTTTTGGGCTCCCGTGTGACGCTGCCGAGCGGCGAGGTCGCGTTCGCGACCGCCGCCGACCAGGTCTTCAGCCCGCACCAACTCATCGAGTCCGCTGCGGCCGAGGTAGCCGAGGGTGCGCGTGTCGTCGCTACGGAAGAGCACGGCTACCTGCCCGCCGACGGCGAGGTGACCACTGTGGTGGCGTCCTCGCTCGGCGGCGTGTCCGTCAAGGTGTACGACGGTTCCGCGCTGGTTGCGGAGGGTTTCGCCTCCACCATCGACCGCGCCCCGGTTCAGGGCGTCATGGAGCCCACGCGTATCGACGACACCCCGGCCGCCGCCTCTGACGAGGACCAGGACGACGACATCGACGCCGTGCGCTGGGACCCCACCTCCGGCGAGACCGTCGCCGAGCGCCTGCGTGGCATCGTGTCCGAATCCATGGGCTACGACCCCGAGGACCTGCCCGACGAACTGCCGCTGATCGACCTCGGCCTCGACTCCCTGATGGGCATGCGCATCAAAAACCGGGTGGAAAACGACTTCCAGATCCCACCGCTGCAGGTGCAAACGCTTCGCGACGCCTCCGTCGCCGATGTCATCCGCATCGTCGAAGACGCCGTCGCAGGCCGCACCGATGCGCCTCAGCCGATGGCTGTCAACGACGAGGCGCGCGACCCGGCCGCTGCTGCCGAAAAGACCCAGGGCGTGGGCGTCGCCCCGCGCGACGCGTCCGAACGCATGGTGTTCGGTGCCTGGGCAAAGTACGCCGGTGCGGCGGCTGCTGGTGTGACGTCGGAGTTGCCGGAAATTAGTAAGGAGCAGGCGGGCGAGATCGCCGCGCACCTGACCGAGCGCTCCGGCATCGAGGTCACCGCCGAGGATGTGCTGGGCGCCGAGACGCTCGAACCGCTTGCGAACAAGGTCCGCGAGGGTCTGGAGACCCCGGTCGACGGCAACATCCGCGTTTTCCGAGATGGCGACGCCGCCAAGAACCCTGTCTATATTTTCCACCCGGCCGGCGGGTCGTCGTCAGTGTACGCACCGCTGGCCCGCCGCCTGAACGAGGACGTCCCGGTCTACGGCGTCGAACGCCTGGAAGGCTCCCTGCAGGAGCGTGCTGCCGAGTACGTCAAGGACATCGAGCGCATCGCAGGCGAGCGCAAGGTCATCCTCGCCGGCTGGTCCTTCGGCGGCGCCCTGGCCTACGAGGTCGCATCCCAGTTGGGCAACGACAAAATCGACTACATCGCACTGCTGGACACCCCCCAGCCGTCCGAGCCGATCCCCGACACGCTCGAGGAAACCAAGGCGCGTTGGGGCCGCTACGCCGCCTTTGCCAAGGAAACCTACGGCCTGGACTTCGAGGTGCCCTACGAGCTGCTCGAAACCGCCGGTGAAGACGCGCTGCTGACCATGCTCACTGAGTTCCTGGCCAGCACGGACGCCTCCGAGCACGGCCTGGCCGCCGGCGTCCTGGAGCACCAGCGTGCGTCGTTTGTGGACAACCAGATCCTCAATCACCTCGACTTCACCCGCTGGGCCGATGTCGACGTGCCGGTGTTGCTGTTCCGCGCCGAACGCATGCACGACGGCGCCATCCAGCTCGAGCCGAACTACGCCCACATTGACGAGGACGGCGGCTGGGGCGCTATCGTGAGCGACTTGACCATCGTCCACCTGCCCGGTGACCACTTGGCGGTTGTGGACGAGCCGGCGGTGGGCATCGTCGGTAAGCATATGAACGCATGGATCGAAGGGAAGCGATGAGTACCGCCGACAAACTCGCCGACCTGCGCGAACGGCTAGACAAAGCGCAGGATCCGGGCTCGGAACGCTCGCGCAAGCGTCGCGACGACGCCGGCCGCACCACCCCGCGCCAACGCATCGACGCCCTGCTCGACGAGGGCTCCTTCGTCGAAATCGGCGCGCTCGCCCGCACCCCCGGCGACCCGGACGCCGTCTACTCCGACGGTGTGGTCACCGGCTACGGGCGCATCGACGGCCGCCTCGTCGCCGTCTACGCCCACGACAAAACCGTCTACGGCGGCTCCGTTGGCGTGACGTTCGGTCGCAAGGTCACCGAGGTCATGGAGTTCGCCATCAAGATCTCGTGTCCCGTGATCGGCATCCAGGACTCCGGCGGCGCCCGCATCCAGGACGCGGTGACGTCGCTGGCCATGTACTCCGAGATTGCCAAGCGCCAGCTGCCGCTGTCGGGCCGCGTCCCGCAGATCTCGATCATGCTGGGCAAGTCCGCCGGCGGCGCCGTCTACGCCCCGGTGACCACGGACTTTGTCATCGCCGTTGACGGCGAGTCCGAGATGTACGTCACCGGCCCGAACGTGATCCGCGAGGTCACCGGCGAAGACATCACGTCCGCCGAACTCGGCGGTGCGCGCGTACAGGAGCAGGCCGGCAACATCCAGGCCGTGGTGGCTACGGAGGAGGACGCCTTCGACTACGTCAAGGACCTGCTGGCCCACCTGCCCACCTCCACCTTCGACGCGGCCCCCGTCGTGACGGCCCCCGCGGACGAGGAGTTGGACGACTCCGCACTCGATTCCTTCATGCCCGACGACACGAACGCCGGCTATGACATGATGGACTTGCTCGTGCAACTTGGCGACGACGAAGACCTCGTCGAAATCCAAGCCGGCTACGCCGAAAACCTCATCTGTGCCTTCGGCCGCATCGACGGCAAGGCGGTCGGCTTCGTCGCCAATAACCCGATGTACGCCGCTGGCTGCATCGACGCGGACGCCGCCGACAAGGGCGCGCGTTTCATCCGCACCTGCGACGCCTACAACATCCCCATCGTCTATGTCGTGGACACCCCCGGCTACCTGCCTGGCGTGGAGCAGGAGCGCGAAGGCCTGATCCACCGTGGCGCGAAGTTCGCGTTCGCCGGTGTGGAAGCCACCGTGCCCAAGGTGACGCTGGTTGTGCGCAAGGCCTACGGCGGCGCGTATGCGGTGATGGGGTCGAAGAACCTCAACGGCGACATCAACCTCGCCTGGCCCACCGCCCAGATCGCCGTGATGGGTTCGGCGGCGGCGGTGGTGATGCTGCAGGGCAAGCAGCTCGCCGCCATCGAGGACCCTGATCAGCGTGAGGCCATGAAGAAGATGTTCATGGACTTCTACGACCAGGAGATGACTTCCCCGTACGTGGCTGCGGAGCGTGGGTACATCGACCAGATGATCGAGCCCAATCAAACACGCATTGCTTTACGACGAGCCCTTCGCCAACTGGCCACCAAACAAGAATTCGACCTTCCTAAGAAGCACACCATCAGCCCCCTGTAAGAAAGGCCCTTCTTCTATGCTTTCCTCCACCCTCGACCTGTTCGGCGACCTTGTCAGCATGATCATCTGGTTCATCAATGGCATCCAGACGGGTGATCCGCTCTGGAACTTCGGCTCTAGCTTCTAGGCTTTCTTCGACCAGAGTTTTGCGATTCCGCGCCAGCCGAGCATGAGCAGCGCGGACATGGTCGTCGCCACGATGATGAACGACCAGTGGGGGATCGAACCGTTGCGGATGCCCCAGATCACCAGGCCGGTGATCACGGTGACCGGCCAGATGATGCCGCCCTTGTTGTCACGGGCGATCAGCCATCCCAGCGTCACACCCAGGGCGAACGGCCACAGGGTGGATAGCCAGCCGGTGAAGTTGAACGGCATGGTTTCGGATTGGTGGGCGGCGCGTGCGAGCAGCGCGAATACCGCGATGGCGACGTAGTCGGCCGCGATCGCGGTGGGGCGTGTGATTCGTTTCGTCATACTCGCAGATGGTAGCGCCCGAACAGCGCGTCCATGATTCCGCCGGGCCTAAACACCGGGTACCCGCGCGGTGAAACCCACACCGGCCGGCCCCGGATCCGTTCGATCCTTCCGCGCCGGTTGGTGTGGCGGGGGTCGTCGTGGTTGACCCGGTTGTGGTACCTGCACAGCGGCACCAGGTTGGCCAGGTTGGTCTGCCCGCCTTGCGACCACGCCGTGATGTGGTGGAACTCGCACAGATCTGCAGCTATCCGGCACCCGGGCACGGGGCACATCGGGGTGGCCATGCGGGCCAGGTCGCGCTGTTTCGCATTGGCCACGCGTTGCGTGCGATACAGGTTCACCGGCCCGGCCTCCGGGTGCACGAGCGCGACCTCGGTCGGAAACGTCTCGCCTAACAATGCCGCGACGTATTCGGCGCCGGTGATGGTGGTGCCGTCGGAAAGTGCGAGCAGGACGTCGTCGCCGTGGTCGGCGAGGATTGTCACGTGCTGGTCCGCCGGCACCGCCACGATCGGGCGCGGCGCCTGCACCTGCACCCCGCCGCCCGCGGTGAGCATGTCGGCGAACCGGGCGAACATTTGCGGGCCCGCCGGCTTCGACGCGTCCAGCCCGGAGCGCAACTGCTTTTCCAGTGCTGCCAGCACGTGTTCGTCGCCGCAGCCGGAGAACTTCCGCTTCCCGCCGCGTGAGGCAGAGAAGCGGAAGGCGTCTTCGGGGGTGCGGTCGTCGTCGGGAAGCAATTCGCGTGCGGCTTTCTGCACCGCCCGGTAGTCGCCGCGCACCTCCAGCAGCGCAAGCCGCGGCGCCCAACGCTCGTTGACTGGCAGGCGCTTCAGGCGGCGCTCGATGGCCACCAACTGGTGCAGCGAGAACCCCCGTGCCCGCTCCAGCGCCACCGCCTGCTTGCGGGTGTAGGCGGTGCGGCCGAAGTACACCGTGTGTAGCGCGGCCCACTCGCGAACCTGTGCCGGGTCGAGGCCTGCCTGGAGGGCGTACTGCTCGTCGAAACCGGCGAGCGCATCAACGGCGCTGGCCAGCGTGTCCACGAGAGCAGTAAATGAAGTCATGCATTTCAACCTAAAGCGCCGGCCAAACTTGCGCAACGGCCCTGTGGATAACTCGCGATTATGCCGTTGGTTTATCCACACGTCCCAGGTAGAAGGCGGAATAGACGATCCAGCCGATGGCGGTCACGAGCGCAAACGAGATGGCGCGGTAGATGACGGTGGCGGCGGTGGCGTCGGCAAGCGAGAGCCCCCCGGCGACGAGCATGCCCACCGCAACGGGCTCCACCGTGCCCAAGCCGCCGGGCGTGACCTGGGCGGATCCCGCGAGTTTGGTCATGATGAACGCCAAGCAAATCCCCGACAGCGAAATACTTGACGACGACCCCACCGCCCACACCGCACACACCATCGTCGCAAGGTCGAGCAGCCGGTTACACAGCGACAGCCCGGCCGCACCTGCGAAGGCTGGGGCGGAGATGCGGATGGCGGAGACCTGGTCGATCACGGACACAGCGCGCTCGTGCACGCGCGAGGGCAGAAACCGCACCCAGCGCTTGAGCACCGCGGGGTTGAGCGTCGCCCAGAACACTGCGGCGATGGTCAGCGCGGCCGCCACGAGCGACAACACGAGAGACGTCACCGACAGGTCGGCACCCAGCAGCACCACGGCGACGATGCCGATGAGCACCAGCCATACCGTGGACAGCGCACCGGAGACGACGAAGAACCACCCGCACAGCCCCGTCGACGCACCCCACGAGCGCTGCACCCGGTACGTCAGCCACGCCGACAACGCCGGACCGCCGGGCACGGTGGTGGACCACGCGTTGGAGGCGAACACGATCGCGTTGGTGCGCGCCACCCCCGTGATGCGGCCTTCGACGTTGAGCAGGATCTGCATCACCCCGGCCATCGCCACCAACGCCAGCAAGGCGGTGACCACCGTGCCCAACAGCGGCAGCGGCGAAGCAGACCGGACGGCGCGCCAGGCGTCGCCGAAGAACGGCATCTGGTCGCGAAGCACGACCAGCACCACCACGACCAGAACGACCGGGGCGAGCCAGCGCAGCCAGGTCCTAGCGTTCAAGTTCTTTCTTCTTCAGCTGCTCGAGGGCGCGGCGCTGCTCGATGTCGCGCATGAGTTCGCTGAACGGCACCAGCGTCGCGTCCTCTTCGACGGAGACGCCGGCGCGGCCGGGCAGGGTGTCAACGACCATGTGCTCGATGGGGGTTTCGGTGGGTGGTGTCGTCGATACGCCAGAGCCCTCGCCGAGTGCACCCGCGGCACGTTTGACCCAGCGTGGCGCCCACCAGTTGTCCTCGCGCAGCAGGTGCATCACGCCGGGCACGAGCAGCAGGCGGATGATTGTCGCGTCGAGGGCGAGCGAGAAGATCATGCCGTAGGCGATGTACTTCATCATCACGATGTCCGACAGGGCGAACGCGGCGGCGACCACGATCATGATGGCGGCCGCGGCGGTGATAATCCCACCGGTATGGGCGGTGCCGTCCTTGATGGCGTCGTCGGTACGTGCACCGTCCTGGCGGGCCTCCACCATGCGGGAGACCAGGAACACCTCGTAGTCGGTGGATAGGCCATAGAGGATGGCGACGATGAGCACCAGGATCGGGCTCATCAGCGGACCCGGCGTGAAGTTGAGCACCTCTGCGCCGAGCCCGTCGACGAACACGGCGGTGAGGAAGCCGAGGGTGGCGCCGATGCCGAGGATGTTCATGATCACGGCCTTCGCCGGCAGGATCAACGACCCGAACACGAGCGCCATGAGCAAAAACGTCGCGAGCACCATGTAAACGCCCATCCACGGCAGGCGCTCCAGCAGCGCTTCGATGGATTCGACTTCCATGGCGGGGGTGCCGCCGACGTAGGTGGTTACGCCCTCCGGCACGTCAATCTGACGCAATTGCTTGACGACGTCCGCCCCACCGTCCCTGTTCTCCAACGGCGCCGACAGCACCGTGATGTCGCCTTCGGTGGGGTAGTCGGGCTTGAGCGGGCGGGTGAAGCCGTCGATCTCGCGGGTCTGCATGACGATCTGGCCGAGCTGCGCGTTGTCGGCGCCCTGGACCACGAGTTTCACCGGGTCGGTGCGGAAGGCGGGGAACTCTTCGTTGAACTCGTCCTGCGCTTGGCGGGTGACCTGGTTGGGCGGCAGGTAGGTTTCGTTGATGCCGCCGAACGCGATGCCGACAATCGGCACGGTTAGGGCGATGAGTAGCGCCGCCACCCCGACGACAACGGGGCGGGCGTGGCGCATCGCCCAGGCGGGGATCTTGTACCAGACCGTATCTTCCATGCTGCGCTCTTTGCGACGACGCACGGACAGGAAATCGATCTTGGTGCCCAGCATGCTGAATAGCGCCGGCAGCACCGCCACCGAAATCACGGCGGCGAGCACCACCGCGCTGATCGCACCGTAGGCAACCGACTTGAGGAACGCCTGCGGGAACATGAGCAGGCCGGACAGCGCGACGCCGACCATGAGGGCGGAGAAGAACACCGTCTTGCCGGCCGTGTTGGTGGTCACGGCGACGGCCTCTTCGGTGTCCAGGCCGCGGTCGAGTTCCTCGCGGAAGCGCGACACCATGAACAGCCCGTAGTCGATGGCAAGACCCAGGCCGAGCAGCGTAATGATCGACTGGGAGAAAATATTGACCTGCTGGAACTGCGCCAGCACCGCCAGCAGCGACAGGGAGCCGATGATGGACAGGATGCCCACGATCAGTGGCATCGCAGCGGCCACCACGCCGCCGAAGACGAACAGCAGGATGATGGCGACGAACACCAGGCCGATCTTTTCGGCGCGCGCGATGTCGTCGGCCATGCCGGTGTCCAACGCGTCGGCCACGGCAGTGGCGCCGGCGATCTGGGCGGTGCCGCCAGGGACCTCCAGCGCCTCGAGCGCGGGCTGGATGGTGCGGAAGTCCTTCAGCGTCTGCTCGCCGTCGCCCTTCAGCCCGATCGCGGCGAACGCCTTGGTGTGATCGGCGTTGACCAGTTGCGGGTTGGGACGCTCGAAGTAACTGGTGATGTGCGCGATCTGGTCAGGGTGCTGCGCCTTGAGCTCCCCCAACTGTGCATTCACCTTATCGACGACCTCCGGCCTGTCCACCCCATCCAGCGCCGTCACCAGCAGGATCACGTCGCCGGAGTTGTCGCGGCCGAACGTGTCGTATTCGATCTGCGCCGCCGTCGTCGAATCCGCGCCCGGGTCTTCCCAGCCTTCTTGGGAGAGGCGGTCGGCGAGTTTGGATCCGAACAGCACTTGCATCAGCAGGATCAACGCGATGACGATGACCGGGATGATGCGGCGGTGGCGGTAGGCGAAGTGGCCCCACTTGTAAAACACGGCGGGCTCCTAGTCTTTCGGGTTGTGCAAAAGCGCCTTGAGCGGGCGGAACGGCTGCAGCCAGGCGCCCTCGTCCGGCAGTTTGTCCAGGTGGACGCGCGGCAGCGGGTTTTGGAACACGCCCGGGATGTCTTCGAGGTCTACGAAGGTGACGTCGGGGGAGTTCACGGCCCAGGAGGCGTGTTCGTGGAAGCCGAGGACGGTGACGGGGATGTTGTCGTCGATAAGTTCGTGCAGGAGTTCTTGGAAGTTCTGCCCGTCTGCGGATGCGACGACAACGCCTTGGAGCACGCCTTCTTCTCGACGACGCTCTATGTGGTCGATCATGTCACCGTCCACATCCGAGTCTTCCTCACTCTTCGGCTTGGCAAAGACGGCGAAACCGACGTTGCGCAGTGCTTCCACCCACGGGCGGATCGAGTCTGCGCCGGCGGGGGAGACGTTGGTGAACACGGTGGCTTCCGGCTCGACGTCGTAGCCGAGGTCTGCGGAGCGGTCGGCGGCGAGGTCGATGAGCCAGCGGCCGATGGCGTCGAAACGCGGGCGGTGCGCTGCAGTCGGGCGACCACCCAGGATGGCGCCGAGGCCCATGTCAAGGTTCGGGGCGTCCCACACCAGCAGGTAGCTCTCCGGCCCGGCCGGTGCGCCCGGGGTGTAGGGGTGGGTCATTGCCTGCAGGTCCATTACTTCTTCTCCCACAGGTACTCGCGGATCACGTGATCCTTGTCCAGACCCTTGCCTTCGAACTTGGTGATCACCTGGCGGTCCGTCAGCATCGGCGCCTCGTCCCACGGCCAGCCCTTGTACTCCAGCATGGGCTCCACATTGACTAGTTCGTCGATCCACTCGGCGTAACCGGCGTGGTCGGTGGCCACGTGCAGTACGCCGCCCGGCTTCAGACGCGTAGCGATGAGGTTGAGGGTGCCGGACTGGATGATGCGGCGCTTGTGGTGGCGCGCCTTCGGCCACGGGTCCGGGAAGAAGATGCGCACGCCGTCCAGGGATTCCTCGCCAAACATGCGGGCCAGCACCTCCACGCCGTCGCCGCGCACCATACGAATGTTGTCGATGCCACCGCGCACCACCGCGCCCAGCAACTTCGCCAACCCCGGCTTGTACAGCTCCACAGCAACCACGTTGGTGTCCGCCTCCAGCGGAGCCATCGCCGCGGTGGACGTGCCGGTGCCGGAGCCGATCTCCACGATGGTGGGGTGGCCGGAGCGGCCAAACCAGTCGTCGATATCAATGCGCTCGTCCGACCCCTCCGCCAGCACCTTGCCCAGGCGGGGCCAGTGCTCGTTGAACAGAGCCTCCTGGTTGTCGGTCAGCGTGCCGCGGCGAAAGGTCACGGAGCCCAGACGCGGGTAATCCAGGCCGGTTTCAAAATCAGTTTGCAAAGGGCGGCCAGCGGGCAACTCGCCCGTGCCCGACCGCGTGTTTTCAGAATTATTCATCGTGTTTATTGTCCATATGAACAGGTCAAACGCAAGTGTCCCGGCGAGGGGTGAGGGGCCGGGTTGTCACCCCCGTGTCGTCGATACGCATGCACCCCTGTCGGGGGTAGCGCGTTACCCCCGCCCAAAGTATTATGAGTGCTCGGGCGTACTGGTTATATCCACTATGCTGTGGAAGTGCCCAAGGTTTGGCTTGAAGAACACACATTTCGATACTCTTGGGACAAAACGCAACGATTATTGGGGTTGCCGTGCGCCACGCACTGGCAATAACCAGTTACACAAGGAGTGCACATGACCGCCGAAGTCAAGCGACTGGAGGGCCAAGCGCCCACCGACAACGAACACCTCATCGACTGGATTAACGAAGCCGTCGACCTGTTCGAGCCGGAGAAGGTGGTCTTCGCAGACGGCTCCGACGAGGAATGGAACCGCCTGGCCGACGAACTCGTCACCGCCGGCACGCTCATCAAACTCAATGAGGAAAAGCGCCCCAACTCCTACCTGGCGCGCTCCAACCCCTCCGACGTCGCCCGCGTCGAGTCCCGCACCTTCATCGCCACCGAAAACGAAGAAGATGCCGGCCCGACCAACAACTGGATGAAGCCCGAAGCGCTCAAGGAAGAAATGCTCGAGCACTTCGCCGGATCCATGCGTGGCCGCACCATGTACGTTGTCCCGTTCTGCATGGGCCCGATCTCCGACCCGGACCCGAAGCTTGGCGTGCAGCTCACCGACTCCGCTTACGTGGTTATGTCCATGCGCATCATGACCCGCATGGGCACCCAGGCGCTGGACAAGATCCAGGGTGACAACTTCGTCCACTGCCTCCACTCCGTTGGCGCCCCGCTCGAGCCGGGTCAGGAAGACGTGGCGTGGCCGTGCAACGACACTAAGTACATTTCCCAGTTCCCGGAGACCAAGGAAATCTGGTCCTACGGCTCCGGCTACGGCGGCAACGCCATCCTGGCCAAGAAGTGCTACGCCCTGCGCATCGCATCTGTAATGGCGAAGGAAGAGGGCTGGATGGCTGAGCACATGCTCATCCTGAAGCTCACCAACCCGGAGGGTAAGAAGTACCACGTTGCCGCCGCGTTCCCGTCCGCCTGCGGCAAGACCAACCTGGCCATGCTCACCCCGACCCTGCCGGGCTGGAAGGCAGAGGTTGTTGGCGACGACATCGCGTGGATGAAGCTGCGCGAAGACGGCCTATACGCCGTCAACCCGGAGAACGGTTTCTTCGGCGTCGCCCCTGGCACGAACTTCGCCTCCAACCCGATCGCCATGAAGAGCATGGAGCCGGGCAATGTGCTGTTCACCAACGTCGCTCTTACCGACGACGGCGACGTCTGGTGGGAAGGCATGGACGGCGAAAAGCCGGCGCACCTGATCGACTGGCGCGGCGAAGACTGGAACCCGGACTCCACCAGCAAGGCCGCCCACCCGAACTCCCGCTACTGCGTGGCCATCGAGCAGTGCCCGACCGCAGCGCCGGAGTTCGAGGACTGGCAGGGTGTGAAGATCGATGCCATCCTCTTCGGTGGCCGCCGCCCCGACACCGTCCCGCTGGTCACCCAGGCGCACGACTGGGAGCATGGCACCATGATCGGCGCGATGCTCTCCTCCGGCCAGACCGCAGCCTCTGCCGAGGCGAACGTCGGCTCCCTGCGCCACGACCCGATGGCGATGCTGCCGTTCATGGGCTACAACGTGGGCGACTACTTCCAGCACTGGCTCGACATGGGTAAGAAGGGCGGCGACCGCATGCCGTCGATCTTCCTGGTCAACTGGTTCCGTCGCGGCGAAGACGGTCGCTTCCTGTGGCCGGGCTTTGGCGAGAACTCTCGTGTGCTCAAGTGGGTCATCGACCGCATTGAGGGCAACGTCGAGGCCGAAGAGTCCGTCGTTGGCTACACCGCCCGCGCCGAGGACCTGGACCTCGAAGGCCTGGACACCCCGATCGAGGACATCCGCGAGGCACTCACCGCCGATCCGGAACTGTGGAAGGAAGACGTCGCGGATTCCCGCCGTTACCTCGAGAGCCTCGGCTCCCGCATCCCGCAGGAGATCTTCGACCAGTTGAAGAAGCTCGACGAGCGCATCCACGCCGCGAAGTAACCCCTTGCCCGCCCACGGGTGATGCTGTAACATCGCCCGTGGAAAACTTCAGACAAGATCTGTTGTTAATTTTGCAGGATGCCCGCCGCGAGGCGGGCATTTTGTTATGCTCACGGCATGGTGGGTGAAATGCTTGGGGGATTGAGTGACGCTCGTGTTCGGTCATACCGCATGGTTATTGTGGGAGAGACTGGGAGAAGCGCGGACAGCATCTCTGATCGCTCAGTTCAATCCTTGTATCTGTGGCAAAGTGCAATTGCTTCGGCTTGGTATGAGGCGCTTTCGGTCTTCGAGCCTGTGCTGAGAAATCGTATTGACGCATCTTTAAGGTCGTGGAACCAAGCGCAAAGCAGTACTGAAGATTGGCTTGAGAACCCGGCTCGTCCACTTAGAAAAGTAGTGGAGCGCATGGCAACGGACGCACGGAATGCAGCGGAACGTAGCGCTCGGCGCAGACCTCGGAATCATCCCCGATTTAAGGCTCCGGTGACATTGGATGACAGGGTTTCGCAGCTCTCGTTTGGGAATCTAAGTGCTCTTTTCCCGTTGCATCCGCCGGCCAATCGTGCGGATTTCGCGACAGGATTTTCAGCAAAAGAGAATCTTTGGATTCATGCACTGGTGAGTGGTTTCCCAGGGTTGACATCGAAGCTTGTTGAAAGGCACCGCTCGAGCATTTCACCTCCAGTTCCCGCCCAAGTTGAGGATGGGTATGCGGTGGCGGTTGCTTTAGAACAGTTGCGTCGGCTCCGGAACCGTGTAAGTCATCAGGAACAGATTCTTAACGTTGACCACCAGGAACGGTTGGCAGACATGTATGCCTTGGTCCATGCAATGTCTCCCCAAACACTCGGTGTGATGAAGAAGATGGATCGAATACAGCGCACTCTGCTGTTGAGGCCCCAGTATTAGCCGCGCAGGACGAGGACGAGGTTTGAGACGGCGAACTCGCGCAGCACCGGCACGCGGGTGACCCACCACGCCCACGCTGGGTGGTAGCGGGGGAAGGCGGCGGCGAGGCGTCCGGTGGCTTCGGCCCATTCGAGGCCTTCGCGTGCGGAGACGGCGAAGAGTGTTTCGCCGAAGCGGTTCTTCGGTTCGTGCCCGTGCACTTTTGCGTATCGACGACGCGCGTACTCCCCGCCTACGTAGTGCTGCCACAGGCCTGTCTCGTGCCCGCCGAATGGCCCGAGCCACACCGTGTAGCTGAGCACCACAAGCCCGCCGGGTTTGGCTACGCGTAGCATTTCTTCGCCCATGGTCTGCCAGTTCGGGATGTGCTCGGCGACGTTGGAGGAGTACACGACGTCGAAGGAGTCGTCGGCAAATGGCAGGGCTGCGCCGTCGCCGCGTACGGAGCCAAACCCGGACAGGCCGGCGGCGGACAGCTCGGACACGCTGGGCTCTAGACCGACGTAGAAGCAGTCTGCGAATGCTTCGGCGAAGTAGCCGGGTCCGCCGCCGACGTCGAGGACGGAGTGGTTGGTGATGGGGGGTAGGGAAAGGTCGTTGGCGAGGGCGTCGATAAGCATGCGCGTATCGCGCGCCAGGGAGGAGTAGAACACGCGCGGGCGGAACTGCTCGTAGGGAAACGAGCGCAGCAGCCGCAGTGAGCGGCGGAGCGTGGCCATCCGGCGGGTGTGGTGCATTCGCGCAATGTTAGCACTGTAGCAACCGTGCTACGCTTCGGCGTATGGCACATCCGGAATGGGACGAATCGCTGGTGGAGCGCAGGATCTCCCAGCGCGAGCTGCGCAATGATTCGGCGAAGATCCTGCGTGAGGTGCGTGCAGGGCGCAGTTTCGTGGTGACGAACAACGGCGAGCCGGTCGGGCGCCTGATGCCTCTCGACGACCCGCAGCCACGCCTGGCCATTACCCGTCCGGCGACCCGGGTGGGTGGTTGGCTCGACCTTCCGGTACCGCAGGTGGAGGGCGAGTCGCTGGCGGATGCGCTCGACGATATGCGCGCGGACAGGTACTGACATGCGCAGGGTGTACGCCGACACGTCGGCGATGGGCTGTCTGCTCAAGTTGGAGCCGCACACGCACGCGATGCGGCTGTGGCTCGAGGCAGGCGAATACGAGGTGGTGTCGTCGGACTTGTTGGAGATTGAGCTGCGGCGCTTGGCGGTGCGCCTCGGCCGGCCGCAGGGGGAGGCTACGATGATCTTGCGGGGAATTTCGATCGCGGAACTTGGCCGGGGGACACTACGAGCGGCGAGTATGTTGCCGATGCCGTATTTGCGTACGTTGGATGCGATTCACTTACAGGCTGCGTTGGATGTGGAGGCGGATGCGGTGTTGACGTACGACGACAGGCTCGCCGAGGCCGCCCGTGAAGTTGGGCTCGAGGTCATTGCGCCGTGAAGGTGTTGTTGTTGTGTTGGCGCGACTCCACCCACCCGCAGGGCGGCGGTTCGGAGCGCTACCTTGAACGCGTTGGGGAGTACTTGGCCGAGCAGGGCCACGAGGTGGTGTATCGAACGGCGAAGCATACGGATGCGCCGCGGCGGTCCAGGCGTAACGGGGTGCGCTACGAGCGTGCCGGCGGGAAGTTCAGCGTGTACCTGGCGGCGCCCTTTTCTATCTGGCGTAACCGGCCGGATGTGGTGGTGGATACGCAGAACGGCATTCCGTTTTTCGCCCGCTTGTTTACGCGCAGGCCGGTGGTGTTGCTGACGCATCATTGTCATAAGGAGCAGTGGCCGGTGGCGGGTCCGGTCATTGGCCGGTTGGGGTGGTTTTTGGAGTCGAAGGTGGCGCCGCGGGTGTATCGGCGGGCGCGGTATGTGACGGTGTCGGAGGCGTCGAGAAGCGATTTGGTGGCGCTTGGCGTGCGCGAGGGTGACATTGAGATTGTGGAAAATGGCGTCGATCCGGTGCCTGCGCATGTGCCCACGCTTTACGACGACCACCGCACCCACCTGCTCACCCTCTCTCGGCTGGTGCCGCACAAGCGGATCGAGGAGGCGATCGACGCGGCGGCGCGCATCCCGGGCGCGGTGCTGGATGTGGTTGGTTCGGGCTGGTGGGAGGACGAGCTGCGGGCGTATGCGCAGGGGCGTGGCGACGTGGTGTTCCACGGGCATGTGTCTGAGCCGTACAAGCACGCGTTGCTGGAGCGGGCGGATGTGCATCTGTTGCCGTCGCGGAAGGAAGGCTGGGGTATTGCGGTGATTGAGGCCGCGCAGCATGGTGTGCCCACGGTGGCGTACGCGTCGGCGGGTGGGGTGGCGGATTCGATCCGCGACGGCGAAACCGGCCGGCTCGTGCAGTCGGGCGAAGATTTCGCCGACGTTACCCGCGAAACACTTGAGCGCCGCGCCGGGCTGGCGGGCAATGCCAGGCGGTGGGCGCAGCGCTTTTCGTGGGAGGAGACCGGCCGTAGGTTCGCGGCCGTGCTCGCGGGAGTTACTGGCAGAACTTAGATGAGCTGCGTGGTCCAGTTCAGCTGTTGGATCTTGGTGTCCAGTTCGCGGTAGGCCTTGGAGGCGTTGTCGGCCATCTCGCGGAGCGATTTCACGTCGATGGTGGGCACGAAGCGCACCTCGGAGCGGGAGTAGCGGGCGTTGGTCATGGTGCCGGCGTCGGCAACTGCGGCGTAGAGGCGGCGGGAGCGCAGGAGGGCGTCGCGGCGCGCGATGGCGTCGGTAAGCGTGGCGCCTTCGAAGGCGGTCTGCGCGTTGGTGTGGTTGATGCGGCGCACAAGCGTCTCAATCTCTTGGAGCAGCTCGGCGGCTTCCTTGAGCAGTTCGGCGGGGTCCTCGACGGGTGTGTCGCCTTCCTGGATCATGGCGCCTTGGACGAGGCGTTCCTGCAGTTTGTTCAGGCGGTCTTGCGCCTCGGCGCGGCGTGCGAGTGCTTCTGCGAGCAGCATGTGTGCCTCCTTGAAAGTTCTGTCCCCGTTCCCAACCCTCACGAAAGTGTCCGGGTCACCCCCAACGTCGTGGTAGTAAATCGTGCTCGGTGCAACCCTGTGGTGGGGGTTGTGCCCGTGTGCGTCGTGCAGGCCGCATGCGTTGTGCGTGTGAGCGGAATCGAACCGCTTCAGCCTTGATACGGCCACAAGGCGCCGGTGTGTGCTCCCTTTTCCCCGGGCGCGTGGGGTTGACGTTCGCTGGGTGCCGGTGTGCTTCCGCTACCGACAGTGTTAAGTGTCGAACATAGCAAAACGCCCAACCGATGCAAAGGGGTTGGGCGTTGGGTTTTGCTGTGAGTTATGCGGCGGCCTGTGGGAAGAGTTCGCCGTCGCGGAGTCGGTCGCGCATTTCTGCTTCGACGAGGACGGGGATGAAGTCTTCGACGGTTGCGGTGCGCTTGTGTGCGCGGACGACGGCGTCGAAGGCGTCGTTGATCTCGAGTGCGTCGTACTGTCCGGCGAACTCGACGAGCAGGTCCTCGCGGATGTTACGCAGGGCGCGCTCGCGGATGATGCTGAAATCGATGTTGTTGTTGGCCACGGCTATACCTCCTTGATTCTGCGGTGCGTAACCTTTTGTTCATCTGGAGTTAACTTTAGGTGAACGCCGCAATTCATGCAAGCCTTCAATCATGGGAGGTTCCAACTATCGGTTGCGGCGCAGCGTTGCTGGCACCGCGAGCCACAGTGCGAACAGTGCGATCCCCGCAGGTGGCAGCGGGTTCGCGGGCGCTTGCGTATCGACGACCCGCCCATCCGAACGCACAACCACCCCGATACCCATCTCGCGCAGTGCATCCGTGTCGTCGATGGCGGCTTGGGCGGCGACCCAGCGCGGCGAGGGCGCGTCGACGACGACGCCGTCGACGGTCAGCGCGCCGGATTCGACCACGTTCATGGCTTTGGGGGCGGGGTCGACGGTGGGGTGGTCGTCGATAAGCGTGAGCGTCGGGCGGGATTCAAAGAGGACGTCGCGGCCGTGGTGGTTGATGGCGGGGACCTCGACGGTGGTGGGGGTGAGTGCGGCGACGGCGACGGGCGCGTCGGGGACCTGCAGGAGTGCGAAGGTGGCAGCGGCGAGCGCGCGGCGGGGACTCAAGGCGCCGGCGGCGGTGACCAGGGCGGGGATGGTGAGGATGAGCCACTTTTGGCCGTCGCGAAGCAGGCCGGCCCCGGGGACGTGCGCGACCACCGGCCCCAGCAGGCCCGCCCAAGATGCGAGCGCGATGCAGAAGCCGACCCCGGCGAGCACGAGTAGGCGGCGGGGTACTTCACGCCACGCCAGCGCAAGCAGCACGAACAGTGCGATGCCGAACAGAGCGAAGCCGGCCTCGCGGGAGGCGGGCACGGCGTGGGCGTTCCAGATCCCGCCAAGGCCCAGCATCGCGCCGAGGGTGCCAGTGTGCCCTTCGGCGCGCGGGGCGAACACCTCCGCGGAGATGGCTGATGAGGTGCCACCTGCCCCGGCGAAGATGCCCGCGACCACCCAGGGGGCGCAGGTCAGCACGGTGGTCAGGGGGCTGCGGGCCACGCACGCGGCGGCGATGGCGCCGGTCGGTGTCAGTGACGCCAGCCAGTGCGCAAGCCCGGACATCGGGTGCACCCCCAACGCCACCAGGGGCAGCAGCCAGGCCGCGGCGGCAAGCGACCACTGTCCCTGCAGCAGCCGTTCTACGACGAACGGGTTCCATACCGCCACCGTCATCGCCGCCGCCTGGCCCAGCGGGGTGCGGCCGAGTTTCCACCCCGCCCACGCGGCGGCCGCGGCGGCGGACACCATGAACACACGCAGGAACAACACCGGATACGGCAGGACGCCAAGCAGGGCGTCTTGGGGGACGTTGCGGGCGGGCAGGTCACCCCACCCCAACGAGGCGCGGGTCAGCGACATCGAGTCAAAGACCATCATGTCCCGCAGTGCGAATGCCTCCCCGGGGACCAGAAACGGCCAGGTCAGCGCCAGAACCAAAAGGGCGCCGTACAAAAGCGCCCACCACCTGCTAGCGGCGGCGCGCATAGGCCACCAGGCCAACGATGAACGCTGCGGCCGCGATGAACCGGGTCAGCACCGCCATGACTTGCAGGCCGCGCAGCCAGGCGACGTCGTGGCGGGCGGCGTCGACAGCTGCGGTCTTGGCTTCCTCCGCAAGCACCCACTGTTCGGGCGGGCAATCCCAGACCTCATCCAGGATGCGGCCGGTGCGGCGCTCGACGTCGACGGTGCGCACGCAATCGTTGGACAGGGCAGCGGTGTACTTATAGGTCTGGATGCCACGCACGTTGCCGGGGCCGACATAATCCATCGGCACGTCTTGGCCGGAGGTGGTGTCGAACAGTGGGTAGGTGCGCCGTTCCGGCTGGTAGGGCAGCAGCGGGCCGAGCCCGGCGCGGCCTTTGGCGGGGAAGGTCGTGGAGGGGTCGATAAGGAAACTGTCTACGACATCGCCGTCGACGGTTACCTCAGCCAGCATGGATTTGGGCTGTTTGGTCAGGGTGACGGTGCGGGAGCGGGCGTCGTCGAAAAGCATGGTGTGCTCGCCGGGCTGCAGGGTGCGCTGCTGTGCAATCACGATGGGGGAGGCGATGTTCAGCGCGGCGCAGACGACAATGATGCCCAGGCAGATGGCTAATCGACGACGCAGGTTCACCCGCCTAACCCTACCGGGCGACTAGACTTTGCCCCATCGTGAATCCAAGACCCGCTGTGTTGCCCGAGCTCGACGGCCTGCGCGCCGTGGCCGCGTACGGCATTGTGGCCACGCACGTCGCCTTTCAGACGGGGACCGGATCGGCGGTGTTGGAGCGCTTCGACTACTTCGTGGCGGTGTTTTTCGCGCTGTCGGCGTTTTTGTTGGCGCGCGGTGGGATGCGGCCGGGCTACTACTCGCGGCGAGCGGCGAGGCTGGTGCCGGCGTACGTGGTGTGCGTGGCGGTGGTGCTGCTCGCGCTGCCGCCGCTCGCGGGGGTCAACGCAGCCCAGGTGGTGGCCAATGTGCTGTTGGTGCAGGTCTATGTGCCGCACGCGCTTATCGACGGCCTCACCCAAATGTGGTCTCTGTGCATCGAAGTCGCCTTCTACATCGTGTTGCCGCTGTACCTGCGACTGGGCACCCGTGGGCGGCGCGTGGCGCTGGCGGTGGCGGTGGCGGTCGGGTTCGTGTGGCCGTGGGCAGTCTCCGGCATTGGGGACCCGGCGGTGCTGAACCTGCAGATCTGGCCGCCGTCGTATGCGCTGTGGTTCGCCGTCGGGTTGGTGCTCGCCGAGGTAGAGCGCGCCGGGGTGCGCTACGCGGGTCCGCGTTGGCCGTTGGTGCTGCTGGCACTGCCGGTGGCGTGGGCGGCGGGCGTGATCGGCCCGCGCGGCCTGGAGCACCCGAGCCCGCTGGAGTTCAACGTGCGGGTGGTACTCGGTGCGGTGTTCGCCGCCCTGCTGGTCGCGCCCTTTGCGCTGGGGCAGAGGTTTGAGGGGACGGTGTTGTCGTCGAAAAGTATGCGCACACTCGGCCACTGGTCCTACTCGGTGTTTTTGTGGCACATGGCGGTGCTGTACTTCGTGTTCCCCGTACTCGGCGTGCCCATGTTTTCGGGGCATTTCCTGCTGATCTTTGCGACGACCACCCTCCTGAGTACCGCCGTCGCCTACATCTCTTACGAATTGGTGGAGGTACCCGGCGCGCGGCTGGTCAGGCAGGCCACGGCGAAGCAGGCGGCGAGAACGAGGAAGGTCGACGAGCCCGCGTAGTTCGCCGCCGGCCAGGGCGCACGTGCAAGCACGAGGCCGCACACGGTCATGGTGGCGGCGGCCAGGTGCGGCATCGGGATCACGGTGAAGCGGCGCACCAGCCACGCAAGCGCCACGGCGGCCGCGCCGGGTAGGGGTGCCACGGCGATGACGGCCAGGCCCGGCAGCCAGTTCCCGCCGGGCGGGGGCGTGAAGCGTTCGAAGCGGCGCCACGGCACCCACAGGCACCGGGCGGTGACCAGCAGGCTGAGCAAGGTGCCGGCGACGAGCGAGTACCGGTAGGCGCCGTCGCCGGTGAAGAACATGTCGAACTCGGCGGTGGGCGTGCTGGCGGCGTCGGAGGGGACGCGGAAGGCTTGGGCGTTGGCGTCGATACGCATGGGCTCGAGCGGGACGCCGCCGAGGGTGGCGCGCAGGCCTTCGTTGAACGCGCGGGTGGTCAGGATCATGCGCTCGCCTGTGTGGTTGGGCAGCGGCGCGCGCGAGAGCATGACGGTTTCGGCGCGGGTGACAATCTCGTGCGTGCCGGCCTCGAGGAACACGCGGCCGACGTGGCGCTCACCGTCGATCGTCGCAGGTTGAGAGAGCACCCACTCGCTGTCCACGGCGGTAGTGAAGCGGCGCTGGATGACATCGGTGTCGGGGAAGCGGCGCTGGAAGAAGTAGCGGTCGGCGGTGCCGGGGACCTCCACGATGCGACGGATGCCGGCGTCGAGTTCGCGGATGCCCACCGGTTCGGTCAGTTCCAGGCGGGTGGCGTCGCCGCGCGTGATGGTGCGTGGCTGGTCCTTGACCAGGGTGACGTTGCGGCAATTGTCGTGCCCGTCGCAGAGTTGCACGGTGGTGTCCGCGGTGGCGGTGAGCGAAATCTGAGGCTGCTGAGTCTGAAACTCGATCCATGCGTCGTTATCGCCCGGCGCGGGCCACCACGCGGTTTCCGCCAGCCCGTCGAAGGCTGCGGTCAGCGAGTTCGCGGGCACCGGACCACCGAAAGCGCCGGCGTCCGCGCGTGAGGACGACGCCCGCGCGAACCCGTCCATGTCCACCCCGGTGCGGGTGCCGGCGGAGGGGTAGTCCTTGACCCGGTTGCGCACGGTGGTGTCTTCCCACTCGGCGGCAAGGTGGCCCGATTGGCCGTGGATCGTGCCGTAGTTGCGCACCGCCAGCGCCGGGGTATCGGTGACGATGTCGGGGGCCTCGCCGGTCAGGCGCGCCGGGAAGTAGCCGAGTTCGCGCCACAACAGCGCGAGGACCTCGCCGCCGCCGTCGACGGCAATCGGCGCGCGGTCGGTGTCCATGATGTCCGCGTGTGGGTCCAGCAGGAAGATATCCACCTCCCCAAAGCTCGCGTCCGGCTCGCCCAGGTTCGGCGTGACGGGCTGGCGCTCGAGGTCGCGGCGCACCACCACCGCGCCCACGCCGATAGAGCGCAGCGCCTGCTGATCTGCGACCGCCACCTGGCCGTCCAGCCCACGAATCGCCTCCGGATCCACCAGCGGCACCGCATCGCGGAAGGCAAAGCGCGTGCTGGTCAGGGCCTGGATCGGCTCGTCGCGCGTCCACCCCCAATGCTGGCGCGCAAAGGACGGCGCCGGCACCACCAGCGTGCGCGTGCCCGCGGCGTGCTCCTCCAACCACTCGCCTGCCGCCACCCAGTCCTCGGAGACCTCCGACCAGGTGCCCTCCGGCAGCAGGCGCAACGACCACGCGGGCGCGAGCGCCACCGCAGCCGCCACCGCCACCCCAACCGCCTGCGGGCGACGCACGTGCGAAGCCACAAACCCCACCCCGAGCACTAACGGAAGCCGGACCAGCGGGTCGAACTTGTGGAGATTGCGCAGCGGGGCGAGGGTGTCGTCGTAAAGCGGTGCAAGCATTGGCGACGACCCCAACACCACAAACCCCACCACAAACACCGCAAGCAGCGGGAAGCGCCACGGCATGTCGCGCCGTGCCAAGCCCGCCAGGCCGAACGCGGCGATCAGGCAGGTGGCGATGATGAACACCGGCTCCGCAACCAACAGGTGACCGGCGGCGCGCTCCGTGTCCACGAACGGGGTCCAGCTGGTGGTGCCGCGCAGGATCTCCACCGGGTTGAGCCACGCGGTGGTCACATGCGCGGACTCGATGAAGTCTGTAAACGGCGGCGAATACATGCCCAGCACCAGAAGCGGGCCGATCCACCACGCCGACACCAACACCGCACCCAGCGTGAAGCGTGCGGCCTCGCGGAAGCGGCGCAGCGCCACCAGCAGCACAAACGCCGGCAGGCACGCCGCAATGGTCGCCGTTGCGTTGACCGCACCCATGCACGCCACCGCCACCACCGCCGGCGCCACCTGCGGGCGACGCTGCACCAGCGGCACCAACGTCCACGGCACAAGCGCCACCGGCCAGGCCTCCGAAGAAATCGCCGTCAGCGTGGTCAAAATCCTTGGGCTCAACGCGTACAGCAACGCCGCGAGCACCGGCGGCCACGTGCCCCTGATCCCGATGCGCCGCGCCAGCACCAACGTGCCCGAATATGCCACACCCAGCAACAACGCCCACCACGCGCGCTGCGTCAACCAGTCCGGCAACCACCCAAACAACCAGAAAAACGCGCCCTGCGGAAACAGGTACCCGTACGCCTGGTTTTGCACCTGGCCTAGCGGAAACTCATCCGTGTACGCCTGCGTCGCCCGCGCCAAAAACCGCGCCGGGTTGGCAACGAGATCAAACTTGGTGTCGGCCGCGACCTGTCCCGGCGGCTGCGCCAGCGCAAGCAGGGTCAGGACCAGCCACCCAAGAACATGGGCGCTTCTCGACGACCCCACCCAGCCCTACTTCCGCGAGCCGTACTCCGGCCCGCCAAGCACCGCATCATCAGCGGAAACAGCCGTATTCTCCGGCACCGTCGACTGGCCCGACGCCGCCGCGATACCCAGCACACCAACCACACCGAGCACAATGCCAACGACGGCGCTCGCCACGACAGGGGACGCGGCGTGGCGCTTCAGTGGCTCGGGGAGGTCAACGGTATGGGACATGTCGGAAAAGGCTACCAGCAGCGAGTAGAGTAGGGGCGTTTTCACACGCAATACAGGGGTCAATCACATGCGGAATCGAGCCTTCGCCGCACGCGCCGCGCACACTACGCGCGCCGTTGCGCTCGCGGCGTGCGTTGCGCTTGCCGCGTGTAGCGCCCCCGAGCCCGCGGAGGAAGCCACCCCGACCCCAGAGGTGGTGACGGTGACGTCGACGGCGTCGGAGGGTGGGGTCGTCGATAAGCAAGAAGCTCCTGCGCTGTTAAGCCCCGCGCAACAACGCGTGCCCGAGGACCTGCGGGCACGGGTGGCGTCGCTGATGGTGGTCGGCGTGACCAACTACGAACAGGCGCGATTTGCGCTCGACCAGGGCGCCGGTGGGCTGATCATCCCGAGTTGGGCGGATCCGCGGCTGCTCACCGAGTCGGGCCGCAACATCAATGCGCTGCGGGAACAGTACGACAGGTCGTTTTCCGTCGCCATCGATTTTGAGGGCGGCCGGGTGCAGCGCCACACCAACGTGCTCGGCGAGTTCATGCCGCCGCGCGCGCTGGCCGGCACCCCGCCGGAGGTCATCCGCGGCACCGGTTGGGACATCGGCCGCTCCCTGCGCGCGCACGGCATCAACGTGGACTACGCGCCGCTGCTGGACCTCGACGTGACCGACCTGGACATCGTCGGCGACCGCGCCTTCCACGGCGACCCGGCCGAAGTCGTGCGGGTTGCCACACTGTTCTCCCAGGGGCTCACCGACGCCCAGGTCACGCCCACGTTCAAACACTTCCCCGGCCACGGGCGCGCCTCCGGCGACACGCACCACCAACTCGCCGTCACCCCGCCGCTGAACCAGGTCCGCGACCTAGACATGCGCCCCTACGGCCCGCTGCTGACGCAGTTCCCGCGCGCCAGCGTCATGATGGGCCACATGATCGTGCCGGGCCTTGGCCCCGACGGCGTGCCCAGCTCCATGAACCCCGAGGCCTACCGCGTGCTGCGCGAGGGCGACTACCCCGGCGGAGTGCCCTTCAACGGGGTCGTGGTCACCGATGACCTGTCCGGCATGCGCGGCATCCTCGATTACGCGCCCACCCGCGACGCCGTCGCCCGCGCCATCGCCTCCGGCGCCGACCAGGCGCTGTGGTCCACGGGTAAGGATCTGCCCGCCATCATCGACCACGTCGTGTGGTGCGTACGCAACGGCTACATCGCCGAAGACCGCATCGATGAGGCAGCCACCCGCGTGCAGCAATTGCTTATCGACGACAACCTCTAACCCGCTTTTTCAAACGTCTGCATTACCCTTGTTTGGGTGACTACGGTGAAGGCAACCTCGCACAAGGCGAGTGGCAAGGGACGCGGCGGCAAGATCGCGCTCGGTGTGCTGCTCGGCATCCTCGCCATCGCGCTTGCTGTGTACCTGGCGGATCTGGCGATGCACCGCGGCAACGTCCCGCGCGGCACCACCGTCGGCGGCGTGAACATCGGTGCGATGAAGCCGGACGAGGCTCGCGCGAAGCTCGAGGGTGAACTCGGCAGCGCTGCTGACACAACCGTCGAGGTCCGCGCCGGCGACAAGACGTCCACGTTCGTGCCCGCGAAGTCTGGCCTGGACATCGACTACCAGGCCACCGTGGACGCCGCCGGCATCGAAACCGCCAACCCGATTTCGCGCCTGCGCGGCCTGTTCACCACCCACGAGGTCGACGCGGTTCCGCTTATCGACGACACCGCCCTGAACCGCACCCTCGACCGCATCAGCGACGAACTGCACTTCGACCCCACCGACGGCACCATCCGCGTCGAAGCCGGCAAGGCCGAGACCACCAAGCCGATCAACGGCCAGAAGGTGGAGCGCGACCTGCTGCGCGAGGAGACCACCACCGGCTGGCTCAACCCGGACGGCATCGATGTGGATCCGACCTCCGTGCCGCCCGCCATCGACGACGGTGTGATGAGCGCCGCCATGGACGGCCCCGTGCGCGCCGCCTTGGACGGCCCGCTGACCGTGACCGGTCGCGATGATCACAAGGCCGCTATCCCGCAGGAGCGGCTTGGCGAGGTGGTCAGCTTCCCCAACGTCGACGGCAAGATCGCCCCGAAGGTGAACGTCGAGGCAGCCCAGGGCATCCTTGCCGAGCAGCTCGCCGACACCGAAGTGGAGATGCAAAACGCCCGCGTGCTCACCGGCGGCGGCGTCGAACCCTCCGTGGATGGCACCGCTGTGGACTGGGAGAAAACCCTCGCCGGCTTCAACGACCGCGTCCTCGGTTCCAAGGGGCGTTCCTGGGACGCCGACTACAAGCCGGTACCCGCGGACTTCACCACCGAAGAAGCGAACAACGCCACCTTCAACGAAGTGGTCGGCTCGTTTACCACCGGCGGCTACTCGGGTGCTTCGGGCACCAACATCGCCCTGGTGGCCAACACGGTCAACGGCGCGATTGTGAACCCGGGGGAGACGTTCTCCCTCAACGGCTACACCGGCCCCCGCGGCACCGCCCAGGGCTACGTCGAATCCGGCATCATCCTCAACGGGCGTGCCGACACCGCCGTCGGCGGCGGCATCTCCCAGTTCGCCACCACCCTGTACAACGCGGCCTACTTCGCCGGCATGACCGACGTCGCCCACACCCCGCACTCCTACTACATCTCCCGCTACCCGGCCGGCCGCGAAGCCACCGTGTACGAAGGCGCCATCGACCTGCAGTTCCGCAACGACAGCCCCTACCCGGTGCGCATCGCCACCAACGTCGGCGGCGGCCAACTCACCGTCAGCCTCATGGGCGTGAATACGGTCAACGTGCAGTCCATCAACGGCGGCCGCTGGGCCCAGACCAGCCCGCAGCCGGTCAACGTGTCCGGCCCGAACTGCTCGCCGTCCGGCGGCGCACCCGGGTTCACCACCTCGGATACCCGCATTATCTACGACCTCGCCGGCAACGAACTCTCCCGTGAAACCCAGACCACCGTCTACGACCCGCAGCCCATCGTCCGCTGTGGGTAGGGGAGCGGGTGCCGCACCACTTGACACTAGACCGCTTGGTCTATATTGTGTCGTTTTGGATCAAGAAATCTGACGGATAAGGCCCCTCGGCTCGTCGATTAGCAACCGCGCTCATCGCGCACGGTGCTCCCGAGGGAAGATCCGCCGGCACGCGCAACCGCCGCGCCGGAAGAGCGATATTTCAAGGAGCACCATGTCTTTTGGCATGCCCACCGACTGGACCCCAGCCACCCTCAGCAGCATGGACGGGCTGACCTTTGCGTTTACGCTTGATGGGACGGGTGAGGTGGTCGTCGCAAAGTTTGATAGCGCTGCGCAGGGCCACGAATTCGTCGCCAACACCGGCGCGACATTCGAATACTCGCCAAGCGCCGCCGCTGTACGCGTTGGCGACGACGCCGTGCCGCTGCCCAAACGCCCCGCGACCCGCCGAACCTGCACGTACCGCGAATGCGACCAACGCACCCGCGGCCACAACCAGCACTACATCCCCGTGCTGCGCGCCATGAACCAAAAATACTGCTGGTTCCCCATCGACATCCTCGCCCACGACGGCACCACGCTCACATTCCGCGTGAGCACACCACTTGGCGACGACACCATCACCGCCCACAACCACAACCCCGAAGACCTCGCGCTCGCGCAGGAATACAACCCCGACTGGAAGATCCTGCGCTACACGGTTGATGGTGGCGGCTACCGCGCGATCCTGCTGTCGGAGAAGCCCGTCACGGCGTGCACGACGGAAGCGTGAAAATTGAGGATTGGTGTGTTACTCCTCGTTCGTACCGTTCTTTGGCTAAGCGGTTAGCCTCCTTGCGGGTGATCCTCCCTCGGTCTTCAAGCGGCAGGAAGCCGTTGAACTCGATGAACGCATCGGTCTTCTCCAGCCACTCCGCCATATGAAGTAGTCCGTACCGCGAGGATCTTTAAGCTTTTCGGCGTTGAGTGCGAAGCCCTTTAGCACGTATTCCTGGAGTACTTCGTTTGCCCATCTCCGGAACTGGTTGCCTCTCGGACCCTTTACCCGGTAGCCGACGGCGATAATCGCGTCAAGGTTGTAGTGAAGTAGTGTCCGGTGAACGTCACGGTCCCCCTTCTGAACGAACTGTTTGAATTTCTTTAATAGTTCGGTCCCCGCTCAACTCGCCTTCGGCGTAAATGTTCTTCAGGTGAGTGCTCACGGTAGCCGTAGTTACATCGAAGAGCGCGGCAATTTCCGCTTGAGTCATCCAGGCCGAGCCATCGACTACTCGCAGATGTACTTCCGTTAAGCCGTCGTGGCGCTGCTCAACCCCATGTCCGCCAGTGAACGCCGGAAGGGGATATCTTTGGCATCGAGGTCAGTACTGATAGCGCAACCCTCAGTGGTGACGCAGCCGACATCGTGCGAATCGACTTCCGCAATCGCAAAGACGGCGGGGCACACTTCGAACTGCACCCGTTCGTTGCTAGGCGCATAACCAAACTCTTCACCTCAGCCTTAGTCAGGGTTGAGGGTAGCGAGTCCGGTTAAAACTTCGAGGAAATGCGGGCGATTCAGGGGAATTGCGGGGGGACATGCCGCTCAAAGTGTTTGCAGAAACTGCAAACCACACTAAAGTGAAGGACGACATGGAGCCACCACTTTCATGTCCGCCAATAAAGGGAAACCCCCGCGAGCCGTAAAAGCAGCGCGAGGGCTTCCAGGACTAACCTTGTAGGTGCTCTCGGAAGTGTTGCAGCACTTCGAGGAGCCAATCGCCTACAACGTCACCTAAGGCCCGGACAACGATTTGTTCAATCAACGTCCGGGCCTTTCCCTTGCTTGGCTTGTCGCCGTGCATCGGTCTAGGCATGGTCCCATCCTCCTCTCGAAGCTCGGAGTGGACATTCCCCTAACGGTTCATGTCCCCACCGCACTAGCGGTAAGGACTTCGTACCGCTAGGAGAGGAAGTGACTTCGATCCGAAGATCTCCGTCGCCGATAAACTTACCAGCCGCTTTGATGGATGCCTACAAAAGTGGAATTACATGGCAGTAAGACGTGTTGATGCTGGATAGGACACGGCTATTTCCAGTTATCCACAGGTTGATTGTGGATAACTCTGCTGTCAGTTAATGAGAACAGGAGAACCGCTACGCTGTCTCAGCTGAATTTGGCAAGATGCACAATGCAACGCTAAGGCTCGCCCTTCTTGTCCATGACCTTAAGGCCGACCGACTAGTAGCCTTACCCCCTACCGCCGGGCGGCGCCGACACCACTCCGACCGTGACGGAGTTCAAACAGCCGAGTGGTGCGCTGTGTAACCCTGCATGTTCCCCACTCAACGGGGTTTACCCCCGCTCGACATGGTTGTCTGCGGGGTTTATCGTCCCCCTTGTCCGAGTGCATGCATTTGTGCAGCGCCCGCTTGACAGAATCCCCCGAAAATACTGTTTGACCTTGGAGCCGGCGACGAGAATCGAACTCGCACTCTCAGCTTGGGAAGCTGATGTTCTACCACTAAACTACGCCGGCAGCTTTCACGACTTTAGCACCGCTTAGTCGAGGCCCAAAAACGGGAAGTAGACTCTCAAGGCGTGCTGCTTTCAGATCACGACATTCGCGAATCCATCGACTCCGGCCACCTCGGCATCGACCCCTTCGACCCTGCGATGGTCCAACCGAGTTCGGTTGACGTGCGCCTGGATAAGTTCTTCCGAGTCTTCAATAACTCGAAGTACACGCACATTGATCCGAAGCAGGAGATGCCGGACCTGACAACGCTCGTCGAAGTTGCCGACGACGACGCCTTCGTCCTCCACCCCGGCGAGTTCGTCCTCGCCTCTACGCTGGAATGCTTCACCCTGCCTGCGGACCTGGCTGGTCGCCTCGAGGGCAAGTCTTCGCTGGGCCGACTGGGCCTGTTGACCCACTCCACTGCAGGCTTTATCGACCCTGGCTTCTCCGGGCACATCACCCTGGAGTTGTCCAACGTGGCCAACCTGCCGATCACGCTGTGGCCCGGCATGAAGGTCGGCCAGCTCGCGCTGTTTAATATGACTTCCCCGGCCGATACCCCGTACGGCTCGGGCGCATTGGGCTCGAAGTACCAGGGTCAGCGCGGTCCGACCCCGTCGAAGGCGTATCTGAACTTCCGGTAGCTCAGCTTTCTGATAGGCGTAAGTATTCTCGGCCTTGAGCGGTGAGCTCGAGTGTCAGCGGACTCTTCGAAGCTGATTGGATAAGTCCCTCCGCTTCCAGCTTTTCGGCTACGGGCCGGATCGTGTTCCAAGACCGCCCTATTGCTGATACTGCGTCTTTGAGGGAGAAGGGTAGATCCGGGCTGAATAGATACGCTTGCGCAGACAAGTAGAGCAAGTCGCATTCGTACTCGTCGCGGTCTACAGAAGAGAGGACTTCGTGCAGGCTATGTAACTGGAAATGTTTTTGGTCCAGTGATTCCTCTAAGTCGCGCTGGGCGTCGATTAGCATCTCAAGCATGGCTTTGAGGAAGAAAGTTGCCTCTCCGTAGTTCATCGCGTTCTCCGTCTCTAAGAAAGCGTCGTAATACTTCTTCCTCTGGAGTGAGAACTGGTGGGAAAGCGACATCGAGGTTGGTGGGGAAAGAACCTCGAGAGCTTTAAATGCGAGTAAGAAACGTCCCATACGACCGTTGCCGTCGTAGAACGGGTGGGTGTACTCAAACATGAAGTGACCTATCAGCGCGTTGATGAGGACATGAGTTTCACTGCTTTGGGTCTGTAAGAACGTTTGGATGCGTTCTTCAATGTTGTCTTCACCGACAGGGCCTTTGTGCACCCCCTTGATGCCGTCGTGAATCTCCACTGGTCCTGATCGGAACAGCTGTCCATCGGGGCGATCATCCTCGTCGATTTCGCCCGCGAGCAACTTATCGTATTCAACACGGAGGGATGTGGGGGTCGTTGGAAACTCGGGTCGCGCGTGAGGGGTGAGTAGCGTTTCGTAAAAGGCAACCATTTCGCGGAACCGCTTATGCGGTCCAGTTGAAGGACGAGTGAGAGCTTCCGCAATTTCTTTACGGGTCGACTGCACGCCCTCAATTTGGTTCGTGGCTTTAATTTCCTCGATGAGTAGGCCTGTCAGGTAATGGCTAGCGGCTGCGCCTGGAAGCGTGGACCACTTGTGGGAAACCCGGAGTTCTGCACGCCAGACTTCTTCAAGGAGTGATTGGATTTCCGCGGTGAGTACCACGAAGAGATCGTGGTTGCCCACTGTGAAGTTCCAATGCAGCGCAGCTGGTGACGTAAACCTGGCGGCGTATTCAGCTTCAGCAGCCTGCCTGCCGTCTCGAGAGCTGTGAAACACCGTCTTTAGGTTCTTGTAGTTGCCCATTATTGGAACCTCCTTTGCGGGTCAGAGTGTTCAATTCTGAAATTCTAGCCGGATCTTCACCTGATTATTTTGCAGAAACCGTCGATTTTGAAAAATAGACGTCGTACGGAACGCCCAAATTTCCAGTACTGCAAGTTCACCCTGCAGCCTCCGCATCGCCACGGCATAATGGCCACCATGCGACTGACTGTGATCGGCACCGGTTATCTTGGCGCGACGCATGCGGCGTGCATGGCGGAGTTGGGCCACGAGGTGCTCGGCGTCGACGTGGACGAGCACAAGATCGAGGCGCTGAAGAACTCCAAGGTTCCGTTCTACGAGCCTGGCCTGCCAGAGGTGCTGGAGCGCAACATCGACGCAGGTCGCCTAGGCTTTACGACGAATTACGACGAGGCTGCCGCCTTTGCCAACGTGCACTTCATCGGGGTGGGTACACCGCAGCAGCGCGGGTCGTATGCGGCGGATACGCGTTATGTCGAGGCGGTTATCGACGACCTCGTGCCCAAACTGCACGGCCACCACGTGATCCTGGGTAAGTCCACGGTGCCGGTCGGCACGGCCGCCGCGCTGCAGGAACGCGCCGACAAGCTCGCCGCCGACGCTGGCGGTCACGCCAGCGTGGAGATCGCCTGGAACCCGGAGTTCCTGCGCGAGGGATACGCCGTCAAGGACACCATCGAGCCCGACCGGATCGTATTAGGACACCGCAGCGAGAACTCCCACGCGGAGGAAATCGCCCGCGAGGTGTACGCGACGCCGCTGGCCAACGGCACCCCGTTTATCGTCACCGACCTGCAGACGGCGGAGTTGGTGAAGGTGTCGGCGAACGCGTTTTTGGCCACGAAGATCTCGTTTATCAACGCGGTGAGCGAGGTCTGCGAGATCGTCGGCGCAGACGTGACCCAACTCGCAGACGCGATTGGTTACGACGACCGCATCGGCCGGAAGTTCCTCGGTGCCGGCCTCGGCTTCGGTGGCGGCTGCCTGCCGAAGGACATCCGTGCGTTCATGGCGCGCGCCGGCGAGGTTGGCGCCGACCAGGCGCTGACCTTCCTACGCGAGGTGGACGCGATCAACATGCGACGCCGCCAGCGGGTGGTCGACATGGCCCGCGAGGAACTCGGCAGCCTGATCGGCCGCAACATCACGGTGCTAGGCGCGGCGTTTAAGCCGAACTCGGACGACGTGCGCGACTCGCCAGCCCTCGCCGTGGCGGGCCAACTCTCCTTGGCCGGCGCGAACGTCACCGTCTTCGACCCGCAGGCGATGGACAACGCCCGCAAGGTCTTCCCAACCCTCGATTATGCCGACACGCTCGAAGAGGCGCTGCGCGGCGCGGAGCTGACCATCCTCGCTACCGAATGGGGGCAGTTTAGGGAGATGGATCCGGAGTGGGTTGCTGGGGTCGTCGAAAAGCAATTGCTTATCGACGCCCGAAACGTCCTGGACGTGCAACAATGGCGCAATGCCGGATGGGAAATGCGGGCGCCCGGACGCACCCTCTAGTCGACGAAACCGCGTGCCTGTCAACAACTACAGATTATTAAGGCATGATGGGGCGCATGCCTAAGGACAAGTCAGGAAACTTTGCCAAGGTCGCCCTCGGCAGCGTCGCAGCGGCGTTGGGCGGCGTGGCCATCCACGACCTCACCCAAACCAAAAACCCGGTCCTGCGCAACTACCCGGTGCTCGGGCACATGCGCACCCTGCTCACCGACATCGGCCCCGAACTGCGCCAATACTTCATCGAACGCGACTGGGACGGCCGCCCCTTCAACCGCGATCAGCGCAACGCAATTTACGAACGCGCAAAGGGCATGCAAAGCGAAACGTCCTTCGGCACCGTCCAGGACGTCTACGCCACCAACCACGAACACCTCGTACATACGCTCGCGCCTGTCGACGAACCCTCCGAACCGCCCCGCACCCTCATCGGCGGCAAGGACTGCACCCAGCCGTACTCCATCTCCATGCTGAACGTGTCCTCCATGAGCTTCGGCTCCCTGTCCAAAAACGCCGTGCGCTCCCTGAACAAAGGCGCAGCCATGGGCGGCTTCGCCCACAACACCGGCGAAGGCGGCGTCTCCCCGTACCACAAGGAATTCGGCGGCGACCTCGTCTGGCAGATGGGCACCGGCTACTTCGGCGCCCGCACCCACGACGGCGACTTCGACCCCGCTAAGTTCCGCGACCGCGCCGCCGACGACCAGGTCAAGATGGTCGAACTGAAAGTCAGCCAGGGCGCCAAGCCAGGCATCGGTGGCGTGCTGCCAGCCGACAAGATCACCAAGGAAGTCTCCGAAATCCGCGACGTGCCCATGGGCAAGGACTGCATCAGCCCCGCAGCCCACCGCGTGTTCAGCACCCCTGTCGAGTTGATCGAGTTCATCGCGAAGATGCGCGAACTGTCCGGCGGTAAACCGGCGGGGTTCAAGTTGTGTGTGTCGAGTCGTCGAGAAGTACTTGCCATTTGCAAGGCCATCCGCGAGGTCGGCACCGCACCCGACTTCATCGTCGTCGACGGCTCCGAAGGCGGCACCGGCGCCGCCCCCATCGACTTCGAAGACCACATGGGCATGCCACTGACCCACGGCTTGATGACCGTGCACAACGCACTCGTCGGCACCGGCCTGCGCGACCAAATCAAACTCGGCGCGTCCGGCAAAGTCGCCGGCGGCTCCGACATCGTCATGCGCATGATCCAAGGCGCCGACTACACCAACTCCGCCCGCGCCATGATGATGGCCGTCGGCTGCATCCAGGCACAACGCTGCCACACCGGCGAATGCCCCACCGGCGTGGCCACCCAAGACCCGCGCCGCAACCGCGCCGTTGTGGTCAAGGACAAGTCCCAGGCGGTGTACAACTACCACAAGACCACCGTCAACACCGCCGTGCGCCTCATGGCCTCCATGGGAGTCACCGACCCGGCGGATCTCACCCCCGAGATGCTGCGCCGCAACATCTCCCCGACCGAGTCCCGCTCCTACGCCTCCATCTACGAATGGCTGCGGCCGGGCCAGCTGCTCGAAGACCCGCCGTCATCCTGGACCGCCGACTGGAAGGCCGCCTCGCCGGATACCTTCCGCCCGGTGTAGGTGGGGTGCTGTCTGCCGGCGGGGCCGTTAACAACCTCTCGCGGCTGACAAAGTACGGCGGAATGTGTCAGTGACCGGCATCGTGCCTGGTCAAAAATCGACCCTGACAGATTTTGTGGAATCTGTCAGGGACGGAGCCTCAACGCCCGTAGCCGGCGGGCGTGCAAAATAGTTCCCGACCTCAGTGCGAAACCGGGAACTTTCTTACCTCGCCGGGGTGCCGACCTGGGCGAATGTCGTCGAGAAGGGGCCGATACCCCCAAATAGTTCCCCGGCCGGGAACTATTTTGCGGGAGCTGCAGGGGCCATCAGGTCAGATCATCGATGGAAACTTCCCTGTCAAGGTTCATACGCTCACAGAAGTCTTCGTCGTGGCTGACGAGAAGAACCGCACCTGCATAACTCTCAAGAGCGGAGACAAGCCAGTTCACGGTTGAGATATCGATGTTGTTGGTGGGCTCGTCGAGAAGCAATAGCTGCGGAGCAGGCGACGAAAGAAGAACGCGGGCAAACTCAACGCGGAAACGCTCACCACCCGAAAGCGTTCCAATAGGCGCGTGCACAGTCTCATTCTGAAACAACAGTTGCGCGAGTTGGTCCCGAATATACTGCGGGTCAGCAGACGCGTTGGCCTCCGAGACCAATTCCAAAACTGACCGGTTGGGGTCAAGAACAATGCGTTGCCGGAGGTACCCCACATTCCTAATCACATACCCCGCGCTACCGTCTGCAACAGAGTTGAGCAGGGTCGTCTTTCCGCTGCCGTTCGGCCCAGTGATCCGGACACGCTCGGGGCCCACAACAGTGAGCCCTGGGATTTCCATAACACGGGTTCCGTTCGGAAGCGCCGTACCGGGAAGCTCAATGAACACATGTTGATCGTCGCGAACCTTGTCTTGTGCGTGACGATACGCAGCGAGAGACGACTCCACAGACTCGGCATGAGCCGCACCACGCCGAGCAGCAGTCTTCTCCGACCGATCCTTGTCCAGCCCCATCGCCATGCCAGGTTTGCGTTTGTTAGCCGCGAACTTCTTTCCGCGACGAGCGTCCCGGGCAATGCGAGTTTGCATCGCCTCACGCTCCCGAACCTGCCTACTGTGAACCGCCTTCTTGTCCCGCACCTCCCGCATCGCTGCGTCCTGTTCGCTGGCCAGAGTTTCGCGGTAGGCGGAGTAGTTGCCGGGGAAAAGACGTAGCTTCCCGTCGTGAAGTTCTGCAATTTCGTCCACGGAATCCAACAAGTCGCGATCGTGGCTCACCACAATTGCAGGAACAGTGGATTTGGAAAGAGAATGGATCAGCTGGGCTTTTGCTTCCGAATCGAGGTTGTTTGTTGGCTCGTCCATCACGATGAAATCGGGGTTGTCAGACATGAGCGCAGCTAGTGCAACACGAACAGCCTCTCCACCGGACATGGTGGACAGCGGCCTGTCCAAGTTGAGCGGGAGGCCGTGAGCGGACAGCACAGCCTGAGTCTCTTCAGCAGCATCCCACCGGTCACCAATGAGCTCGAACAATTCGGGATTGAACTGGCCACCTTCGACGGCGTTGATTGCCTCGATGATTTCGGTAACCCCAAAGACGTCCGAAACCGTAGTGTCCGGTTGCAGTCCAAGATCCTGAGGTAGGTAAGCGACTTTCGACGGGCGTTCGACCGAACCCGTGCTCGGCTGTAGCTCGCCGAGAATGACCCTGATCAGAGTCGTTTTTCCGGAACCGTTATCGCCGATTAAGCCGGTCAGGTGACTTGAAAATATGGCATTCAAGTCCGAGAAGCAGGAGGTTCCGTTAGGCCACTCGAGGGAGACGTTATTTAGGGAAATAGGCATGCTCATTCAACTTTCTGTTTCGTGTTAGGCGGAAACACGGAACATGAGCACGGCCTACTCCTTCCTTCGGGGACAATTCCTCGTCGATACTATGGCAGCGTCCGTTTGGGGTCAAGGGGTTTGTGCTGCTGTAAGTCGGGGTAGGTGTCGGCCACTCACAACCCCTCGCGGCTGACAGATTGCGGCGGAATCTGTCAGCGACCGGCATCGCGCCTGGTCAGAAGTTGGCCCTGACAGATTTTGTGGAATGTGTCAGGGAACGCGCCTTAACACCCGTAGCAGGCGGGCGTGCAAAATAGTTCCCGGCATCAGCGCGAAACCGGGAACTATTTTGTCTCAACGGCGTGCCGACCTGGGGGAATGCCGGCGAGAAAGGGTCGAAGCCCCCAAATAGTTCCCCGGCCGGGAACTATTTTCGGGAAGGAGCGTCGGAAGGGACGGCCGGAGGCCAACAACCCCTAGTGCTGGTGGTAGTCCACCAGGAAGTTGCCCAGTCGCTCGATGGCGTTTTCCAACTGGGACGCCCACGGCAGGGTGACCACGCGGAAGTGGTCGGGGGTGGGGTAGTTGAAGCCGGTGCCTTGGACCATGAGGATCTTCTCGGATTTGAGGAGGTCGAGCATGAAGCGTTCGTCGTCGTGGATGTTGTACATTTCGGCGTCGATTTTGGGGAAGCAGTACAACGCACCCTTGGGTTCGACGACGGAGATGCCGGGGATCTCTCGTAATTTCCGGACGGCGATGTCGCGCTGTTTGCGCAGGCGGCCGCCGACGCCGGTGAGTTCGTAGATGGACTGGCGGCCGCCCAAGGCGACCTGGATGGCGTGTTGGCCGGGCACGTTGGCGCACAGGCGGGTACCCGACAATAGATCAAGCCCTTCGATGAATCCCTTGGCGCGGCGGCGCGGGCCGGTTACGACCATCCATCCGGCGCGGTACCCGCAGACACGGTACGCCTTGGACAGGCCGTTGAAGGTGATGCAGAGGAGGTCGGGGGCGACTTCGGCCATGGAGATGTGCTTGGCGTCGTCGTAAAGTACGCGGTCGTAGATTTCGTCGGCAAGGACCATGAGCTCGTGCTCGCGGGCGATGTCGGCGATGCCTTCTAGGATCTCGCGGGAGTAGACGGCGCCGGTGGGGTTGTTGGGGTTGATGACCACGATCGCCTTGGTGCGGTCGGTGATCTTCGAGCGAATGTCTTCCAGGGATGGGTTCCAGTTGTCCTCTTCGTCGCAACGGTAGTGGACGACGTTGCCGCCGGCGAGCGTGGAGGCGGCGGTCCACAGCGGGTAGTCGGGGGCGGGGATGAGGATTTCGTCGCCGTCGTTGAGCAGGGCTTGGGTGACCATGCTGATCAGTTCGGACACGCCGTTGCCGAGGTAGACGTCGTCGATGTCGAAGTGCGGGAAGTCTTCGATCATTTCGTAGCGGGTGACCACTGCGCGGCGGGCGGAGGTGATGCCTTTGGAGGTGGTGTAGCCCTGGGAGGTGGGCAGGTTGGCGATCATGTCGCGCATGATCACGTCGGGCGCCTCGAAACCGAAGACGGCGGGGTTGCCGGTGTTGAGTTTCAGGATGGTGTGCCCGTCACGTTCCATTTTTTCAGCGGTGGCGGTGACGGGGCCGCGGATGTCGTAGAAGACGTTCTTGAGTTTTTCCGCCTGGTCGAAGTGGCGGTGCGGTTTCAGTGGCTCGCTCATGGGTTACCACTGTAGGCCGGGTCTACTTCCGGCGGAAGCGATTGACGGTGTCTTGCGCGATGTTGAGCGCGTCGTTGGTCATTTGGTTGATTTGGTCTTTGCGTTGCGCGCGCATGAGGGCCTGCTGGTGGACCTGGGCGGCTTCGATTTCGAGTTGGCGGCGTTTGATTTCTTGGCGGCGCTGTTGTTCGAGTTGGCGCAGGCTGGGGGTGTACCAGGAGTCGGGCCCAACCTTCATTACGTAGAGCAGGATGAACAGGGTGGGGATGAGCAGGATCGACAGGCCGGACAGCGCAGTTGATCCCGCGGCTCCGAAGATGCTCACCAGGCCGATGGAGCCGATGGTGCCGAGCCAGAACACGCCGGCGCGGGTGCGGCGCCCGGAGCGGCGTGCCTGCATGATTTCGGCTTGGCTGTACAGGACCGCATCGTCGGACACTTGCTTATCGACGACCCCACGCCCCCGGCCCGTCGGCAAATCCCCCAAAATCGGCTGCAGGTCCTGCTGCGTTTGGGCCTCGGCGACAGCTTGGCACCGGTTGTCAAACTCGGCCATGTCCAACCGGCCTTCGCCGAGCGCGCGGCCGAGGATGTCCATGGCGTCCATGCGCTCTTGGTCGCCGATGCGGAAGTTGCCGTAAGGGGTGCTCATGGACGTGATGTTAGTTCAATGCGTGCCACTGTTCGTCGATACCTGTGGTGCCGTCGGCGAAGCGCTGCTTTGTGGCGTCGTAGACCTCCTCGGGCAGTTGGTAGAAGTACACGCGCGGCATGACGGCTTCGGCGTTGTCGAGGTAGGTGGTGACAAACTCGCCGACGTTGTCCTGCTTCGCCGATTCCGCGTTGACGTAGATGAACAGTGGGCGCGACAGGGGGTAGTTGCCGCTCTTGGTTTCGTCGGCGGTGGGGGCGATGCCGTCGACGAGCACGTTGTCAATCTTGTTGCGCACTGTGCCCTCGGTGGCTAGGTAGTTGCCGATGCCCATGAAGCTCAGGCCGTTGACGTCTTCGGAGACCCACGTGGACAGTTCTTGGATGTCGTCGGTGGATTGGTAGTCGTCGCGGATGGTGTCGTCGCCAAGCACCATGTCCTCGAAGACACCGAGGGTGCCGGAGCCGGCGGGGCGTCCGTAGAGGTTGATGGTCTCGTTCGGCCAGGATGGGTCGATGTCGGACCAGGTGGTGACGGTGGATTCCTTCGACCAAATGTCGTGGAGTTGCTCGACGGTCAGGTCGGTGGCCCAGTCGTTGTCGGCGTGTTTAACGATGGTGATGGCGTCCAGACCTATCGGCAACTCGAAGAAGTCCACGCCGGCCTCGGCGCATTGTGCCTGGTAGTCGATGGAGGATTCGCTGCCGGGAATGGCGACGGAGGCGTCGTTGATGTCGGCGTCGCCGGCGCAGAACTTGTCAAAGCCATCGGTCGAACCGACTGCCTCGACCTCGGCGTCGAAGTCGTAGCGGTTGAGCATGTAGCGGGTGATGGGCTCGACTGTCGACGACCCCGTGATGGTGAACGCCTCGCCGGCACCGGAACCGGAGCCAGTGCCAGAGCCGGAACCGGCGCAAGCGCCCAGCGTCAGCGCCGTCGCGGCCGCGAGCGCGGCGGTGAGGGTTTTACGCATCGTTGGCATCGTTGTGGCCCTTTCGCATCTCGACGCGGAACTCGCGAAGCAGTTTGAACAGGCTCGACCAGGAGCCCTTCGCGTTGGCCCAGTACTCGGGGAAGTTCTCCAGCTCTTCTTCCTGCTCTGGGGTGACGTTCGGGTTGACCTTCTTGTAGCGCACGTGGTCGGTGTCGGCGTCGGTGTCGTCGCTAAGCAGTGTCTGGTTGGTGGCGTGGCGGGCGGCGAGCTCGTCGCGAAGTTCAGCGGCGGTTTCCTCGAGCTCGTTGAGCAGGGCCACAAGGGCGTTGTCGGGGGCTTCGTTCTGGATGAGTTCCTGTGCCATTGGCGACAGGTCTGGTGTCTGGTTCGCGTCGGTCATGTGACTGCTCCTTAGGTGAGCGCGTTGGAGATGAAAACGGCGAGGATCGGGATGGCGAAGAACACTCCGCCGATCCAGAGGAAGACGTAGAGCTTGTTCTTTACGGCGAGGCCGGCGAGCCAGTCAGAACCGGCCGGCGGCAGTTTGCTCATGAACGGGATGCCAAGGATGACGGCTGCGGCGCACACGTTGAATAGGGTGTGCACCAGCGCGCCTGCCATGGCGGCTTCGGCGTCCGCGCCGGAGACAGCGAACGCGGCGATCAGGCCGGTGACGGTGGTGCCGATGTTCGCGCCGACCACGAACGGGAACAGCGTGCGGACCTCGAACTTGCCGGAGGCCGCCAGCGGCACCGTCAGCGCGGTGGTGGTGGAGGAGGACTGCACCAGGGTGGTGATCACGGCGCCGGAGAGCAGACCAACAAACGAGTTCTTACCCAGCGCGGCGTAGAGGATCTCCTGGGCCTTGCCCACCAGCAGGGCGTTGAGCAGGTTGCCGATGAACTGGATGGACCACAGAATCAGTGCGATGCCGACGATGGACAGGACGATGCCGCCCCACATGTCGCCAAGCGGGGAAACAAGACTGCCAGCCAGGGCAACGAGCGGTTCGGTGATGGTATCCAGCCCGTCGCCGATGGCCTCGAAGGCACCGGCGACAACACCTTCGCCCTGGCCGCTCAGCGACGGCGCGATCGCCGACGCGGTGCGCGACAAGAAGCCGGTGAAGATCTCCAGCGGGAAGAAGATCAAGATGGCGATGAGGTTGAAGAAGTCGTGCACGGTCGCCATGGAGAAACCGTTTTTGAACTGGGTCTTGTTACCCGCCAGGCCGAGCGCGACCAGGGTGGAGGTCACCGAGGTACCCATGTTGGCTCCGAAGAGCATCGGCACCGCAATGCTCAGCGGTAGGCCGCCGGCGATCATGCCGACCACGATCGAGGTAGTGGTCGACGACGACTGAATAATCGCCGTGGCCACCACACCAATGGCAAGGCCGACGAACGGGTTCTCGGCAAACGAGAACAGTTCCTTGGCCTGGTCGCCGGCAACCATTTTGAAGCCGTCGCCGATCATGCCCACGCCGTTGAGCAGCAGCCAAACACCGAGCGCTACGGCGATCCAGTTCGCGGCCTGCTTGGCGGCGCCGTCGAGAGGCAAAAAGCCCAGTGGATCCTTGGGAGCGTCATCCTTCCGGGTGGCGGTGTTCTCCGGGTTTTCCGGTGCTGCTTCCTTAAGCGCGATGCCTCCGCCCGCTGCGTTGCTGTTCATGATCACCCGAGTGACCGTATACGGGCGGGGTTCAATCCAGGTGACGTCTGGGTGAACGCTGGGAGAACTTTCTAGTCTTCTCCGAATTGCGATTGGTGCAGTTTCCAATACGCGCCTTGCTTTGCGACGAGCTCAGCGTGACTGCCCTGCTCCACAATGGCGCCCTTTTCCATGACGAGAATGGTGTCGGCGCCGCGGATCGTCGACAAGCGGTGTGCGATGACGAACGAGGTGCGGTTGGAGCGCAGCGCGTTCATCGCCTGCTGGACCAGCACCTCGGTGCGGGTGTCCACCGAGGAGGTGGCTTCGTCGAGAATCAGCAGCGCAGGCTGGGAGAGGAACGCGCGCGCGATGGTGATCAGCTGGCGCTCACCTGCGGAGATAGACCCGCCGTCTTGGTCGACGATGGTGTCGTACCCCTCTGGCAGTGCGCGCACGAAACGGTCCACGTAGGTGGCCTTCGCAGCTTCGATGACTTCCTCGTCGGTGGCGTCGAGGCGACCGTAGCGGATGTTTTCCATGATCGTGCCCTTGAACAGCACGGCGTCTTGCAGCACCATGCCGATCCGGCTGCGCAGCGCGGCGCGTGGCATGTCTCGGATGTCGGTGCCGTCGATGGTGATCGCACCCGCGTCGACGTCGTAGAACCGCATGATCAGGTTCACCAGCGTGGTTTTGCCGGCGCCGGTCGGTCCGACGATCGCGGCGGTCTGGCCCGGTTCGACGCGTAAGTTCAGGTGTTCGATGAGCGGGGGAGCGTCGCTGCGATCCGTCCCGTAACCAAAGGAGACGTCGTCGAACTCCACCAGGCCTTCGACGCGCTTGCCCTTGCGGTCCGGGGCCTGGTCTTCGGGTTCCTCCTCTGCGTCGAGTAGCTCGAAGACGCGCTCAGCGGACGCGACGCCGGATTGCAGCATCTGCATCATGCCGGCGATTTCGCCGAGCGGCTGGTTGAACTGGCGGGAGTACTGGATGAACGCGGTGGCGTCGCCAAGCGTGAGGCGACCGGAGGCGACCTTCACACCACCGAGTACCGCGATGGCCACGTACGACAGGTAGGAGACGAACTGCATGATCGGGTGCATCGAGTTGGCCAGGAACTGCGCCTTCTGGGCAGCGCCGGCGAGTTCCTCGTTGCGTTCGTCGAACTGGGAGCGCAGCTGGTCGGTGCGGCCGAAGATGACCGCCACGTCGTGGCCGGAGAAGGACTCCTCCACGTGCCCGTTGACGTCGCCGGTGGCCCTCCACTGGGTGGTGAACTGTTTCTGGCTGCGCGTACCTACGACCGCCATGGCCAGACCGGTCAGCGGGATCGCCAGCAGGGCGACAAGCGCTAGCTGCCAGGAGATGGCGAACATCATGACCAGGATGCCCACCACGGTCAGCATCGCGTTGAACAGCGAGGACAACGACTGCTGCAGGGCTTGCTGAACGTTGTCTACGTCGTTGGTGGTGCGCGACATGACGTCGCCACGCTGACGGGTATCAAAGTAGGACAACGGCAGGCGGTTGATCTTTGCTTCAACCCGTTCGCGCAGGCTGAACACCGCCCGGATGGACAGGTTGTTCAGGATCGCGCCCTGGGCCCACATCAGCACCGCAGAAGCCAAATACAGCGCCAGGACCAGCACGATCAGGTCGCGCAGGCGGTCAAAGTCGATGCCGCTGCCCGGGGTCAGTTCCATCGCGCCGGCCATGTCTGCGAACCGGTCCTGCCCGGCCGCGCGCATCGCCTCGACGGCCTGCTCCTTGGTGGTGCCGGGCGGGAGTTGCTTGGATACCACGCCGGAGAAGATCACGTCCATGGCACGACCCATCACGCGAGGTGCAAGCACGCCCAACAGGACAGACAGGGCGTTCATGACAAACACCGCCGTCAGCGCCGCCTTGTAGGGGGCGAGCAGCCCGAGCAGGCGTTTCGCGGACGGCCAGAAGTTCTTCGCCTTGCGCGGCGCCTTGCCGGAGTAGTCGTCGCCGGCCATTTTCTCTTCGTATTCGGCGAGTTGCTCATCAGACAACTCGGTCATGTGCTCACTCATGCGTCCACCTCCGCCTGGCTGCGTTCGATCTGACGGTAGGTCTCGGATTCCGCCAGCAGTTCCTCGTGGGTTCCGCGGGCGACGATGCGCCCGGCCTCCATGACCAGGATCTGGTCCGCATTGCGTATCGACGCCACCTTCTGCGCCACCACAATCACCGCCCGGTCCTGAACCGTCTCGCGCATCGCGGCGTTGAGGTTTGCCTCGGTGGTGGCATCCAGCGCGCTAAACGAGTCGTCGAACACATACACCTTCGGATCCGCCACCAGCATCCGCGCAATGCACAGACGCTGGCGCTGACCACCGGAAACGTTCGTGCCGCCCTGGGAGATCGGCATGTCCAGATCCTCCACGAACGACGCCTGCGCGGTCCGCAGCGCCGCCCACAGTTCCTCGTCGGTCGCCTCAGGGTTGCCCATGCGCAGGTTCGACGCCACCGTTCCCGAAAACAGCCACGGCTTCTGCGGCACCATCGCCACCGCCCGCACGAGATCCGTGCGAGACATGGTGGTCACCGGGGTGTCGTCGATAAGCACACGCCCTGACGTGGGCGAATACAGCCGCGGCAGCAGTCCCACCAGCGTGGTTTTGCCACTGCCGGTCGCGCCGATGATCGCCGTGGTCGTGCCCGGACGCGCCTCAAACGAGATCCCCTCCAGCACTGGCTTTTCCGCGCCGGGGTAGGTGTACGACACATCCTCGAAGCGCACGACGCCATTGCTTATCGACGACCCCACCGTCGCCGGCGCCTTCACCTCATGCCCAAGCACCTCCTCGATGCGGGTGGCGCACACGATCGCGCGCGGCAGCATCATCAGCATGAACACGCCCATCATCACCGCCATGAGGATCTGCATGAGGTACTGCATAAACGCGGTAAGGGAGCCGACTTCGACCAGGCCGTCGTCGACACGATGCCCGCCAAACCACAACACAGCCGCCGTGGCCAGGTTCAGGATCAACATGATCGCCGGGAACATCGTCACAAACACCCGCCCGATGTTCAGGCTCAGCTTGGAGATGTCCTCGTTGGCCTCCGTGAAACGCTGCGCCTCGAACTCCTCGCGGCCGAACGCACGCACCACACGGATGCCGGCGATCTGTTCGCGCAGCAGACCGTTGATGTTGTCCAGCTTCGACTGCATCTTGCGGAACATCGGCATCAACAGGGCCGCAGTGATACCGACAACCACGGTGAGCACCAACACCGCCGTGACCACCAGCCACGACATACCCGCATCCTGGCGCAACGCCATAATGATGCCGCCGATAGCCATGATCGGCGCCGTCACCATAAAGTTCATGAACAGCAGAAACGTCATCTGCACCTGCTGCACGTCGTTC
>NZ_KV789273.1:0-806 GCF_001807545.1 Corynebacterium sp. HMSC08F01 | reverse complement strand
GCAACCTTAAACGGTGCAACACCAGTAGCGGTCGTGCCGTCCTTGTAGGTAACCTTCACCGGCACGTCAATCGTGGTACCAGGAGCAGTACCCTTCGGGAACTTCAACGAAACCGCACCAGTAGCCTCGTCGACCGAAATGTCGTAGCCCTCCGGAACGGTGAAGGTCTCCGGCAACTCGAACTTCGTCGGCTGCTTATCCGCATCCTCAGCAGTCAGCTGCTCAGCAGTGAGCTTCTCAACCTGATCGGTATCCGTACGGTCAAACGTCGGAGCACCAGAGTTCAGCGGCTCACCAGCCTTGCCTTCCTTCTGCTCGTACTCCGGAGCCCAATCCACAAGCACCGTGAAAGCATCGGTAGCAATACGATCGCCGCGCTCACCGGTATCTTCCTTCACCGGGTACAAGTTCGCAGCAAACGTCGTCGTCTTCGTAATACCGTCCGGGAACAGCTCCTTATTACCCGTATCGAGCGCACAGGACGGAATCGTGGTATCGGTTTTAGCCGCGACAGCATCACACTTGTGCACAACCTCGCCGGTCTCAGTGTTGACCCACTCGATCTCGTACTTCAGACCCTCAACAAACTTCGAAGGCAAACCAGACGTAAACGTCTCCGCAACATCACCCGGCTTCGCATAATTCTGCTGCGTGTCATACTCGAGCACATCAAAGACGGTGTAATCCGAGTACAGGATCATATTGTTGTTCGCCAAACGGCCCGCCTGCACGTAATTCCACACACCAGCCCACGTCTGGTCCGTATTGACGAACGTGCCGCCAGTGTAAGCGTTGGTGTTAAACGG
>NZ_KV789272.1:0-1308 GCF_001807545.1 Corynebacterium sp. HMSC08F01 | reverse complement strand
TGAAGTGTCCCAGGTTTTGTTCCGTTTGAGTAGATGGGAAAATCTGGAATATGCCAAGAAAATTTGACCAGGATGCCAAGGACCGCGTGGTCCGTCTCGTGGAAGATCGCATCTTGGCGGAAAATATGTCGATGCAAGCCGCATGCCAGGCAGTAGCCCCAAAGCTGGGGGTTTCATGGCACACGGCTCGCCAATGGACCCAGCAGGCCCGCCGTGCGGGAAACATCCCAGAACCTGTGCCTGAAGACTTGGCCGCCGAAAACGCGAGGCTACGCCGTGAAAATCAAGAGCTACGCGACACTAACGAGCTGCTGAAGGCTGCCTCGGCTTTTTTCGCGTCGGAACTCGACCCAAAACGTCGGAAATGATCCGGTTCATCGATAAATACCGGAATCGTTTCTCTGTCGAGTTCATTTGTAAGACGTTGAAGAATAACCGGGCTGGTGGGTTTATCACCTCGCGTGGTTATAGCCAGTCCAAGGCCCGTGGATTAAGTGCTCGTCGCCTTCGCGATGCTGTGCTGATCGACCGAATTAGAACTGTTCATCGGGATAATTACGGCGTCTACGGCGTGCGGAAAATGTGGCATGCTCTCCGCCGTGGCGGAATTGATATCGGGCGTGAACAAACCGCCCGGCTGATGCGCTTGGCCGGTGTTTCTGGCAAAGGCAAAGGCGGATCACCTATCACAACCCGAAAAGCTAACGTGCCTGATCTGCGCCCGGACTTAGTCGAGCGTGAATTCAAAGCTTAAGGGCCCGAATAAACTGTGGGTGGCCGACATTACGTATGTGCGCACGAAGAAAGGCTTTGTGTACGCCGCGTTTGTCACCGACGTTTACTCTCGACGGATCGTTGGGTGGGCGTTATCAGATTCCATGCGCACCGAAGCACTGCCGTTGCAAGCTCTTAACCAGGCGATCGTGTGTGCTGAGGAAACAACAGGTCTCATTCACCATTCGGATCACGGATCGCAGTACGTCAGCGTGGTCTACAACGAGCGACTTACCCAACACGGCATTACAGCTTCCACCGGAACTGTCGGTGACTCCTACGACAATGCTCTTGCTGAAAACGTCAACGGATCCTACAAGAACGAGCTGATCCATACCCGCAGGTGGAATGACGTTGTCGAGGTAGAAATCGCGACGTTCGAGTGGGTGTCATGGTGGAACGAGACAAGGCTTCACCAAAGCTTGGGATACCGAACCCCGGTCGAGGTCGAAACCGAATTTTGGAAGCAGAACCCACCACAGGAAATAATAGAAATCAAGGCAAACGCCTAGGAACAAAACCCGGGGCACTTCA
>NZ_KV789271.1:0-7485 GCF_001807545.1 Corynebacterium sp. HMSC08F01 | reverse complement strand
ATCCACAGAACCAGACACCGAACCCTTATCACGGGTAACGGTCAACTTGACCTTGCCATCGCCGTTCTCCGGGACGTGTGTCGCGGCCTCGCCTCTGACCGAATACCTCTCAGGCGTCTTCACTTCTACTGTGTAAGAACCAATTGGGGCCTTTCCCCAGGTAAATCCACGGTCTACCATTCCGAAAGGGTAAATGTCATTGTCATTATGACGCGCGTTAACTTCAACCGGTACAGGAGTATCGAGCTCAACTGTCAAGAAGCCAATTCGCTTAGTCAGCTCGAAGTTCTTAGTTTCGATGCCATTATTCGTGACGTTAGCGCTCTGCGGGTCAGGCACGGCAAGGTCACCAGGAACAGTTTCTTCCACAACCTCGACCCGGTATTTACCCGTTGGCAAATCCGAAACCGAGTACTCGCCGTTGTTTACGTCAACAATAACAATCTTTTCAACATCGCGAGTGGCATCTTCGACTCCGGTAACACGGATCTTCAGATTCGAGTCCTTTGGGGCATTCGTTACAGATCCTTTAATGGATCCCTTCTCGCGCTGCGGAGTGATATCCCCAAGCTTGTATTCTTCATTGGCCTTAATCTTCACCTGCCGACCATCGGGCTTTGCGTATCCGCGTGCTGGTGTAACTACAAGGGTGTAAGCCCCCTCGGGAATGCCAGATGCAGAGATTTTACCGTCAGAATTCACGGATACGGTCGTAGAGCTTCCATTGGCATCAACGAGTTCAACCTTTTGAATCGAGCCAGGCTTCACAGTTCCAGACAAAGAACCCGGCTTCGCAGTCTCGACCCAGGATCTAGTCAACCCAGACGAGGCAGGACCACCTGAGTACGGCCACTGGGTATTCTTTCCCTCTTTGTCTAGACCTTTCTTGTTCGCACCCTTCGCGACGAGTTTAATTGCCCCGCCATTCGTTGCAATTGGTTTATTGAAAGTAATACGCGCTACCGGCCCGTTGTTCGGTGCTTGGCTTAGTCCCTGCTCCCAATTATCCCCAATCGCCGCATTAATGAGGGACGCACTAAGTCCCTGTTCCCTTACAAATTTCCTGCCATTGGAGATATAAACCTCATCAAACGTATAGCGTTCTTTCGGGTAGCGACGATCCTTTGTGGTGGTATTGATCAAGGGCGCATTCTCACGCATCGAGAAAATCAGTTCATTAAACGTTTGATTCGAAGAATCCTCAGCGATCCAGATTTCAATGTCCCGCCCGACCGCCTTCGAGGTCACCTGAAGCAACGAACCTGCCGGACGTTTATTAGTTTCCTGTGCCCCCGCAACCTGAACCTCCCCACCAACAACACTCGGCACAGCCAAGCCTGACAGCGCCAGCGACACTGCGGTCATGCCCGCGATGGCGGTGCGCTTGCCGGAGAAGCCGCGACGTGAGGAACGGCGCGCGGAGAAGTTCGCGTTGAAATCGAACGGAGAGGAAGCGTTGTTCAAGATTGCTCCAATGGTTGATTTTTCTATAACGAGAGAAATTCGAGCAAGAAGTACATAGAACACGAACTTCCGCACGAGACTTCCAAATAATTTACCAACTTGGACAGGCGCTTTCAAGCGCACTCACATCTAAAGCCCCTGCTTAATCAGTGTTTATTCAGATTCAAAGGGTTTATTAATCTTTGCCGTAATTGCGTCTCAGAAAAATCGCGAAAGAAGCAAAAGGGAAGGCCCCACACAAACTGTGTGGGGCCTTCCCGAAATTGGTGCGCCCGGAGGGATTCGAACCCCCAACCTTCTGATCCGTAGTCAGATGCTCTATCCGTTGAGCTACGGGCGCAGTGCCTGTTGGCAACGAAGAAGAACATTACACCCGGCAGGGCGCACCACCAAAACGGCAGTTCAAGACACCATTACAGGCCAAGCACACTCTTGGCGATGAGGAAGTAAATGACCAAACCGGTCGCGTCGCAGAAGGTAGAGATGAACGGGTTGGAGAACACCGCCGGGTCGGCGCCGACTGCGCGAGCGATGATCGGCATGATGCCGCCGACGGTCGCGGACATGGCGCACACACAAAAAAGTGTGGAACCGATCACAATGCCTATTTCTTGCCCGAAAACGGCCCACGCGATACCCAAACCGAGGATGCCAAGCACCGAACCAAGGGTCGCGCCGACGCGCAGTTCGCGCCACATGACTTTAAAGATGTCGCCCTTGGTCACGTCGTGAAGCGCTAGCGCACGCGTCACCGTTGTCGCGGCCTGGTTACCGGTGTTGCCGCCGGTGCCGGTCAGCAGCGGAATAAATAGGGACAGCACGGTCACTTGGGCGAGCGTGTCCTCGAAGATACCGAGCACCTGCACGGTCAGAATCGCGGAAACCGCCAGCACGAGCAGCCACACGATGCGGGATCGCACCAGGTTGAGCACCGGCGTGGACAGATACGGCTGCTTCAGCGACTCGGAACCACCCTGACGTGCGGAGTCCTCGCTGTCGGCGAACTCGACGATGTCCTGGGCCTCGTCGTAAGTAAAAATGCCCACAAGGTGCTGGCCGTTATCCACCACCGGGTACGCGAGGTGACCAGACGCGAGCAGGCGACGCGCCGCATACTCGGCGTCTTCGCTCTCCACGACGGTGGGGGTTTCGCGCATGATGGTGCCCACTTCGTCGTCCGCACGCGCCTTGAACAGGTCCTTCAGGCTGAGTACGCCGGTGACGTGGTGCATGTCGTCGATAACTGGCACGGTGTAGATCGTCTCCAGGTCATCAACATGCGCGCGCAGCTTATCGACGACCTCCTGCGCCGTCTCCGTCGCACCAACCGCCTCCACATTCGGCGACATGACACGGCCGACCGACCCCTTCTCGTAGGCGAGAATCAGGTCTGTGTAGGCGCGGTCGTCCTCATCCAACTCGTTGAGAACCCGCTCCGCCACCTCCGGATCCATGTGATCGAGCAGCATGACCAAGTCCTCGGTGCCGAGGGCATCGAACAGGCCGGGGATCTGATGATCACCTAAGGCTTCGACGATTTCGGCCTGGTGGGCGGGCGCGAGGGCGTCGAAAAGCACAGCGGCTCGAGGCGCTGGCAGCAGTCGCACCAGCTCCGCACCGCGTCTCGACGGCTGCCGCTCCACCAAACGGACGATGTCACGCAAGTCCATCCCCGCGAGTTTGTGCTGCATAGCAGCCAAATCGCGCGGGGATAGACGGCGGCGCCGCAACTTCCGTTCAATATTGGCCAAATCAGCCGTTTGCATAGCTCTCACACCGCGAGCGTACCTGGCTTCATATTCACCCGAGCGGGGGCTATTCCCAGATAGCTATTCCGCATTTATTACGCATGTGTAAAACTTTACGAACGTTTTGCGATACATCTCGCGGAAACACCCAGGAATCGGCGTTATCGCCCAGACCCAAGGAGCCCTCATGGCAAAAACTGTACGTTCCCGACGCGTATCCATCGCGGCGGGTGCGCTCTCCCTGGCGCTGGTGGCGCCATTCGTATCCCCCGTCAGCGTGACCCCGGTGGCGGCAGCTGTCGACGCCAGCGCGTTCGACACCACCTACACCACCACTAACTTCTGGGATGTCGACGAAGCAGTCGTAGAAGGGCTTGTGCTTGAGCCCGGCGACAAGGTCGAAGCAACGGCACTCCTTCTCGCCCGCAATAAATGGCGCTTCCGCACCAGCGGCTGCAACCTGATTCTCATCCGTCCAGAGGCTGCGATCTCCTTCGGGAAGGGCAACCAGAACATTGCGGTCAAGGTAACCAAGGCCGACGGCTCTTCCTTCGACACCACGCTGAAGGTCAACGTCGTGGATAAGAAGGCCGAGGGAAACACGTTCACCGAGCCTGCCGACGCCTGCCCAACCCCTGAGGAGCCGACCTCCGAGGCCCCAACGTCCGAGGAACCGACGCCCGAGGCCCCAACCTCGGAGGAGCCCGCTCCGACCACGACCGCTCCTGCAGAAGAGCCAACGTCTGAGCCGGCTCCGACGACGGCTACCCCGCCGGCGGAGGAGTCGTCGACAAGCAATGCCCCGAAGACAACCGCAAACGCCTTCAACGGTCGCTTCAACACCGCCAACTTCTGGAACAAGAAGGAAGCAGTGGTCGAAGGCCTGAAACTGCAGCCGGGTGACACCGTCGCACCGACGACGAACACGATCTTCAACTGGAACTTCCGTAACGACAACGGCACCCTCACCGTGATTCGCCCGCAGTCCGCGACTGCTTTTGGTACCGGCAACAAGGACATCGCCGTGAAGGTGACCCCCGCCGAGGGCGAGGCGTTCACGACCACGCTGCGTCTGAACGTTATCGACGAGCGCCCCGTCGGCGAGTGGGAAAAGGAGCTGGAGAAGACCTACCCGGTCGACTTTGAGAAGTCCACCTCCGCCAAGACGCTGGATGCGCTCAAGCTGCCGAAGGGCGTGACCCTGAGCAAGGGTGGCGTGAGCCTGCCGACCGGCTGGAGCGTCACCACCGACGCCGACGGCGTCCGCATCACCCCGCCGACCACCTTCACGGAAGGCGACATTGAACTGCCTGTCTCCGTCGAGCAGGTCCACGACGACGGCACGAAGGACACGTTCAAGGCAACGCTGAAGATTGCTGCGAAGAACCCGTCCAAGACCCCGGCTGAAGTAGCAGGTACCGCAGCAGACATTCTCGGCCCGCTGCTCGGAAGCATCATCGGCGGTGCGACCGGTGGCACCGGCCTGGGCAGCCTGATTGGCAACCTGATCGGTGGCGGCAAGGGCGAAGGCTCCGAAGGCGGCAGCGGCGGTAACGGCAGCGGCGCCGGCGGCCTCCTCGGCAACCTTCTCGGCGGTCTGCTCGGTGGCGGTAAGGACGGCAAGAGCCCGCTGGAGGGCATCGTCAAGGTTGAGGTGCAGCCGAGCGGCATCATCGTCACCGGCAACGCCAACCCGACCGTGGAGATCCGTGACAACGGCTCCAACAATGGTTCCGGCAACTCGGTCGTCGTGACGAACAACGCCAACCCGACGGTGGACATTCGCGACAACGGCTCCAACAATGGTTCCGGCAACTCGGTCGTCGTGACGAACAACGCCAACCCGACGGTGGACATTCGCGACAACGGCTCCAACAACTCCGTGGTTGTTACCGATAATGCGAACCCGCGCGACAACTTCAACAACAACGGCAACCCGTCCGTTGTCATTACGGATAACCTGAACCCGGTTATCACGGGCAACATGAACGACAACGGGTCCAACAACGGCTCGAACAACTCCGTTGTGGTCACCAACAACGCCAACCCGGTCATCACCAACAACGCCAACAACAACGGCTCGAACAACTCGGCCATTGTGACGGGCAACGCGAACCCTGTTGTCACCGGCAACGCGAACAACAACGGTTCTGGTAACTCGGTCGTCGTCACGGACAATGCAAACCCGCGCGACAACCTGAACAACAACGGTTCCAACAACTCGGTCGTGGCGACCAACAACGCCAACCCGACCGTTGTCATCACCGGCAACGCGAACGACAACGGCTCGAACAACTCCGTTGTGGTCACGAACAACGCCAACCCGGACATCCGCGACAACGCCAACGGTGGTCTGTTCGGCAGCTCGGGTGGCTCCTCGAAGAAGGGTGGCAACGGCGACCAGCAGGGCGGCGACAAGCTCGTCGGCGCCAAGGTCAACGCCACCGGTGGGTCCTCCGACCCGCGCTGCATCGCTTCCCTCGTCGGCCTTGGCGTGCCGCTGGTCCTGATGCTGCCGCTCGCGCTGGCTAACCAGGCGGGCCTCCCGGGCCTGGGTCAGGCAAACGGCCAGGCTGGCGACATCTTCACCGCGGCCGCCCGCAACGCTGGCCTCGATCCTGCCCAGGCGATGGCAATCGGCGGCGGTATCGTCGGCCTGGTTTCCGCGCTGCTGATCGCTACCGCGGTACGCACCTGTGTCCCGGACGTGCAGAGCGTTGACATCAACGTCAACGGCTCGTCCCGCAAGGATAAGGAGGAGGCGCCGACTACGGTTGCGCCGGTCGTCGAGACGCAGTAGCCCCTCAATGCGAAAACCCCCGCTCAGCGGGGGTTTTTCTTGTGCGCCCGGAGGGATTCGAACCCCCAACCTTCTGATCCGTAGTCAGATGCTCTATCCGTTGAGCTACGGGCGCAATGGCGGAGATGACAGGATTTGAACCTGCGGCCCCCGTCAAGGGGGCAACTCCTTAGCAGGGAGCCCCATTCGGCCACTCTGGCACATCTCCAGCGCTGCGTACACATTACCTGTATCCGGGCGAGCAGCCAAATATCACCGAAATCCGTCCGTATACTCGGCCGCATGAAAATCCACACGTGGCTCAATTCCGGACTGGCAGCACGCGACATCTCCGGCGACACCGCGGACTACCTCCTCTGGTTCCCCGCAGCGCTGGACACCCTCGGCACCGGCCCGCTCACCGGCACGCTGTACTTCACGCCGAAGACGTCAGTACTACGCGACACCCCCGCAGGCACGGTGCTCCTCGGCATCCCAGTGGGTGATCTCCAGGGCATTCTGCCTATCGACGACACCACCACCCCCATCCACCTCACCAACCCCCTCCCCCTCGAGCAGATCCAGGTCGTCGCCGGCCAAAACCGTCCCGACACCAAGCGCGCCATCGAGATCCTGCGCGACGTCCCCGGCGAGCGTCAGTTCCACACCATGCCGGAACTCTTCCCGTAAAAGAGGCCGACCCCGAGGTTTAAGTCCCTCGAGGTCGGCTTTCTTGCTGGTGGTTACTTCTCTGGAGTCGTCGTCACCGGTGCCGTAGTGATCGGCATCGGTTCGGACGAACCACCCTTGATCGAGGTGAACGCCTCACCCTTCTCGTTCGAGCACCAGTCGTACAGCACACCACCTGCAGCGACCAGACCAAGCACGCCAAGTGCGATAGTGCCGAAGCGCTGGATGTTCGGGTCGTTGCCAATCGCCTGGATCTGGCGGTTCGCAGCATCGAGCTGTGCTCGGATCTCCGCGAACTGGTCGTTGTCTCGGCCCGCGCCGCCGTGGCCACGATCTGGAGTATCGCGACGCATCGCCGCCTGAATGTCAGCGTTGACCTTGGCCAACTGTTCGTTGATCGCGCCCATGTACGGACGAGCCAACTCGCCACCGACGGCACCAAGCACCGCAATCGGCACCAGGTACAGCAGCGGGGACGCCACAGCGTTAGCCACGCAACGCTCCCAGGCACCGTTGTCCGTCTTGCCGTTCGGCTGCTCAACCTTGGTGGTCGGAACCGGAACAGTCTCGGTGACGGTTTCGGTCACCGGCGGGGTCGGAACCGGAACAGTTTCTGTGACGGTCTCGGTCACCGGCGGGGTCTTCTCCCCCGGCTTCACACCGAGGTCAACGTCCAGGTATTCCTTACCGGACTCCACAACAACCTTGCGCGACACCTGCGACGGATCCGTCGGGGTGTAACCATCACGCGTCTTGTACTCCACCGTGTACTCGCCCGGCTCGACGTCAACCTTCCAGTTGCCA
>NZ_KV789270.1:0-32712 GCF_001807545.1 Corynebacterium sp. HMSC08F01 | reverse complement strand
GGCGCCGTTGTGTCGCTATCACAATCGGGTGAATGATGATGACCCGTGGCGGAAGAAACGTGGCCGGATCGTGATGGTGCGGGGTGCCCCAGTATGGATTTCGCCCCGCGGGTATCCGGTGAAAAACACCAACCGCGGGGCAATGGACCAACTATTTGGCGAGGCGCTCCCGACGTAACTGGGTGACATCCTCGAGATCAAGCGGGGCCAACTCCGCAAGCGGCACGTCCAGCGCGCGTGCAATGAGCAAATCCGCCAACTGCGGGTTTCGCGCGAGCGCCGGACCGTGCATGTACGTGGCGATCACGCTGCCCTGCACCACGCCGTCAACCCACTCTTCGTCGGTGGAGCCTGCGACACCGACGCCATTACCGACGCCGCGCGTCACCACGCCCAGCGCCTGCGCCTCGGGCCCGAGCACGGTGGCGCCCATGTGGTTCTCAAAACCAGTTAGCGGCTCGGTCAGTTCGGCGGTGATGCCGGCCTGCGTCGGCTCGGACAGGAGTTCGCCCGTCGCGCGGGTATCCAACGGCGACGTGGTGATGTCCAGAAGCCCCACGCCCTCAACCTCCTCGCCATGCGCACGGAACGTGTGACCCAACACCTGCAAACCGGCGCACACCGCGAAGACCGGACGCCCATCCGCGGCAGCCGCCTGCAGCCCCGGCGAGGCGTTCAGGCGGGCAGCCGCGATTAACTGGGCGGAGTCCTCGCCGCCGCCGAGGGTGTAGATGTCACAGGTGGCGGGGATGTCGTGGTTAAGCAAAAAGCGCTCGATGTGCACATCGAAACCACGCAGACGCGCACGCTCACGCAACACCAACGCATTGCCATCATCGCCGTAGGTACCCAACACGTCGGGCAACACAAGACCAATGGTGAGTTTAGGCACGGTAATCCTCCTGCTTCGACAGCGCGCGGCGCAGATTCAGCAACGCCGTGTAGTTGGCCAGCACCTCCACGCGACCCGGCGGGCAGGCGCGAATCGCCTCCACGGGGTCGGGGATGCGCTCGTGGTCAATGCCGCCGTACGTCAGACGCACCGCAAGGTCGGTGGCGCGCTCGCCCGAGGCGATGACGTGGGTGTCGCCGAAATCCTCAAACTTGACGTCCCACAGCCACGAGACGTCCTCGCCGTCGCCCTGCTTGGCGTTGACGGCGATGACCACGCCGTCGGCGTCACGGTCCACCATGGACAGCGCCTCCTGCCAGCCGGCGGGATTCTTGGCCAGCAGCAGGTGGATGTCGTGGTCGCCGAGGTGGACGGTGGTGTAGCGTCCCGCGACGTTATCCACCTCACTGGCGGCACGGACGGCATCGTCGAGCGGCACTCCGAAGGCCTCGACGGCACATGCGATGGCTTGGGCGGCGTTGCCCCGGTTCGCGCGCCCGGGCAGTTTCAGGTCGAGCACCGCTGCGCCTTGCGGGGTTTGCAGGGCGTTGTCGGTGACGGTGTATTGCGGGGTGGGGCGGCGGAATTCGCGGCCGTCGGGGAGTTTTTCGACGGCGTACCAGTCAGTTTCTTCGTCGTGCGTGACGGAGGAACGCACGATGTGCCCGCCGGAGCGTGGGTTGGTCACGGAGTCGCCGAGCCAGCCGGCGCCCGCGGCGACCCAGATGACGTTGGGGTGGTCGTAGGCGATCGAGGAGATGAGCACATCATCGCAATTAGCGACGACCACCGCATCCGGATGCGCCATCACCGCCGCACGGAGCGCGCGTTCGATGGAGTTGATCTCGCCGACGCGGTCCAATTGGTCGCGCGTGAGGTTCAGAAGGACGAACGCTTTCGGCTGCAGGCGCTCGGCAACTTTGGGGACGTGCAGTTCGTCGCACTCGAGCACGATGGCCTCCGCGTCTTTGCCGGCGAGCAAAGCGGAGATGATGCCGGCGTCCATGTTGTCGCCGCCGTCGTTGGTGGCCACGGTGTGCTTTGTGCGCACGGCGCCGGCGAGCATGCGGGTGGTGGTGGATTTGCCGTTGGTGCCGGTGACCAGCACGGTGGGGCGGCCGCCGCCGAGGGTGGCCATGATGTTCGGGTCGATCGCGCCTGCGACGAGGCCGCCGATCATGCCGCCGGCGCCGCGTCCGGTGGCGCGGGAGGCTGCGGTGGCGAGGTTGGCTGCGGTCGTCGCTAGGCGTGCCCGGGCTCGGGAGATGGGTCCTTGCATGCGCACAAGGCTACTCTGCGGGGGTCATGTCTCCTAGTAGGCGGGCGAATTCGTCGCCGGAGACGACGGGGATGTTTTTGCGGTCGGCGTGCATGGCTTTGCCGCGGAGTTCGGCGCCGCGGAGTTTGGCGTCGGAGACGGCGACGGAGGTTTCGCGGGTGAGTTTTTCGCGGTAGGTCAGGCCTGCGCGCATGGCGGCGTCGATGAGGTCGTCGGGGTTGCGGCTGATGTCGTCGGAGATGACGAATTCCATGCCGGGTTTGAGTCCGTCGTTGTTGAGTGTGCCGGGGTTTGCGGTGAGTGCGGGGGCTTTTTCGGCGTCGACGCGGGTGGCGCTTCGTTGGAGGCCGAATTTGTCGCCTGTGAGGTCGGCGGGGTTGTAGGTGGCGGGGTTGTCGGCCATGTGGAGGTACATGGCGATGAGTTTGAGGGTTTGTTCGCGGGAGAAGTCGGCTTCGGGGACCTGCGCGCGTTCGAGCGATGCGGTTGCGGGTGGGGATGCGACGCCAATCATGTTGGCGACTGCGTTGATGCGGGTGTCTGTGGGGATGTGGCCATTGCGTTGCGACGACGCCAGCACGTCCACAATCATCTCCGGCCGCGGCACGTGTCCGACGCGTTGGCGTCGTTTGTTGCCTCGGCCGCGGCGTGAGCGGTTGGCGCGGGCGGCGGCGTTCATGGCGCGTTTCGCCTCGGAGACGATGAAGCCCCAGGTGGTGGGGGCGTCGTGGACGATGAGGGTGCGGCCGTCGAGAAGTTTGTCCAGTGTGCGCAGGTGGCGGGAGAAGCGTGGCGCTTGGGCGAAGTCGTGTGGGGTGAGGCCGTGGGTGTGGGCGGGGCCGGGGTCGGTGCCGGGGTTGATCACGGCGTGGAAGTCTTCGCCGATGCGGCCGGAGGCGTCGAAGGTGACTGCGTCGATGGTGAGCAGGCGTGCGGTGGCCGGGTGGATGCCGGTTGCCTGCACGAATACTGCGACGAAGGGGTAGTCACTCATTGTTCAGAGGGTACTACGGCTCGGTGACCTCATACAGTGGGCGGTCGAGCGGGGCGTTGGATCGGACTTTGAAGCCGCCGATGGAGTATTCGTATGGGCGTGGGTCGGGCGCCGGGGCAGGTGCGGGTGCGGGTGCGGGGGCAGGAGCCGGTGCTTGCTCTTGTGCCGGCGCGGGTGCGGGCGCAGGTGCGGGTGCCGGGGCGGGTGCGGGAGCGGGCGCAGGCGCCGGTACGGGCAGTTGCTGCTGTGGGGTGGGTACGCGTACGGCGGGGACGCTTGGCGCGGCGGGCGATTCGGACGGCTCGAGCGATTCCGACGCCTCCGACGGTTCGGACGTCTCGGGCGTCTCCGACTCAGACGATTCCGACGATTCCGACGTGGTCGTGTTGGTGACGGTTTCGGGGAAGGGGGAGACGGAGCGTTGGTCTTCGCGCCAGGATGCGCTGATCATGGTGGTGCCGACGACGGTGACGGCGACGGCGATGACGGCGGCTCCGGCGGCGACGAGTCGGCCGGCGATGCCACTGTTGCCTGCGGTGTCGAGTTCGGCGTTGTCTTCGGTGTCGGCGGCGAGGGCTGCGGCTTCGGCGTCGACGGTGGCGAAGAATCCGGTGTCGTTCTCGCGTGGCAGGGCGGGCAAAAATGGCAGGGGTGAGATGTTGAGGTCGCCGGTGTGGGGTGCGGCGTCGATGGTCAGCGTGTGGCCGTCGGCGGTGCCGCGGGCGACGACGGTGAGGTCGCGTGCGGTGAGGTCGGCGATCGTGTCGGCAAGCTCCGGGGCCTCTAGCTTTGCGACGACCCGCCCATCGACCGACACGTCCCCACCCGGAGCGATCACTGCGAGGACTTGGGTGGGGTGTTGGTCGGTTCCGTACGGGCCCACCGCGTAGGCCTGGCCGCTGGGGAGGAGGACCCAGGGGGCGCGGGGTGGTTCGTTGGTGGGGATGGACAGGCTGGGGACGGCGAGGTCGAGGACGATGTCGTTGCCGTCGATACGCGCGCGCACTTGGGGTGCGAAGCCGTGGCGGGCGATGTGGTCGAGGTCGGCGCGGCGTCCGGCGCTGAGTGTGCCAACCACGGCGTCACCGTGCAGTACCTCGAACCCGCCTCGGTCGAGGGGGTTGAGGGTAGCGGTGAAGGGGGTGGCGGTGGGGTCGTCGATAAGCGGGTGCTCAATGGGGACGTCGAATCCGCCACCGGGTACCGCGTAGGTTCGCATCCGTTCTCCTCACCGCCTGCAAAGGTGTGCCCAAGTATAGACCTCTTGGGCAGGGCGGCCTAGTTCTTGACGTAGGAACGGTTCACAGCCGACACGATCGCTTCAAGCGAGGCACGTGTGGTGGAGCCGGCAATGCCGACGCCCCAGGCGGAGGTGCCGTCGACGTCGGCGTAGATGTAGCAGGCTGCGTCGGCGTCGTCGCCTGCGGTGCGGGCGCGCTGCGAGTAGTCCTGTACTTCGAAGTCGATGCCGATCTGCTCGAGTGCGTTGGCGAACGCCGCGATGGGGCCGTTGCCGGAGCCTTGCACTTCTCGACGAGCCCCCTCGTACGACACCACCGCCGACACGCGCGTGTCTTCGCCTTCTTCTTCGGCGGCGTCGATGCGGTAGGACGCCAGGTCCAGCGGGGTGTCCAGGTCGAGGTACGTCTGGGCGAAGATGTCCCACATGTTCTTGGAGTTGACTTCGCCGCCTTCGGAGTCGGTGATGTTTTGCACCACGGCGGAGAATTCGGGCTGCATGGCCTTGGGCATGTTGATGCCGTGGTCGGTCTTCATGATGTAGGCAACGCCACCCTTGCCGGATTGGGAGTTGACGCGGATGACGGCTTCGTAGGTGCGGCCGACGTCCTTGGGGTCGATTGGCAGGTAGGGCACTTCCCAGGTGGTGTCGCGCAGTTCGTCCCAGGTGACGTCTTCGCTGGTGGCGTCGGGGCGGACGGTTTGGGCGAGCGCGTCGAGGCCCTTGTTGATGGCGTCTTGGTGGGAGCCGGAGAATGCGGTGAAGACGAGGTCGCCGCCGTATGGGTGGCGTTCGGGGACGCGCAGTTGGTTGCAGTATTCGACGACGTCGCGGATGCGGGAGATGTCGGAGAAGTCGATTTGGGGGTCGACGCCTTGGGTGAGCATGTTCAGGCCGAGGGTGATCAGGTCGACGTTGCCGGTGCGTTCGCCGTTGCCGAACAGGCAGCCTTCGATGCGGTCGCCGCCGGCGAGGTAGCCGAGTTCGGCTGCGGCGACGCCGGTGCCGCGGTCGTTGTGGGGGTGCAGTGACAGGATGACGCTGTCGCGGTGCTCCAGGTTGCGGTGCATCCATTCGATGGAGTCGGCGTAGACGTTGGGGGTGATCATTTCCACGGTGGCGGGCAGGTTGATGATCATCGGGTTGTCGGCCGTGGCACCCATCTTTGCGACGACCGCGTCACAGACCTCCTTCGCAAACTCCAACTCGGTGCCCGTGAATGATTCGGGGGAGTATTCCCAGCGCCAGTTGGTGTCGGGGTAGTCGGCGGCGATGGTTTTGATCAGTTCGGCGGCGTCGGTGGCCAGGGCCTTGATCTGGTCGCGGTCCTTGCGGAATACCACGCGGCGTTGCAGTTTGGAGGTGGAGTTGTAGAAGTGCACGATGACGTTCTTCGCGCCCGCGCAGGCTTCGAACGTGCGGCGGATGAGGTGTTCACGTGCTTGGACGAGGACCTGGATGGTGACGTCGTCGGGAATCATGTCCTTTTCGATGATCTCGCGCACGAAATCAAAGTCCGTCTGCGATGCGGAGGGGAAGCCGACCTCGATCTCCTTGAAGCCCATCTCGACGAGCAGGTTGAACATGCGGCGCTTGCGTTCGGGGCTCATGGGGTCGATCAGGGCTTGGTTGCCGTCGCGCAGGTCAACGGCGCACCACTGTGGCGCGTGCGTGATTTTCTTGTCGGGCCAGGTGCGGTCCGGCAGGGTGATGTCTTCTACTTCTTGGGCGAACGTCAGGTAGCGCTCGACTGGCATTTGGGAGCCGCGCTGCTTGTTCCAGGCGGGTTGGCCTTCGTTGCGTGGGCCGGAGGGGGTTTGGATTTCGCGGGGTGCAAAGAAGTCGGACATTGTTTGGTTCCTTCATTGTCGGGGGGTGGGGGTGTCCACGGCCGGCAATGAGAAACTCCGCGACGGGGTGCCGGCCGTGTTAGTGGGCCTGATTCCCGCCGCGGCGTAGAAGGAGAAGCGTCCGTTGCGACATGCGTCACACCCTACATCACTTTACGGAGACGCGTGTGAGGAATGCCGCCGAGATGAGCATCACGCTTATCGACGACCCCACCAACACGTACCCCAACACCGACTGGTGCCTGAAGCTTTCACCCAGCAACGTCAGACTGAGCGAGAACGCCAGCAGGGGTTCGACGATCTTGGAGGCTGGCAGGGAGGTGGCCAGGTTGCCGGCGGCGAAGGCGTATTGCTGCACGATGGTGCCGGCGGTCGCCGCGACCAGCATCGCCCACAGTTGCCAGGAGGCGAGCAGTCCAGAGACGCCGCCGTGGACGAACGCGTCCACCGCCACCTTGGAGAACACGGCCTGGAAGCCGAACATGGCGCCGCAGATGATGCCGTCGATGAGTGCGCGGGTGTTGGGGCGTCGTCGAGAAGCAATGGCCAATGCGAGTATGGAGACCACCGCACCGACCCCCACCACGGTGGCCCACTCCCAGGTCGCGGGCTCGCGCTCGCCGGGGATGGGGCGGCCGAACACGATCACACTCGCCACACTCGCGGTGAGGACGATCGCCCAAAACGCCTCCGCCTGGTGCATCCGGCGATGCTCCGCGCGCGCCGAAAACACCAGCGTGAGCATGAGGGAGAGCGCCAGGATCGGCTGCACTACCAGCAGGGTGCCAAACGCTAACGCCGCGGCCTGGAAACCGTAGGCGAGAAACGCCAGCCCCATCGACGCCCACCACGCCGGCCGACGCATGGATTTCACTACCGAACTGCCGTCACGCATGATCCGGTGGCGCCACACGGTGCCCGCCGCCATCGTCGCCGCCGAAAGCAGCGCGAACACAACGGCGAGAAAAATACTATGCACGGTGAATGATATTAGCGAGAGACGCCAACCAACGCTTTTGGGACGCTATTCTTGACCGTTGGAATGCACGAAGGATCCGTGGGAGGCTGACATGGCACTGATTGTCCAGAAATACGGAGGATCTTCGTTAGAAAGCGCCGAGCGCATCAACGCGGTCGCCCGGCGCATTGTGGAGACGCGCCGGGCAGGAAACGATGTGGTGGTGGTCTGCTCGGCAATGGGTGACACCACCGACGAACTGCTCGACCTGGCAGCACAGGTCAACCCGACCCCGCCGGCGCGCGAGATGGACATGCTGCTCACCGCAGGCGAGCGCATCTCCAACTCGTTGGTCGCCATGGCGGTCGACGCGCTGGGGGAGAAGGTGCAGTCCTTTACCGGCTCCCAGGCCGGCGTGATTACTACGGAGCGCCACGGCAACGCCCGCATCATCGAGGTCACGCCCGGGCGTGTGAAGGAAGCTATCGACGAGGGCAACATCGCCATCGTCGCCGGCTTCCAGGGCGTGAACCGTGAAACGAAGGACGTCACCACCCTCGGCCGCGGCGGCTCCGACACCACCGCCGTCGCGCTCGCCGCCGCATTGAACGCCGACGAGTGCGAGATCTACTCGGACGTCGACGGCGTCTACACAGCAGACCCGCGCATCGTGGCCGACGCCCGCAAACTGGACAAGCTTTGCTTCGAGGAGATGCTCGAGCTGGCCGCCAGCGGTTCCAAAATTCTTGTACTGCGCAGCGTCGAGTACGCGCGTGCCTTTAACGTGCCCCTGCGGGTGCGCTCGTCTTACAGCAACGACACCGGCACCCTGGTCGCCGGAGCATTGGAGGATATCCCCATGGAAGAAGCAGTTCTCACCGGTGTGGCCACCGACGATTCGGAAGGCAAGATCACCATCCTGGGCATCACCGACGAGGTGGGCGAGGCCGCCAAGGTGTTCCGCGCGCTCGCGGACGCTGAGGTGAACATCGACATGGTGATCCAGAACATCTCCAACATCGAGGACAACAAGACGGACATCACCTTCACCCTGCCGAAGGCCAGCGGCGCCGCCACCATGGAACTGCTGCGCGCCATGCAGGTCAACGAAGGTTGGGACGACATTACGTACGACGATGAGATCGGCAAGGTATCGCTCGTCGGCGCCGGCATGAAGTCCCACCCGGGCGTGACCGCTGATTTCTGCGACGCGCTGCGCGACGCGGGCATCAACATTGAGATGATCACCACCTCCGAGATCCGCATCACCGCCGTGGTGCGCAAGGCCGACGTGGCCGAGGCGGCGCGCGCGATCCACTCGAAGTTTGACCTCGGCGGCGACGAGCCGGCCGTGGTGTACGCAGGCACTGGACGTTAAGGAGTTTTGCAAATGACCACGCTTGCTGTTGTTGGCGCGACTGGCCAGGTTGGCCGCGTGATGCGCGACATCCTCACCGAACGTAACTTCCCGGCGGATAAGGTGCGCTTCTTCGCGTCGCCGCGCTCTGCCGGCAAGACGATTGAGTTCCGCGGCGAGGACATCGTCGTCGAGGATCTGACCAAGGTCACGGAGGAGTCCGTCGCTGACGTCGACATCGCCCTGTTTTCCGCCGGTGGCTCCACGTCGCGCGAGTGGGCGCCCGTGTTCGCCGCTGCCGGTGCGACCGTGGTGGATAACTCCTCGGCGTGGCGCAAGGACACCGACGTCCCGCTCGTCGTGTCTGAGGTCAACCCGGAGACGGTGAAGAACCTGGCCAAGGGCATCATCGCTAACCCGAACTGCACCACCATGGCCGCGATGCCAGTGCTCAAGCCGCTTCACGACGAAGCCACCCTGCGCACCCTCCGCGTCTCCTCCTACCAAGCCGTCTCCGGCTCGGGCCTCGCCGGTGTGGATACGTTGGCCAACCAGGTCGCCGAGTTGGGCGACCCCCACGTGCTGGTGCGCGACGGCGCCACCGACAAGAACAACGATTTCGGCCCGTACGTCGCCCCGATCGCGTTCAACGCCCTGCCGATGGCGGGCTCGATTGTCGACGACGGCACCTTCGAAACCGACGAAGAACAAAAACTGCGCAACGAATCCCGCCGCATCCTGGACATCCCGGAACTCAAGGTCGCAGGCACCTGCGTACGTATCCCGGTGTTCACGGGTCACACGATGGTGGTGCACGCGGAGTTTGAGAAGGAGATCACCCCGGAGCGTGCCGCCGAGGTGCTCGAGGGCGCGCCGGGCGTGCGTGTCGTCGAGGTGCCCACCCCGCGTGAGGCAACGGGTATCGACGACTCCCTTGTCGGCCGCATCCGCCAGGATCAGACCATCGACGGCAACCGCGGCCTTGTGTTCGTGGTCTCCGGCGACAACCTGCGCAAGGGTGCCGCGCTGAACACGATCCAGATCGCCGAGCTGCTGGTCTAGCCGCTAGAGGCGGCGCTCCTCTTCCTCACGCTCAGCGGCTTCGGCTGCCTCCTCGGCGGCGATCATGTCGTCGACGGTGCTGTCGTTCCACGGCTCGTCCGGGTTCGCCTTGTACTCCTCGGCCGACACGGGCTCCGTGTAGGAGATGTAGACCAGGTCGGAGGGGCTTTCGCGGTCTTCTTCGTCGTAGTCGATCTCGTCGTCGTCGAGAAGCTCTTGCGCAACTTCCTCCTCGAGTGCCTCGACGAGTTCCTCCTCATCCACGTTGGACTTGGACGTGATGTACTCGAGTTCGCGTTCCTCGTTCTTGGTAAAGCGCTCGCTCGGGTCCATCTTCTTGCGCGTCAGTTCCAGGGCGCGGCGGCGACGGTCGCCTTCCTTGCGCAGTTTCGGGATGCCGCGAAGCCACGCCAGGGTCATCACGGTGATCAGCAGGATGCCCAGGTAACCCAGGATCGGGTAGACGGTGGACACCAGCGACTGGAAGCCCACAAACGACAGCGCGAAGCCGATCAGGCAGGCGGCGACGAAGATGAGGCGGAATCGTTCTTCGCGGCCGCGGGCGAGGCGCTTGCCCAGGGCGTAGAACATGCTCAGCGAGGTGGCGAAGATCATGCCGAAGATGACCAGGGCCATGATGGTGCCCATGGTCGGGTTGAGGTCGGTGATCAGGGTGAGCAGCGGCATGTCGTCGCCTTCGACGGTCTCGATCTTCACCAGCAGCGACAGCGCCAGCAGGATCAGCATGACCAGGTAGCCCACGCCGCCCAGCAGGCCGCCGAGGCCGGCAGCGCGGGTGTCCAGTTGGTTACCGCCGATGACGATGGCCATGGACGTCACGCAGATGATGTTCAGGCCCGTGTAGTTCAGGGCGGCGACCCACCAATTCGGCAGTGACGTCTCCACGTTGGATGCGGCGATGTTGAGGGCGTCCCAGTCGGGGTGGCCGTTGACCAGGGTCCAGCCACAGCCGACGATGACGAAGATGAGCAGGAACGGGGTCAGCGCACCGATAGCGCCGGTGACCTTGTCCACGTCCAGCATGCCGAAGCCAAGCGTCATCAGCAGCATGAGCACCGCGCCGATCCAGACGGGCAGGCCGAACTGTTGGTTGAGGTTGGCGCCGGCACCGGCGAACATGACAAAGCCGATGGAGAACAGCGTCACAATGGTGGCGATGTCCAAGATCCAGCCCATGACTTTCGACGAAATCATGCCCAGCACTTCCATATGCTCCTTGGCTTGGAAGAACGAGCCGAGCTGGAGGATGGTCACGCCTGCGATCAGCATGAGGGCGGAGGAGAGGATCGCTCCCCACAGGCCCTGGGTGCCGAAGGCGGAAAAGTACAGCATGGCCTCCTGGCCGGACGCGAAGCCTGCGCCGACCACGGTGCCGATGAACGCGGCAGAGATAAGTAAGGCTTTTTTCAGCATGTAGATAATTTACTCGGTGCCAGCGATGATGTCGCGACGGGCCCGCGCAACCCGGGATCGGATGGTGCCCACGCGCACCCCTGCGATCTTCGCGGCTTCCTCGTAGGTATAGCCCAGGACCTGCGTTAATACGAGTGCTTCGCGGCGTTCGGCGGGGAGTTCGTCGAGAAGCGAGCGCGCGTCGATGACGTCACCCCACGTGTTGGGGTTGTCGGGGCTGGGGTCGGAGGCGGCGACCGTTTCGTATTCGGCGGCGGACTTGCGGGGGCGGGCCATGTCGTGGCGGACGGAGTCGACCCAGGCGCGCCGCGCGAGCGAGAGCAGCCACGTGCGCGCGGATGAGCGTGCCTGGAAGCGCGGCAGGGAGCCGAGGACGCGCAGGTAGGTCTCTTGGGTGAGGTCGTCGGCGTGTTGGGGGCCGGCGAGGTGGGCGAGCAGTCGCCATACGTCGTCTTGGGTGAGGCGGATGAATTCGGTGAGCGCGGCTTTGTCACCGCGGCCGGCGCGTAGCGCCAGTTCGGTGATGTAGCCTTCGTCGTTCCTGCTCACAACCTGTAGAGATTACAGTTTGTCGGACACCGTCACGCCGTAGAGGGAGCGGCCCATGATGAAGGAGGCGACGGAGCCGACGATCCAGACGCCGAGGATGGCGATGATGGCGCGGATGAAGTCGTTGAGGTCGAAGCCGGTGGTGGACCAGGAGTAGATGAGTTTCGCGATGACCAGGATCGGAAACGCAATGACTACCAGGGGGCCGAGCAGGTTGACGCGGGTCAGCGCGTCGGGGGCGCGCAGTTGCAGGATGGTGGCTGCGATGACGCAGATGGTGGCCAGGATGACCAGGGCTGCGACGACGATTTCGGAGATAGTCATTAGCGGCGTCCTCTCGAGATGATGCGGGCCATGGAGATCGTTGGGACTACGCCGCAGACGATGCCGGCGAGGATGGGGATCTCGTAGGCGATGGACGAGGTGTTCCACAGGGTCCAGACGAGGAAGATGGCGATCATGCCGTAGAAGACCATGTCGGCCATGACGGCGCGAGATAGTTCGTCTTTGGTCAGGATGACCGCTGCAAGGGAGATGAGCAGGCAGATGGCCATGATGATGAGGCAGGCCTGCATGATGGTGACAAACATTTAGCTCATCCTTTCTGCGGGCGGGACGGTGTCGTCGTCAGGCGTGGGGCCCTGGTCGACGTAGGGCTCCCAGGTGACGGGTTTCGGGTCGATGGGGCTATTGCGTAGCGACGGCCGCACGTGCTCCTCCATATCCGCCAGCCCCGCGATGATGTCTTCCGGGTCGGAGCCGAACGCGGCTTGCACCAGCAGAGTGATGGGGCCGCCGGGCTCGGTGGGGTGACGCAGGCCCATGGAGAGGGTGCCTGGGGTGGCGGTGATGGAGGTGGTGAACCAGAACACCTCCCAGTCGGTGCGCAGGCGCATGGGGTAGTAGACGACGATCGGTTCGATTTTGGCAGCCGGGTTGAATGCCTTGAACACGGCGTCGAAGCCGGCGGCGAAGATTTCTTTGATGATCCAGCAGGTGTAGCCCGCGGCGTGGATGATGCCTCGCATTAGTTATCGCCTCCGATGGAGTCGTCGCCAAGTACGGCGCTGGTGTAGGCGTCGACGTTGAGTAGGTCGTCGACTGCGGTGGTGGTGATGTCCCACATTTGGCCGGCGAAGATGAACATGCCGAGCGAGAGGATCATGAGCACCGCGGACGGCAGCATGAAGCTCACTCGCACGTTGAGTGCTTCGGGGTAGTGCTGCATGGGCCGGCCCCAGAAGACGCGCTGCCAGAGGCGCATCATGGACAGCAGTGCGCCGAAGGAGGCGACGATGATGGCGGTGATGGCTACCCAGGAGCGCCAGTCGCCGGGTGTTGCGGCGGCGAGCACGATGGTGACTTTGCCGAAGATGCCGGAAAATGGCGGGAAGCCGACGATGGAGAACGCGCCGGCGACGAAGACCGCAGAGGTCCATGGGTCGCGCCGGGCGATGCCGGAGAGTTTGGCCATGGTGCCGGTGCCGTAGGTTTCTTCGATCGCGCCGGAGTTGAGCACCAGGGCGGCGATGGTGACCATGTGGTGCAGGGTGTAGAGCAGGCCGGCGGCCAGGGCGTAGCGCGCGTCGTCGTTAGTGAATGCCAGCATGATGAGGATGAACGGCATGCCGTTGACCATCTGGTAGGCGAGCACGCGGCGCATGGTGGATTCCGCCAGGCCTGCGTAGCCGCCGATGATCATGGAGATGACCATGACCACGATCAGCAGGGTGTTCCAGCGTGGGTCCATGTCGAACATGATCACCCAGATGCGGAAGAGCATGTAGACGGCGACCTTGGTGTGCAGGCCGGAGAACAGGCCCATCACGGCGGCCGAGGTGGACGGGTAGGTGCGTGGCAGCCAGGTGTAAACGGGGAACACGCCTGCCTTGGCCGCAATTGCGATGACGACGATGCCGGCGGCCACAGTTGCCGGGCCGTTGCCCGCAGCCACACCCTGCAGGGAGGCGAGGTTGACCACGCCGGTGACGGCGTAGAGGTAGCCCACGCCGAGCACCAGCATTGTCGACGCCGCCAGGTTGACCAGCACGAACATACGCGCCGACAGGAGGCGGTGGCGGGTGCCCGACATGGCGATCAGGCCGTAGGAGGGCAGGAGGCAGACCTCGATCATGACGAAGAAGTTGAACAGGTCCGCGGTCAGCAGCGCGCCGCACACGCCGGTGATCAGCACCAGCGACAACGGTGTGTAGAAGCGTGCTTGGGTTTCGCCGACGGCGATGGCGAACCAGTTGGAGGTCAGCGCCACGATCATGGTGGTCACGATCATCACCGCGGAGAACGTATCCGCGGCAAACGAGATGCCAACGCCGCCTTGGTACAGGCCGATGACGTGGGCGATCGTGCCGTGCTCAGCGGTGTAGAGGTAGAGCCACACACCCAGTGTCAGGTTGATCGCCGGGATGGCGATGGCGATCGTGTTGTTGAGCTTCCTCCAGGGGCTCAGCGCCGTGACCGCGGAGACGATCAGCGGTAGCGCAACGAAGATAGGCAGGATTGCGTCGACGGCCATTAGTCTTTCACCTTCAGATCATTGTTGGTGACGTGGCTGATCTCGCGTGCGCGGATCTCTTCCAGCTTCTTGGGGTTGAGGCGCGCGTTGCGGCCGGCGGTGGACAGCGCGGAGGGGCTGAGCCACATCTTGGAGTAGCCGGCGTCGGTGCCGGTGGGTTGCTCGGCGGTGTCGTCGTTACGCCCGAGCGATGCGAGCATAAGCAGGATCGTGGTGGTTGCCATTGCGATGACGATGGCGGTCAGCACAAATGCCTGCGGCAACGGGTCGCCCATGTCCTCGAAGGGGACGCGGGAGGGGAATGCTTCGCCGCGCCAGGAGCCCACGCCTGCGGCGAGCAGGGTGAGGTTGGAGGCGTGGCCGAATAGGGACATGCCGAAGACGATGCGCACCATGCCGCGTTGGAGTACGAGGTAGATGGATCCCGCGACGAGGACCGCGATGGTAAGTGCCATGACCATGGGTTAAGGCTCCTTCGTGATGACCGGCTGCGGGTCGTGTGCCGGGTTGATCGGGTCGGGGTGTGCGTCCACCGGGTTTTCCGGCGGCAGCGGCTCGGGGATGGACGGCAGTGGGTTTTCGGCTTCGTCGCGCGAGTAGTCCAGGTCGGACAGGTCGGCGCCGGGGCGGAGGTAGCCGCCGAGTGCGTTGATGGCGGCGGTGACCATGCCAAGCACGGCGAGGTAGATGCCGAAGTCGAAGATCAGGGAGGTGGTCATGTGTTCGCCGGCGATCTCGCCGTGGATGGCGTACATGAAGCCGCCTTCGATGAAGCCGAGGAAGCCGGAGGAGATCGCGATGATGATGCCCCAGCCGGTCAGGCGGATTGGGGTGAAGTTCTTCACCACGTCGGCATCCGAGCCGCGGGAGAGGTAGTTGATGGCGAATGCGGTTGCCATGACCAGAGCTGCGACGAAGCCGCCGCCTGGTGCGGTGTGGCCGCGGAAGAAGATGAGCACCGACAGTACGACGAGTACCGGGGCGACAAGCGCGGCAGCCTTGCGCAGTGGGATGGAGTTGAGCTGCGATTGGCCGAACGGGCGCGGGCGCGTGCCGGCTTCGAAGAGGTGGCGCGGCATGGAGGCAACCACGGCGGCGATGACCACGGCGGCCATGCCGAGTACGGAGAGTTCGCCGAGGGTATCGAAGCCACGGAATTCCACGATGATCACGGCGACGATGTTGTCGGCACCGGTGACGTCGCCGCCTTCGGTGAGGTACCACTCGGCGAGTTCGGAGCGGCCGCGGCGGCCGGTCAGTCCGTAGACGCCGAAGAAGGCAACGACGCCGGCGAGCAGTGCGAATACAGCAGCAAGTGCTTTACGACGAGGCTTCGTCTCCGGGAAGACGCGCGGCTGGTAGCGCAGTACGACCAGAATGACCACGACGGTGAGTGCCTCGACGAGGAATTGGGTGAGCGCCACGTCCGGGGCGCCGAGCATGAACATTTGCAGGGTCATGCCCACGCCCACGGTGCCCAGCAGTACGGCGGAGGCCAGGCGGGAGCGGGTGAACACCATGCCAAGGACCGACATGGCGATGATGGCGAATGGGATGAGGTCCCACCACACGTCGAGGCCTTCGGCGCGGTCGGCTGGGGTCACACCGTCGATGCCGTCGGTGAGGCCGATGACGCACAGGCCCATGGCGGTGACGGAGGCCAGCAGTGGGAAGAGGTGGCGTGACGGGTTGAAGCCGTCGGCCAGCTTGCCCAGTTGCTCGCCGAAGTCGGACAGGCCGCGGGTGAGACGGAAGAGGATTTCGGGGCCGTCGGCAGGCAGGAGTTGCTTGTTGCGCAGTGCTGCGAAGACGGGCTTGCGGAAGGCAACTGCGAAGATCACGCCGGCGATCAGAACGATCAGGGAGACGATGAACGGTGCGGTCAGGCCGTGCCAGATGGCCAGGTGGGTGGTGAAGGTGTCGTCGCCAGTAATTGCGCGCACACCTGCTGAGACGGGGTTGTCCACCCAGAACAGCATGAACGGCAGGACGACGGACATCCAGCCCGGCAGGGCGGCCGGCAGCCAGAGGGCAACGGGGGCTTCGTGGACGTGCGACATGTCCTTCGGGCCGTCCACGAATGCGCCGAAGACGATCTTCAGCGAGTACAGGAACGTCAGGAATGCGGCGAAGCCGGCGATGATGAGTAGGGCCATGCCGTAGGGAGCTTCGTGGAAGGCGTCGAGGATGGATTCCTTGGACACGAAGCCGAACAGCGGTGGAACCGCGGCCATGGAGGCGGCCGCGACCACGGTGGAGGCGAACGTGAACGGCATCTTGTCGTAGAGCTTGCCCAGGCGGCGCATGTCGCGGGTGCCGGCCTCGTGGTCGACCACGCCGATGAGCATGAACAGCGAGGACTTAAACAGTGCGTGCGCCAACGTGTGGGTCAGTGCCGCGGCCAAGCCGATGGGGGAGCCGACGCCGATAGCGGCAACGATCCAGCCGAGGTGCGACACGGTGGAGTAGGCGGTGAGGTGCTTTAGGTCCGTCTTGGTGATGGCAAAGCACGCCGACATGATTGCCGTGAACAGGCCGATGATGACCAGCAGGTAGTTCCAGGCGGCGACGTCCGAGAACACAGTGGAGAAGCGCAGCAGCAAGTACACGCCGGCCTTGACCACGGCGGCGGCGTGCAGGAACGCGGACACCGGGGTGGCGGCAGCCATGGCTTCGGGCAGCCAGAAGTGGAACGGGAACTGCGCAGCCTTGGTGAATGCGGAGAACGCGATCAGCAGCGCGACGACAACGGTGACGCGGTTGTCGCCCCACACGTCCGCGGCCAAAATATCCGTCAGGCGCGTCGTGCCTGCCTGGATGGCGGCGACCGCAAGGCCCGCCAAAAGCGTCAGGCCACCGAAGAAGGTCAGGATCAGGGTGCGGTACGAGCCGGCCTCACCCGACGAGCCGGATCGGGCGATCAGCATGAACGACGCGATGGAGACGAGCTCCCAGGCGATGAAGAGCAGCACGGCGTCGTCGGCAAGCACAAGCAACAGCACAGACAGCGTGAAGGCCGTCATGATGGTGTAGAAACTCGTGTTGCCTTGCTTTTCGGGCAGGTAGGCGGCGGAGTAGACGAACACTACACCGCCGATGACCAGCGCAAGCAGCGCGAAGAAGATGCCTAAGCCGTCCGCGCGCAGTGCGAACTCGATTGCGGAGCCGGTACCCATCACATCGCGCGCCCACACGAACGACCACAACAGGTCGCTGCCCTGGGAAACGGCGGTGAAGTTGGTGCCCAGCACACCTGCGGCAGCGAACAGCAGTGCTGCGAGCGGGTACCCGGCTTTCCTGTCCATGACTCGCACCAGCAGCGGCGAAAGCACCACCGTTGCTGCAACGAGCCCGATGACGAGGGGGAGAGTCATGGTGAACCCTTTTCAAAGGTTTGTAAGGGATTGGCAATGAACGTTAAAGACAGTATCAAGCTGCACGAGCGAGCGGTGCGCCTCCCGCAGAACGCATGTGACTGGTGATAAGAACAGTTGCATGAAATCGGACAACGCGTTGCGGTTGGTGTGTGCTCTGTTGGCGCTGGTGGTTGGCGTGTTTATGCCATTATCTCCGGCGTCCACGTGGGCGAACGCCGCGCGCGATGCGGAGGTGTCCGGCGCCCCGCAGGTTGGTGCGGACAACCTTGGGGATGCACGCCGTGCTGCCGGTGAGGCTGGCCAGCAGGCGAAGGTACTCAAGGAGGGTGCCGGCAAGTTAGCCGAAGGTGTTGGTGAGGCGCAGGGCCAGACCCAGCAGCTTCTCGACGCCCTCGCCGCCGCCCAGACCGGCTCCCAGCAGTTGTCCGACGGCATGGTGCAACTCCAGGCAGGCACCGGACAGTTGGGGGCGGGAGCGACCCAGTTGGCGGATTCCATCGGCGAGGTGGTCAACCAGGTCACCGGTTTTGAGGCGGTGCGCGGCCAGGTGGTCGGCGCGATTGACCGCTCGCTCGCTGAGCTGAAGGACGCGAAGGATCCGGATGCGGTCCAGGCCCGCGAATCGCTCAAGGGGCTGCGCGAGCAAGCACAGACCGCGCAGTTGCCGCCGGACGTGGTGGCGAAGATGAACCAACTGCGCGACGGTTCCCGCGACCTTGCCAACCAACTCGCCGTCCCGGGCTACGGGTACCACGACGGTATATATACAGCCACCAACGGCGCGGCTGAGTTGGCTGCGGGTCTGCGCGAGTTGCAAGAGCAGACGTCTCAAGCCACCGGCGGTATCGACGAGTTGGTCGCTGGCGTGCAAAAGATCGACCAGATGGCAGGCATGAACGCCGACAAGGTCTCCGCGGTGCGTGCAGCGCTTCCGGTGCCCGCGGTCGCGCCGGGTACCCAGGGTGCGGAGCAGACCGGATCGACGCTTGCGCCGATTGCCGCGATGTTGCTCGCAGCAATGGCGGTGCTGGGCGGTACGGCACTCGCAGCAGCATTTTGCCTATCGACGCGCACCCGCCGGTGGATCATCATCCCCGGCGCCATCATTATCGCGGCGGCCGGCACCATCCTGGCTGGTGTCCTCGGTGAGGGGCTCGGCGCACAGGAATATGCAGTGGTCGCCGCTGGACTGTTGGCTGGCGCACTCGCCTCAACGGGGCTAGCCGCAGTGTTGATGCGTTTGTGTGGTCTGGCTGTCGGGCTGGGGGTTGCGGCAGTGGTGGCGCTGGCACAGACCGGCCTCGTCGGTTGGGTGTGGCGCACCGCCACTACAGCACAGGTGGATGCAGTGTGGGCGGCACTTTCGCAGGCAGTACCCATGCACTGGACAACTGTCGCTGTGTCCGCCGCTGGCAATGGCGGGGACTACCGAGGCGTGGTCGCCGCACTGCTGCTGTCCGCGTTGCTTGCCGCAGCGGGGCTGGCGGGGGTATGGCGCCGAACCGCCGAGCAAACCGCCACCTAGACATGCGTCCGGTACGCCTCTAAAATGTGATGTCATCTATTGCTTAGCTGTCTGGGCTAAGCGAAGGTTACAAAACAGCTACCTGATCGAGAAGCCGCTTTCACGGCCCCGTCGAGTGGCTTAACAGAGGAGTATCACATGGCCGAATCATCTCGGCGTTTACGTAAATCAACGTCTACAGGCATCGCAGCCACATCCGCGATTGCGCTCGCGCTTGGTGGCCTGAGCGTCGTCGGCCCAGGCCCGCTGGCACCGTACGCTGCGGCTGCCACCCTGAGCGGCGGTATCCGCGACAAGTCCGGCGCGGTGGAGAAGGACGCCCAGAAGGCCTCCGACCTGCCGGCCGGGTCGTGTGTTGTTTCAGGGACCAACACCGCTAAACACAGCCAGGCTGGTTTCAGCTGGAACACCCTGGAGCCGAGTAATACCAGCCCCTCGAAAACTCTGTGGGGCTTAAGCGTCTCCTTTGATAACTCGAAGGACCGCACCTTCGCCGATTGGTCCTTCACCAATGGCGGGAACCTTGGCAAGGTCTTGGGTACCGACAATGTGCCTTCCATGGAGGCCGGCCAGACCTTCCTTGGCAAGAGCGTCACGCACAAGGCCGACGAAAGCATCGAAATTACTGGTTCTCGCGACCAACGAAACCTAAATCTCTACGCAGAACTGACCGATGAGAAAGTCAAGCAGTTCGCATCGGCCACTGCCGCCAATCCCGTGCGCTACGCCTGGCAGAGCAACTACACGAAGGACAATCCTTCGGGCCTGAGAGCCACGCAAGGTCCCAGCTCGGCATTCAGCGCTGTTGTAAACCCGTGGCCGAGCGAGAACATCGAATGTAACCCGATCACGGTTTCGTGGGAGGACTTCGAGAAGCACGTTATCGTCCCTGACACCGAAACCAAGGTCGGTAAGATCAACATCCCGGCTGTGACCGGCCAGGGTACGGATGACTCCATGTCCCGCATGGTCGTGGAAGCCTACGACGGCAACGGCGCGTTCATCGGCACCACGGACCCGGCAGCCTCCGGCGGTACGCAGAACCTGCGTATCGACGAAACGACCGGCGAGATCTTCTTCACCTGGCCTGAGTACCGCGGTACCGACCTGGCCACCGACAAGAACGTGAACTTCTCCGTTCTGGCGAAGCCGCGTACCGTGGACCAGCTCCAGGCTGCCTCTAACAACAACACCTATGAAGAGGCAGGAAAAGTCTTTGACAGCTCCAACTCGCTGACCCGCTACAACAAGGCGAACGTCATCGACTCGAAGGCGTTCTCCTTGGACGACACCGAGTACCACTCCCCGAAGTACGACAAGACCGACGCGTCGATCATCTCGGGCGTTGATAGTGCTACCGGTCCGCTGGCTACCGAGCCGCAGAAGGTCATCTTCACCCAGACTCCGGACCTGATCAAGGAGCTGGCCAAGGAGAAGGGTGACAACGGCTTCGAGGCCAAGGTCGAGCTCGACGAGAAGTATGTCTACGAGGGCTGGACCGTCGAGATGGACGATGACTACAACGTCACTGTCACTGCTCCGGAGAACCCGAAGCCGGGCACTTTCGCACGCCCGACAATTACGGTGGAATACTCGAATGGTTCCACGGATGTGCTCGAACTGCTCGTGGTTGTTGACCCGAACAACACCCAGGTCACCGACCTAGTGCGTCCAGGTCTGACTAAGGGTCGTATTAAGCAAGAGCTCACCGCCCAGATCGGTCTCAAGCCCATCATGAAGGGCCACAAGGCGGTTCACCCAGCGAAGTTTGAGGTTGACCCGGACACCGTACCGTCCGGTTGGACCGTTACGGTCGATGAAACCGGTAAGGTTACCGCGAAGGCAGACGATTCTGTCGCGCCGGGCACCGTCATCACACCGAAGGTGAAAGCCACCTACCCGGATGGCACCGACGATGTGATTGAGACCCAGTTCCAGGCGATCGTCGACATCAAGGTCCCTGAGTACGACACGGTGACCAACAAGCCGAACGCCAAGGTCAGCCTGACTCCGAAAGTTCCTGAGCGTGGCCTCAGCGGTAACACCTCTGACGAGGCTCCGAAGCGCTACACCTTCGAGAACGGTCAAACCACGAATACCCTCACGAGTAAAGAGGGCAAGACGTGGACCGTTAAGATCGACGAGAAAACCGGCAAGATCACCACGACCATCCCGAAGGATGCGCCGGAAGGCGACATCCTGGATGTACCGGTTCTCGCCTACTACGATGGCGCTGACCCGCAGAAGGTGAAGGGCACCGTCGTTGTGATCAAGGGCGACGTCGCCCCGCAGTACAACGTGCAGGTCACCGGCCCGAACCAGGCTGTTGACCACCAGGTAACGGGTGCGCCGCAAGACTCGACCTACTCCTTCGGTAACGACGAGGACGGCAATCCGGTCACGGAGCAGGAAGTCGACGGCTGGAAATACAAGATTGACCCGAAGACCGGTGTTGTCTCCTCCACCCCGCCGGCAACCGCGAAGCCAGGCGACAAGAAGACCATCACCGTTACCGTCCAGACCCCGGACGGCTCCCGCCCAGAGGTTCCCGTCACCACCGTGGTGAAGCACACCAACAGCTGGGAAGCTGAGCCGACCTACCCTGTAGAAACGGTTTACCCGGGTGAGACTGCAACGTTGCCGGTTGCTCTTGAGAAGCCGGACAACGTCAACGTTGCGAAGGAAAACCCCTACAAGCTGGGCGATGTTCCGGCTGGTTGGAATGTCAGCATCGACGACAATGGCCAGATCACTGCAACCGCACCTGCGGATGCAAAGCCGGGCACGCAAGTCAAGATTCCGGTCACCGTGACTTACGAAGACGGTTCTACGGATATTGCATACGCTGTCGTCAATGTCCTCGGCCTTCCGACGCGTGAGGAACCGTTCAAGGTCGAGTACAAGTACGACGACTCCATCCCTGCCGGCGAGTACAAGGTTGAAACCAAGGGCGAGCCGGGTGCAGCGAAGATGCACAAGGACGGCACCTGGGAGCAGACCAAGGCGCCGGTCAACGAGGTCGTCGTCATCGGCACCAAGCCGGCCGAGAGCGCCAAGGACGTGACCTGGAAGTTCCCGATCCCGTACCCGACTGAGGTTCGCGAGAACCCGGACCTGAAGCCTGGTGAAACCCGGGTTGTTCAGGAAGGCGAGAACGGCGAGAAGACCTACACCGCTAAGTTCACCGCCAAGGGCTCTGAGGCACAGGTCGCTGAGGAAGAGACCACCAAGGAAGCCAAGCCGCGCATCATCGAGTACGGCCCGGGCATTGCTCCGAGCGAGCTCGTGACCACTGTGAAGAAGCCAGTGCCGTTTGATACCGAAGTCGTATTCGACGACACGCTCGCTGCGGGTGAGCAAAAGGTGGATCAGGAAGGCAAGCTCGGCGAGGACACCGTGACCTCCACGCAGAAGCTTGTCGACGGCAAACCTTCGGGTGACCCGGTCGTGAAGACTGAGCGCACCGCGGAGCCGACGAAGCAGATCATTCGCATCGGTACCAAGACCTCTGGTGAAACCAAGAAGACCGTCGAGTCTGAGGTCCCGTTTGGTGTGAAGATCGAGTACGACCCGAACATGCCTGCTGGCAAGTCCGAGGTTGTCACCGAAGGCAAGCCGGGTAAGAAGACCACCACGGTGACCCAGAAGGTCACCAACTCCCAGCCGGATGGCGAGGCCACCGTTGAGGAGAAGATCACCGAGCAGCCTGTCGATCAGGTGATCAAGGTCGGCACCAAGCCGTCCGAGACCTCTGAGAAGGTCGAGTGGAAGGCACCGGTCCCGTTCGAGGTTGAGACCCGTCCGAACAAGGATCTGAAGCCGGGTGAGATCAAGATCGTCCAGAAGGGCGAGCCGGGCGAGAAGACCTACACGGCCAACTTCACCTCCAAGGGCGACGACTCTTCGGTCACCCCTACGGAGAAGCAGACCAAGGATCCGGTCAACGAGATCATCGAATACGGTCCGACCGCTCCTGACCAGACGCTGACGTCGAAGACGACCCGCGAGGTCAACTTCGAGACCGAGTTCATCGTGGACAACACGGTGCCGGTCGGCCAGACCAAGGTCGAGCAGGAAGGCGAGAAGGGCGAGGAACTGATCACCTCGACCCAGAAGATCAAGGACGGCAAGCCAGACGGCGAGCCGAGCATCACCGTCGAGCAGACCAAGGCGCCGAAGAAGAAGATTGTCCGTGTCGGTTCCATGACCGATGGCAAGTACGAGCTGGAAGAGAAGCTGCCGATTCCGTTCGACACCGTAATCGAGTACGACCCGGAGATTCCGGCCGGCGAGTACAAGGTTGTCACCGAGGGCAAGCCTGGTGAGAAGATCACCAAGATCACCCAGAAGATCGTGAACAGCAAGGTCGTCGAGGCAACGCGTGGCAGCGAAACCACCACCACCGAGCCGGTCACCAAGGTGATCAAGGTCGGCACCAAGCAGGCAACTGCTACCGACAAGGTGGAGTGGAAGGAGCCCATCCCGTACCCGACGGAACTGCGTCCGAACTCGGAGCTCGCTCCGGGTGAGGTCCGGGTTGTTCAGGAAGGTAAGGACGGCGAAGCCACCTACACCGCAACCTTCACAGGTACCAGCGGTGAAGCCACCAAGACCGAGGTCACCGATCGCACCGAGCCAACTCCGCGAATCGTCGAGTTTGGCCCGGGCCTTGAGGACGACAGCGTGGTCTCTTCCACGACCCGCTCCGTTGAGTTCGGCACCGACGTCATCGAGGACCCGAACCTCGAGGAGGGCAAACAGGTCATCGAGCAGGGCGAGTTCGGCGAAGAGGTCGTGACGTCGACGCAGAAGCTTGTCGACGGCAAGCCGTCCGGCGACCCAGTCGTCGAGACGAAGCGCACGAAGGAACCGAAGAATGCGGTCATCCGCATCGGCACCAAGAAGCCTGCGAATCCGACGCCGCCGACCGATGAGCCGGAGCAGCCGACTCCGCCGACCGACGAACCGACCCCACCGGTCGAGCCGAAGGAAGTCGAGCTTCCGTACACCACGAAGATCATTTACGACGAGACGCTCGAGCCTGGTCAGGAAATCGTGGACCAGGAAGGTGCGAACGGCAAGGTCGAGGTGACCGTCGAGAATGGTCAGCCTTCGGTGAAGGTCGTGAAGGAGCCAGTCGAGAAGATCATCCGTGTTGGCACCAAGCCGCCGGCTGGTCAGGAGTGGAAGGAACGGATCCCGTTCGAGGTGAAGGTCAAGCTTGACCCCACCATCCCGGCGGGTGAGCACAAGGTTGAACAGGAAGGTAAGCCCGGCCTGGTTCAGCACAACTCTGACGGCACCGAAGAGACGCTCGTTGAGAAGCAGGATCACGTCATCCTCATCGGCACCAAGCCGGCCGACCCGACTGACCCGGAAAACCCGGATCAGCCGACGCCTGAAGGTGAGCTCGATATCAACGTCCGCTACACCACCCGGATCGTTTACGACCCGAACCTGAAGCCAGGCGAGGAAGTCGAAGACGTTGCTGGTAAGGACGGCCGCTACACCATCAAGGTTGTCGACGGCAAGCCTGTCGCCGAGATGGTGGAGAAGCCAGTCGAGCGCGTTGTCCGCGTTGGCACCAAGCCGCCGGCGGGCACCAGCTGGACTGAGGAGATCGCCTACGACTACGAGGTCATCGAGGACTCCGAACTTGAAGCTGGCAAGCACGAGGTTGTGCAGCCGGGTAAGCCTGGCGAGCGCATCCACCGTGAAGACGGCAGCGTCGTCGAGGTTCCTGCGCAGAAGTTGATCATCAAGGTTGGCACGAAGAAGCCGGCTGATCCGAGCGAGCCGACTGATCCGAGCAAGCCGACCGACCCGTCGACGCCTGCCGATCCGAAGGACCCGCAAGGTTCTTCCGATAAGGCGAAGCGCTGCGTGGCCAACGCGTTTGCGAAGAACAGCCCGATCCTGTGGCTGCTGCCGATCGGCGTCCTCGCCGGCATTGGCTACGGCGTGAACGAGGTGTTTGGTCCGCAGATCCAGAAGGCATCCGCGGAGCTCAACGCTCGCTTCCAGGAGTCCTTGCCGAAGCACGATTGGGGCCACGGTAACCGCGGCCGCCAGTGGGAGCAGCCTGAGTGGGCTCGTGAACTGCAGATGAAGGCAGACGCCATCAACCGCCAGTTCGCAGGCTACGGCGAGCAGCTCCAGCCGCTGGGTATTGCGCTCGGTGTCATCGCCGCAGCCAGCCTCACCGGTGTGCTGATTGCACAGGCCTGCCGCGAAGAGGGCTTCGACAACGGCATGACGGTGCTGGGTTCCTCGGAGCGTGTGACGTCCTCGGGCGAGACGGGCTCGTCGTCAAGCAAGGGCTCATCGGAGAACGCAGGTTCGTCGGAGAACGCAGGCTCCTCCAGTAAGTAGTCTGAACGCGTAAGCGAAGGGCGGTACCCGGTTGGGTGCCGCCCTTTTCGCATCTGCCGTTACCTAAAATTCACCTGAGTGTTCCTTATTAGAAATTTGCTGTGTTTAGGGTGCGTATCGGTTCAAAAACCGTTTCATATTCTTCGGCTTCTCGTTATAAGGAACCCAACATGCGTTTCTCGCTAAAAGCAGCTACCGCGGTAGTCAGCGCTTCTGCGTTGGCTATTGCGAACCTGCCTACCTCCCTCGCACAGTCGGCGGAGCAGTCCTTCAACGGCAAGGACACCTGCATTTCCATCGATTCCAACGGCAACATCGTCGCCCCGCAGCCGGGTGACTGCACCCAGTTTGGCAAGGGCGGCCAGGGCAACACCGACGCCCAGGCACGCAACGTAATCTTCATCCTGGGCGACGGCATGGGCCACCAGGAGATCACTGCTGCTCGTAACTACCTCAAGGGCGCTAACGGCCGCTTCGAGGGCCTCGACGAGCTGACTGCGGCAGGTGCTTACACGACCTTCGCCGTGGGCAAGGACGGCAAGCGTCAGTACGTCACCGACTCCGCCGCGTCCGCAACGGGCTGGTCCACCGGTACGAAGACCTACAACGGCGCGTTGTCCGTTGACATCACCGGCAAGCCGCACGAGAACCTGCTGGAGATGGCGAAGAACGCCGGTATGCGCACCGGTAACGTTTCCACCGCCGAGATCCAGGATGCGACCCCGGGCGCGATGCACTCGCACATCTCCAAGCGCGGCTACTACGCGCCGTCCGGCGACGCGAAGCCGGTCAAGGGTGCTGAAGCTCGCGAAAACGGCGGTCTCGGCTCCATCTCCGAGCAGATCATCGACACCCGCGCCGACGTCACCCTGGGCGGCGGCCGCAAGTACTTCGACGCCGAGGTTCAGCAGGGTGGCGAGAACCGCAACCCGTTCCTGACCGACAAGAACGACGGCGGCGTCGACTGGGAGGCCGGCAAGTCCGTCCGCGAAAACGCGATTGCCAAGGGCTACCAGGTTGTCGACGACAAGCAGGGCCTCGAGGGCATCACCGTCGCGAACCAGGACCAGCCGGTGCTCGGCCTGTTTCACGACAAGAACATGACCCGCAAGTTCGAGCAGACCGTGCCGGTGAAGTCCGACGGCACCACCGAGCCGGAGGTCTGCAAGGAAGCTGATCGCGGCGACGAGCCGTCCGCAGCCGAGATGACCAAGAAGGCCATCGAGCTTCTCGACGACAAGAGCGCCGACAAGGGCTTCTTCCTCCAGGTCGAGTCCGCCTCCATCGATAAGGCGGACCACGCAGCCGACGCCTGCGGCATGATCGGCGAGACCCAGCAAATCGACGAGGTTATTAAGGAAGCCCTCGACTTTGCCAAGGCTGACGGTGAGACCATGATCGTCGTCACGGCCGACCACGCGCACACCGCGGAAATCATCCCGGACGGCCGCCCGTCAGTGTCCGCCGTAACTCGCCTGAAGACGCCGAAGGACGGCACCACCATGTCCATCGGCTTCGGCACCCAGCCGTGGCTGGATGAGAACGGCAACCCGGTCTTTGACAAGAAAGCCAACGGCGAGCCGTTCGACACCCCGAATTTCTCCATGATGCACACCGGCACCCAAGTGCGCATCGCAGGCTTCGGCCCGGGCTCCGAGAACGTCAACGGCCAGCTCGACCAAACCGACGCCTTCTACGTCATGGCGAATGCGCTCGGCCTCAACGGTGGCACCGAGGGTGGCCAGGAGCCGTGGAAGATCAACAAGGGCGCCAAGGTTGCTTCCCTGGCGAACCGCTCGAAGGCGAAGCCGGGTGACGAGCTGTGCTACCTCGTCTCTGCAGGCGAGGCCCCGAAGGTCGGCGACTGTGCCCAGTTCGGCACCGAGGGCCAGGGTATCGACAACTCCAAGGCGAAGAATGTCGTGCTCCTCATCGGCGACGGCACCGGCGACTCAGAAATCACCGCTGCCCGTAACTACCTCAAGGGCTCTGCAGGCCGCTTCGAGGGTCTCGACGACCTGGACTACACCGGCTACCTGACTACGTTCTCCCTGGACAAGGAGACCGGCCTGCCGAACTACGTCGGTGATTCCGCTGCAACCGGCACTGCATGGAACTCCGGCGTGAAGACCTACAACGGCGCGGTCGGCGTGGACAACGCCGGCAAGCCGGTTGCCACCCTCGGCGAGATCGCAAAAGCCAAGGGCCTGAAGATCGGTAACGTCACCACCGCCGAGATCCAGGACGCCACCCCGGCAGCCTTCGCTGCACACGCAATCAAGCGTTCGTACTACGCACCGTCCGGCGACAAGAAGGTCGCAGAGGGCGAGCAGCTGCGTGAAAACGGCGGTCTTGGCTCCATCTCCGAGCAGATCGTTGACCTGCGTGCAGACGTCACCCTCGGTGGCGGCCGCAGCTACTTCAACACCGAGGTCGTCCAGGGCGGCCAGTGGGGCGAGAACGGTAACACCTGGACCGCAGGTAAGACTGTCCTGGAAAACGCGAAGGACAATGGCTACCAGGTTGTCACTAACGCCTCCGAGCTCGACGCGATCGCAGAGGCAAACGCCGACAAGCCGGTCCTCGGTCTGTTCTCCGAGGGCAACATGCCGCGCGCGCTGAACCAGTCCATTCCGACCACCGACGGTGGTGACCTCGAGCCGGCCACCTGCGTTGCTAACCCGGAGTTCACCGCTGAGACTCCGCGTCTGGCAGCCATGACCTCCAAGGCGCTGGAGCTGCTGCAGAACGACAAGGGCTTCGTGCTCCAGGTCGAGTCCGCCTCGCCGGACAAGGCCGACCACCAGGCTGACGCCTGTGGCCTGATCGGCGAGGTCGGCCAGCTTGACGAGGCCGTCCAGGCTGTTCAGGATTGGGTGGAGAAGACCGGTGAGGAGACCCTGATCGTCGCCACCGCCGACCACGCTCACACCGCACAGATCACCTACGAGAACCAGAACACCGCTGGTCGCGTCACTCAGCTGACCACGGTTGAAGGCTCCACCATGGCCGTCAACTTCGCCACATCCAAGACCAACGAAGACGAGGATGCGCTCGGCGGCCAGCAGCACACCGGTGCGCAGCTGCGTGTCGCAGCCTCCGGCCCGGGTGCCGCGAACCTCACCGGCCAGATCGACCAGACCGACCTCTTCTTTGCCAGCCTGAACGCGCTGGGCATCGATCCGGTCAACCACAATCTGACCTTTGAGAACAAGATGCAGCCGGTGGAGGAGACCACCGAGGGCGACTCCGCCGCCGGCTCCTCCGTCGACTCCCCGGCGCTCATCGCCACCCTGGCCATCGCAGGCATCGCGGGCCTCATCTCCCTGATTGCCCTGCTGGCACCATTTGCTGTCGACGGCGCCCTCGGCCCGATCGCGAAGTTCTAGCCAGAACTACATGCCCAGCATCGGCAGTTTGATGCCGAAGTGGGGCAGCGCGAAGAACAGGCCTGCGATTACCAGCAGCGCCGCAATTACCCCACCGACAATGGCCGGCACGTTCACGTCTGTGTCCATCTTGGCGGTGGGGTATTTCACATCCGCCTGCATGCCCTTGGTGCAGGTTTCGGCGGCGGTGGCGTCGGCGTCGTCGATAAGCATGCGCTTCGCGGCGACCTTGCCGGACGGCGTTTCCGCCCACGCCTTGTACACGTCGCCATCCTTCGCGGTCAGCGGCGTCTCGGTGCGCTTCGTGTCCGGGCCAACGCGCCACGAATCCGTGTCAATCGCCTCCAGCGTGCGATTCACAGTCGGCTCCGACTCCTTCATCGTCTTCTGCGCATCCGCATACTTTGCGACGAGACCCTCCGGCAACACCTTGCCAAACTCCGCCTTCTCACCCTTGAGCGCCTTCTCGTTCTCCGCGACAACGCCCGGGTAGACCTGCTCGACCGCAGCGATGAGGTCACGGGCCTGCTCGTAGTCACCAATCGCCTTGGACTCGTCGAACCACGACTCGATGAAACGCTTCTCGGCCGGCGCGAGCTTCACGGCGCACACCCCGTCCTTGTCCTTTGCCGCGACGGTAGCGGCGTTCGCCGGGGTGGCTGCGCCGGTCGCGGCGACAGCGCCGAGTGCGAGCGTTGCTGCGGTTGCGTACGCGGCGATACGGGTGGTGGTGCTGGTCATGGTTTTCCTCCTCGGAGTGTGAGTGTGTGTACGGGCTGTACCACCTCAGTGTCCAGGAAGACGTGTTGCGACAGCGTTAACGCGCGATGGTGGGGGGCGCTGCCTAGTAGGATCCTGGGCGAAAACACCGTGTCAGAAGCAATGTGATGAACCAGGGGTGAATGGAAATTTCACAAATGCAGTTAGCCGCTTTGCTAGGCAATGGAGTTTCTCCATTGGAACCATCTCCGGTCGATTACGTTTTTATGTTGCTCACGTTGGTGGCTGTGGTGCTATTAGTTGCCAGCGCGATTGTATTTTTCAGGCAACCTAACAGACGATCTAACAGAGGATGGTCGGATGTCTGGATCGTGCTCTTTCTGGTGTTCATACCCGTGGTAGGACCGTTGGTGTATCTGCGGCATGTGCGGTCTAGCAAAAAGAGCGACAAAAAATCGTAGATGTGTGAGGCAAGGCCCAGCTTTGGGTTAAGCCGTGGGGGCGTGGCCTGGGCAAAATAAAGAGTGGCCCCCGCATCCCACTGAAGAGATGAAAGGCCACTCAAGTTTGAAGCGCGCAACCACTTGCGCTTTCCGGGACTGCGAACTTAATCCCAGCCGGCTCGAGAGGTGGTGGGTTTTAGCCCAAATCCCTCGAGAACCCCAGTATAGAACTGGCATCAGTTAAATCAAGCATTTTCTGACCCAATCGTCACAATATAGAAACCGTGAGACTGGCGAAGATGGAGGATACGGGCACTCGATCAGGGAGCGAAAAAATCTTCGTGGCGCTGCCGACATGGACTATCGAATGCGAAAACCCGCCTCGGAAGGCGGGTTGTGATGGTCGGGATAACACAATGGTCGGGATAACAGGATTTGAACCTGCGGCCTCTTCGTCCCGAACGAAGTGGAACTGCCGGAGTGTGTCGTCTACCTCGTAGTTCACGTTTGTTCGGGGCTCTCTTGCGTGTCTCGTTTGTCTCGTATCGTCACCCTGGGTGACAAACGGGTGACAAGAATGTGCCATGAGACGGGCACGAAAGAAGCGAAGAAATCAGTCCACGTTGGACCTTGTGAGCATCCGGTCGGTCAGTTAAGTGCCCCGCGATGAGCTCGTCGCAGCATGCACGTTGACATCGAGCAAGAAGTTACTCAGTCATCCAGAACGCTTTCACCTTCTTAGGTTGATCCATGCCTACAGATAATCTTGGTCATGTTTCGGCTTCGTTGCAGCGTAAGCGAAAGCACAAATAAAGAGCCCTGCTGTAGCGGCAACTATAGCGCTATCGTTAATTCCATAAAGTAACAGCAACGTCGCCGAAGCTAGGTAACTGACGAAAGAAATAGCGAATAAAACCGCTCCCCAAATCGAGCGATCACTAACCAGCGGATGATTGGGACGGCGTCTGCATGCGGAATAGCTTGCAGTAGCCATGACCACTGAGGCGCTGAGAGTTATCAAAATTGGAAACCAAGAGCTAGCCAAAATTCCTCAGCTTAATTACAGTTGCGAGAACCGCCCCCGCAAACTTGACCCGCATTGCTTGAGTCGTCAGCGCTCCTATTACTGGGCCACCTGCGCAACTAAAGATTGCATTCATCACCCACGAGGGTGGTTCAATTCCATCATTCGCCTCATGTGCCATCTGTTGAATAGTGGACGGAACAAGACTTCCTAAGGCCCCTTTTACGCACCATGCCGCTACTGCAACTGCAGCGGCAGCCACAGCAGGAAGTGCTCTTGGCGCGGGCCCGACAATTTCATAGTTAACTTCCGCACCTTCAAGTGCATTAACCACTTCATCATCAATGGTGCCATCAGCAATCATTGCTTCAGCAGTTGAAATGTAAGAGTATGGTACCTGAACAGGTTTTCCTTCACCTGAGGCTGCGCAGTTTTCAGGATGTGGTTGGTCGATATCTTGTGCAGAAGCTTTCGGCGAAACGACCCCTGAGAGGGCCACCGTTAGGACAACAGCAGCGGTAAAAGCCTGCTTGGTAGGGATAAAGTTTTGGCCTATCAAAATGTTCTCCAAATCATTACGGTAAGCGTACTTTCAGATTCTTCGACTTTCCCAGAAGGAGCCCCGAAGGTTGAGGTACTTGCTCGGTGTTAGCAACTTGTTTTAGTGAGTCTATGCCGGAGGCGTCAGCTCTAGCTCAACAGGAGTTGAAAATAACTGCAAATTCCTCGTTTGCACCTCCACTCTTCCAATGCCCTGGCAAAGGTACCGTAACATTTACGGAACAAATACGCTCCCCTTGTGGAACCAGCAACGTACCCGCGATTGGGACGGAGGCACGCAAGGTCTGGAACAAAGAACGTAGTCCTCGGGGAGCTCCCAAAGACCGCAGTGGGAGAAGGTGTTCGGTCAAGTCCTGGGAAGTGGTGTATTTGGCTTTCGGGTATGTGGTTAGTTTCGGGGGCGGGTGCTTGGGGCCGTCTCGGGGGCGGGGGTGGGTTAGCATTAGGCGGCGATCTTTTTGCTGTCGGTGGGAGTGTCGTCGACGAGGTTGGCAGCGATGATTTCCTTGGTCTGGGTCAGGCTGGTCAGCGACATGTAGCGTTTTTGCTGGATCCACTCATCGTGTTGTTCCACCAGGACGGCCCTGACCAGCCGGATGACGGCTTCACAGTTTGGGAAGATCCCGACGACGTCGGTGCGACGTCGGATTTCTCGGTTGAGCCGTTCGGTGGGGTTATTAGACCAGATCTTGGTTCATACCGGTTTCGGTGCAGTAGTAAAAAGCTAACAGCGCATCGGGTGATTCCTCCAGGTAGTCGGCCACATGAGGAAATTTTTGCCCGCAGAACTCTACAACCTCACGGGCCTGAGCACAGACGCTGTCAGCGTCGGGCTGCTGGAAGAGAGTGTGAAACATTGCCGATAGCGTCGGCCATTGTGTTTTCGGCACCTGCGAGTAGAGGTTCTTCGCGGATTGGGTCCGGCACCGTTGCCAACTCACCTGCGGTAAGCAGTGACCAACGGCTGCTTGGATACCAAGATGTGCATCACTGGTGACGAGGAAAACCCGGTCAGGCCACGGGCGATTCAGTCGCGGAAGAACCCAGTCCAAAAGGCAGTGGACTCAGCCGTGGCGACCTGCATGTCCAACAACTCCCGGTAGCCAGGTGACAAACAAAGCAAGGTTAAGCGACAAAATGTGTGTCCGGAATC
>NZ_KV789269.1:718-8504 GCF_001807545.1 Corynebacterium sp. HMSC08F01 | reverse complement strand
CAACTTGCCCTGACCAGGGCCATAGATCTGGGAAAACACATCCCGGTCCGGGTTTTCCGCCCAAACACGGAACTTCTCACCCTCCGGCAAAAGCGGATCCGCATCGAAGTTACGCACCTTACCCAGCGAATCCACAAAGGACTTCATGCCAAGGGTAAATTTACCGTCGGCACCGGTCGTGGTGGTGTAGATCGGCGAGGTAGCACCGTCGCGCTCAACCCACTGTGCGTAAATACGCACGCCCTCCATCGGGATCGGCTTCAGGTTATTCGTACCCGGGTGCACCGCCATGTTGCCGTTACGCTGGTTAATGACATAACCCTCGATGGAGTTATTCGAACCATCTTTAGCTTCAGACTCGATAGCGCCATCAACCTTGATCGGCTGATCACCAACGGCATACTTCTCCTGAGCAACACCAGTCTGGTAGACCCCATCAGCGTTCTTGCCGGGGTACAACACACCATTGCCCTGCTCATTCGGCTGACCAGCCTGATCCTTCGTGCCAGCAAACGCCGCAGCAGCAAACTGCGGCGCAGCAACCGGCTGCGCAAGCGGTGCAACCAACGCAAACGACAACGCAGCCGCAGCAACCGACGTGCCACGACGACGAGCAATGTAATTCTTCTTCACCGAAAATTCCTTCCTCGAAAATGACAATTTCGGTTAGACAAGCCCTGCCTGTTGTGACGCTTTTCGGACACATGCCATACAGGGCCGACATAGGCAAGGGTAAAGAAGTTGACAACAGCCCGCAATGATCATTACGTCTGCCCACAACCGCGTAGAAGATTTCTCAGGTTCTTCCAACCCGGCAGTGTCTTTTTCCATTTTTCGCTGGACAGCGTTTGCCCACGTCGTCAAAAATTGTTGACCTGTCAAAATAGATACATCTTGGAAACGTGCAATATCGAGATGCATCCCCAACCACCGCAAATGCCTATCTGCCCTGCGTTTTTGGGTGACGATTTCCCCCCAGGCACGGTACTTGGCCTCCCGATCCACTAACATCGAGAAGATCCGTGAAAAACGGGGTGAAGGTGAGATTTTCTTAGAAAAGCAGAAGTGCCTACTTTAGGGGGTGATTCGGAGTGGTGGGGTCGTCGATAAGCAAAATGCCCCAACGACAGTTGCCCCGTATCCCAACAACGGGGGTACGGGGCAACAACGCGCTAACTAGTAGCTAGAACCTACTTCTTCTCCGGAGCCGTGGTCTCCTTAGAAGAGCCAGCGTAGGTGTTGCCGGAAGAACCTTTGAGTTCGAAGTTCTTCACGGACGAGCCGCCGTTGGGCGAGCAGTTGTCATAAATGATCGTGCCGGCCAGGATGCCAGCGGCGATCAACGCGAGACCGCCAACAACGGTTGCGATGTCAGTGCCGTACTGGGCCAACTTCGCGTTCACGGCGTCCGCTTGAGCGGCGACCTGCGGGTTGAACACGCCCAACTGCTGCTGGAGGCGCGTGTTCGCGGCCTGGATCTGTGCATTCGCCTGGGCGGCGAACTCGGTGAGGCCCGGGATCTGGATCTGGGTGGCCAGACCGATCGGGAGCAGCGCGATCAGCGGCAGACCAAAGCCGACGGAGGTGGCAACGCACTTGCCCGTGTCGATGCCGACCTTTGCGGTGGCCCTGTTGCCGGCGCCGTCGACAACCTGGATCTCGTCACCGGTCTTCAGGTTGACGTCAGCGGGGACGTTGACCTTCCACTTGCCGTCCTTGCCGGTCGTGGTCGTGATGGTCTTGCCGTTTGGCCAGGTCACGATGATGGTCTCGCCAGGACGGTCGCCCTTGCCGGTGATGGTCTTGGCGCCGGGGATGATGTCGTCGATAGTCGGTGCCGTGGTGTCTGGCTTGGACTGATCGTCAGCCGGGTTGGCACCGTTCTCCACCTCCTCGCGGTTGGTATGGCCATCACCATCAAAGTCACCATTCGGATCCAGCAGGGACTTGCCATCCTTGCCGACCAGGTCGAAGTTGGCGGTCGCGGTGTTGGTCGAGTCGTCCTCGTAGGTGAAGCCGACAGCAACGGACGGGCGGGCGAACGGCTTGAAGGTTTCGAAGAACTTATCCCAACGCTTCTTCGCATCGGCGCTCTTGATCTCCGGCAAGTGCGCCTCGACCTTTTCAGCGACGTCCTTCATCGAAGGAGCCTTCGCGTTGATCACGCCGTTGTCCTGCGGGGTGAAGGTCCACTTGTCGGCGTCCGAATCCGCGGTCGGCTTCGCCTCCGTATTCTTCACCGGTGCCTTGGTACCGAACGGATCATTGGTGTTCTTCTCACCATCAACCGGCACGCTCGTGAGGTCGTCGTACTCCGGCACGAAACGCTCCGCATCAGTGCCAACGGTGATGGTCGTCTGCACCTCGTCGGTGGAACCGTCCGGGTAGGTCACAACAACAGTGACGTCGTAGACGCCCGGCTTCGAGGTATCCGGGGTCTCCTTGTACTCGAACTTCGTGCCCTTCGGCAGCTTGTCAGCATCCTTGATGTTGCCCATCGGATCCGGAGTGCCGCCAGTCTTGACCTTCTGGTCCTGGCCTTGCGGATCGTTCTTGTCGGCGTCCGTCGCGTTCTTCTGCACCTTGACGTTGGCGTTGACCTTGTCGGTGGTGCCATCCGGGTAGGTGGCAACGATGGTCACCGGCTTGTCGCCCTCAGTGGAGGTATCCGGCGCCTGCTCGTACTCGAAGGCCGTGCCCTCCGGCAGCTCGTCGATGTTGGTGACGTGGTCCTTGGCCTCCGGGACATCGTTGGGCTCGACGGTCTTGTCCTGAACCTGCGGCTCGTAGGTGTCAGCGTCGGACTGCTTCGGGTCTGCGGGTTGGGGCTGCTCCGGGGTCGGGTCGGGCTGGGGCTGCTCCGGCTGCGGGGTCGGCTCGGGCTGGGGTTGCTCGGGTTGTGGCTGCTCCTGGGGCGGGTCTACTGGCTTCGGGTCCTCCACCTTCACAGTGGCCTTCACCTCGTCGGTGGAACCATCCGGGTAGGTGACGACGACCGTGACCGGCTTATCCCCAGCAGTAGAGGTATCCGGATCTTCCTTGTACTTGAAGGTCGTGCCCTCCGGCAGCTTGTCCGCGTCCTGGACGTTGTCCTTCGGATCCGGCTTCTTGCCAGTCTCAACCGTCTGATCCTTGCCTTGCGGGTCGTGCTGCTCGGCCTGATCCTTGGCAACCTTCACCGTCACCGGCACCTCATCAGTGGTGCCATCCGGGTAGGTCACAACAACGACAGCTTCCTTGTCACCAGAGGTGTCAGTCTTCGGCACATCCTTCCAGGCGTACTTGGTGCCCTCCGGAAGATCTTCCTTGTTCGCGATCGAATCCTCAGCCTTCGGCTCAGCGTTCTTCGCAACCTCCTGGTCCTTACCCTGCGGGTCGTACTTGCTGGCCTGGTCGGTGACCTTCAGCGGCACAACGTCGGTGTGCTCGGTCTCTTTGCCGTCCTGATCCACCAACGTGTAGGTAACGGAGACGTTCGGCTTCTCTTCAGAAGCGTCAACCGTCTTCTTCGGCGTACCGGTGATTGTGCCGTCCTTGAACTCCAGGCCTTCCGGGAGACGCTCAACCTTGATGGAGTCCTTCTTCAGCTCGAAGCCCTGCGGTAGCTTGTCAAAGCCTTCCGGTTTCACGTCCTGCTGATACGGCTCGCCAACAACGCCGTCGGCCAGCTTGGTATCCGTCACCGTGATCTTGGTGACTACCTGCTCCTTACGCTTCTGCGGGACGGGCTTCTTCTCGGTCTTCTCAATACGTTTGTCAGGATCTTGCTCGTTTGGGTTTTTGTAGACCGGGTTGCCGTCGTCGTCAAGCACCGGCACATCCTGCTCCACCAAGACCTCGATCTCGCGAGTCACGATGACCTCGGTGGTGCCCGGGGTAGTCGGCTTGCCGGTGATCTTGCCGGTCTTCGGATCGATCTTGAGACCTGCAGGCAGGTCCTTGGCGGAGTAGGTCGGCTCCGTGCCCTTCTTCATGTTGTCGGGCAGGTCCTTGAACAGCGGGGTGACGTCGTTATCCGGGAAATCGGTTCCCACCGAGCCCAACGGCAGCGGCTCAGGCACGACCGCCGTGAAGGAGTCCGCGATTTCCCAGCGGTCGGACGGCTCGCCGGAAGCCTGGTCAACAGAGACCAGCGCGGCGGTGTAGACCGTGGTCTCCTTCAGATCCTCAGGGGCCTGGAAGTTGCAGGACTCGAGCGCACCCTTGTCGTCGCTCTTGATCTTGCACATCGCATCCTTGATCTCAGTCTGGGTACCATCCGGAGCGGTTGCGTACCAACGGATTGCGTACTCCGTGTTCGGCAGCAAGCCCGCGGTCTTCGTAGTCACCTTGGAGCCCGGACGACCCTTGTTGTCGTAGGAGTTGTACTCCGGAATATCGAAGGTCGGCTGTGCAGTCATCAACGGGAACTGCAGACCGTTCATGTTCACGCCGGCGGCAATCGCGCCCTGGTCGCGGTAGTTCATGAACATGTTGGCGACGAACGCAGAGTTCTTCACGTCGCGGCCCTCAATGTTCGGGTAGATGTACATGTAGTCGGTGTTGATGTGGCGCACGTCGTACAACGAAGCGCCGGTAAACACGTTGACCCACTGGTTCTGGTAGTCATCGGCAACCTTGCCCCAGTCTTCTTCGCTGACCACATTGTTCACACCGAGGTTGGCCTTGTCGCGCGAGTAGCCCAGCGTGCCCTTGAACGGCAGGTAGATCATGCCGTCAGCGTTGGACGGGGCAACCACGGTCTCTGCAATGTGGGAGCCCTCGCCGTGCTCGTCCTGGTACGCCTTGATGATGCGCTCCTGGTTCGCACGCTCCTGCTCGACCGTGTAACCCGGGTTCTCGTTCTTCCAGGCGTCGATCTGGCGCGCGACTTCGTCGTTAAGATACGACGCAACAATCTCGATGCCGCCCGCTGCGCGATCACCACGCGCAGGCTGGTACTTGTAGTAGCCCGGCAAGGTACCGGCAGACTCACCAGTCTCCCACCACACCATGGACTCATTCGGGTGAGCGATGCTCTTGATCGCGCCAAAGTCCCCGTAGTACGGGAACTGACCATCAGCCGTCGGCTTACCGGTCTCGCCGTCGAGCGCACGGGTCCAATCCTTTTCCGGCTTGGCCAACCAACCAACGTGATTCGGCTTCTCTTCCAGCACGAAACGACCGTTGGTAATGCGAGAACCGGCAGGGCCAGCGGTGAAGTTCCAAGACTCCTGCACGCGGTCCGTAATCGAGGTGTAACGGCCCGAGTTGAAGTCACCCGCGGCAACCACCGAGTACTTGCTCGGATCCGGGTTCTCGCCCCAAACGCGGACGCGAACGCCACCGGCGGCCAGCCAGAACGGCGGCGCGTCAACCTCGTTGGTTACCTTCTCGGACAGGTCGAAGGAGAAGCGGCCCTCGGAGTCAGTCGTGGTGTAGAACGTCGGCGAAACCTCACCGTTCTTGGTCACGTACTGCAAGTAGATGACGTTGCCCTTGAGCGGCTCATTATTCGACGACAAGTCATCGTGGCGACCATCCTTATTGATGTACGCCCAACCGTGGTAGCCGTAGAAATCACGCCAGCCACCCTTGGTAAAGATGGCGTTTGGCACCTGCTTGTTCTTGCCTTGGTCCGCGGCTGGGGCTGGGGCTGGCGCTGGGGTTGGGGCAGCCTGCGGGTTGTCTTGCGCAAACGCCGTCGGCTGCGCGAGCGGCGCAACCAACGCGAGCGACAACGCGGCTGCGGCAACCGAGGTGCCACGGCGGCGTGCAACGTAGTTTTTCTTCACAAAGAACCTTCCAGAAACATAGCGATGTGTGTAAACGCAATATCCAATTAATGGACACCCGTTAAGGACTTTGGGAACGCTACGCCTGGTGGACACCTGTCTACAATCTGCCCTTTTGGCCCTACCCCACTCATGTGATTATTTAGCTTCCCCTCAGGAATTGATTTAAAAACTGCCTGGTTCCGTATCGTTACGTGAATGGTTCCTGTGAGCTCTCTGCCTTTGGGCGGGGGTGGCTCGGGGAGGTGGGGTCGTCGATAAGCAATGCGCAAAACGTCGCCCCGCTCACCGGAATGATGAGCGGGGCGACGGATTCGAGGAAGACGCCTTTAGTAAAGGCGCTGGTCTACTGCATTACTTCTCCTTCCCCTCCTTCGACGAACCTGCGTAGGTGTTGCCGGAAGAACCCCTCAACTCGAGGTTCTTGATGGACGAGCCACCGTTCGGCGAGCAGTTGTCGTAAATGATCGTGCCGGCCAAGATGCCAGCGGCGATCAGGGCCAGGCCGCCGAGCACGGTTCCGATATCGGTGCCGTAGCGAGCGAGTTGCGAGTTAATCGCATCCACCTGGGACGCCATCTGCGGGTTGAACACGCCCAGCTGACGCTGCATCTGGGTGTTGAAGTTCTGGATCTGCGCGTTCGCCTGAGCAGCGATGTCAGACAGACCGGGGATCTCCAACTGGGTAGCCAGACCAATCGGCAGCAGCGCGATAAGCGGCAGACCGAAGCCGACCGAGGTGGCGACACACTTGCCGGTGTCGATGTCAACCGTCCTCTCGGACTTGTTGCCGGCCTCGTCTCGAGCCTCGACCTTGTCGCCCGGCTTCAAGGTGGTGCCGTCAGGAACCTTGACCGTCCATTTGCCGTTCTCATCGGTCTTGGTCGGCACTTCCTTGCCATCCGGGAAGGTGACGATGATGTCCTCGCCCGGACGGTCGCCGGTACCGGTAATGGTCTTATCGTCCGGCTTGATCGGGTTGATCTTCGGCGGCGTGGTGTCCGCACCCTCATCTACCGGTTTATCCGGGTTATCAACGGTGACGGTGACCGTGGTGTTGTCCTTGGAACCATCCGGGTAGGTGACCTCGACCGGAACGGTGATCTTGTCGCCCGGCTTGGCGTCCTTCGGAATAGTCACGGTGATCTCGCCGGTGTTCTTATCGACGACCACACCATCCGGCGCGTTCTCACCCGGAGTGAACGTGGTGCCCTCCGGCGGTGTGGTCGGGTTGCCGTCCTTGTCCTTGAACTCAGGAGCAGGAACGGTCACGTCCTCGCCAGGCTTGCCGGAACCGTCCTCATACTCAGGCTCGATCTCGTCCGCAGTCTTCGCATCCGGGTTGTCAACGGTGACGGTGACGTCAACGTTGTCCTTAGAACCATCCGGGTAAGTGACCTCGACCGGGACGGTGATCTTGTCGCCTGGGTTGGCGTCCTCCGGGATGGTCACCGTGATCTCACCGGTGTTCTCGTCGATGGTCACGCCATCCGGGGTGTTCTCACCCGGGGTGAACTTCGTGCCCTCCGGCGGCGTGGTCGGGTTGCCGTCCTTGTCCTTGAAGACAGGCTTGTCAACCGTGATGTCCTCGCCAGGCTTACCCGAACCATCCTCGTATACCGGCTCGTAGTCCAGGTTCTGGTTCGGAACCTTCGGGTTGGTCTTGTCTTCCTTCTCCTTGTCATCCGGGATGCCGTCACCGTCATCGTCCGGATCCTCGGTATCAGGCGTGCCATCACCATCGGTGTCCAGCTTGAACTTCGCGGTCGCGTCGTCGGTGGAACCATCCGGGTAAGTCACAACAACCGGAACGTTGAATTCCTCAACGGTGTCCTTGTTCAACTTGGATTTGTCCGGGAAGGTGACGGTGATCTCACCGGTGTTCTCGTCGATAGTGACCACGTAGCCCTCGGGAGCCGTGAAACCATCAGTGATCTTGAACGTCGAGCCCTCAGGAGCAGTTGCCTCCTTGCCATCCTTGCCGGTGAAGGTCGGCGAAGACTTCGTCTCCT
>NZ_KV789269.1:0-698 GCF_001807545.1 Corynebacterium sp. HMSC08F01 | reverse complement strand
CTTGTCACCCGGCTTGGCATCCTCCGGAATAGTCACCGTGATCTCGCCGGTGTTCTCATCGATGGTCACACCGTCCGGGGTGTTCTCACCCGGAGTGAAGGTGGTGCCATCCGGCGGCGTGGTCGGGTTGCCATCCTTGTCCTTGAACTCCGGAGCAGGAACGGTCACGTCCTCACCAGGCTTGCCGGAACCGTCCTTGTACTCCGGCTCGTAGTCCAGGTTCTGGTTCGGAACCTTCGGGTTGGTCTTGTCTTCCTTCTCCTTCTCATCCGGGATGGCATCACCGTCATCGTCCGGATCATCGGTATCAGGCGTGCCATCACCGTCGGAATCCAACTTGAAGTTGGCCGTCGTGTCGTCGGTGGACTTGTCCGGGTAGGTCACCGTGACCGGAACATCAAACTCCTCAACGGTGTCCGCGTTGAGCTTCGACTTATCCGGGAACGTCACGGTGATCTCACCGGTGGTCTCGTCGATCTCGACGACATAGCCCTCAGGCGCCGCGAAACCATCAGTGATCTTGAACTTCGAGCCTTCCGGAGCGGTCGCGTCCTTGCCATCCTTGTCGGTGAAGGTCGGCGAAGACTTCGTCTCCTTGCCCGGGACAACAAGCTTGTCCTCGTAGGACGGCTCGTAAAGGTCAGCGTCCTTATCGACAGGAGCCGGAACGTCCTTGTCGGTCACCGTGACAGTGACGT
>NZ_KV789268.1:2577-4063 GCF_001807545.1 Corynebacterium sp. HMSC08F01 | reverse complement strand
CGCTACTGGTGTTGCACCGTTTAAGGTTGCTACGCCTGTTGCTGACACGGTCGATCCGAAGTACGGCAACGAGCTGGTTGTGCCGGGTAAGGAGACGAAGTCCACTCCGTCCTTCACTGACAAGGACGGCAAGGGTGTCGATGTTCCTGAGGGCTCGAAGTTCAAGATCACTGATGGCTTCACGGCTCCTGAGGGCTACGTCGTCAAGATCAACGAGACCACCGGTGAGATCACGGTGACCGTCGATGGTGTCAACAAGGACACTGCTGAGAAGTTTGAGGTTCCGGTAACGGTTACCTACAAGGATGGCTCCACCGATGAGGTGAAGGCGCCGTTCTACCTGGATACTGATGGTGACGGTAAGCCGGACCTTGATGAGGGCATCAAGGACGAGGACGGCAATGTCGTAGTCGAAGGCGACGATGACGACGACAACGACGGTGTCTCTGATGAGGACGAGAAGAACCAGGGTACGGATCCGAAGGATTCGAACTCCGTCCCGTCGACCATCAAGGACATTGAGAACAAGTCCGGCACTGTTGGTGAGCCGATCGATTCGTTCAAGATCGAGGTTGACAACGTTCCGACTGATGGTTCGGTCAAGGTTGAGGGTCTGCCGGATGGCGTGACCTACAACCCTGAAACTGGTGAGGTCTCCGGTACGCCGGAGAAGGCTGGTAAGTCTACGGTGACCGTGACTGTCCTGGATAAGGACCGCAACTCGGTCAAGGGCGCTGACGGTAAGCCGGTTACCAAGACGTTCGAGTTCGACGTCAAGGACAAGGATGTCACCCCGACTCCGGATACGCAGGACAAGGACAAGTACGAGCCTGAGTACAAGCCTGGTTCTGGTAAGCCGGGTAAGGATGTAACGGTTCCTGCTCCTGAGTTCAAGGACAAGGACGGTAACCCGACCGAGGCTCCTGAGGGCACCACGTTCAAGCCGGGCGAGAACGCACCTGAGGGTGTGCAGGTCGATGAGAACACTGGTGAGATCACTGTTCCGGTTCCGGAGGATGCCAAGCCGGGTGACAAGATCACGGTTCCTGTCGAGGTGACCTACCCGGATGGTTCGAAGGACAACGTTGATGTCACCGTCACGGTTGACGAGCCTGACGCTAAGGACAAGGACGCTGACTCCTTCGAGCCTGGCTACGAAAAGGGTTCTGGTAAGCCGGGTGAGGATGTAACGGTTCCTGCTCCTGAGTTCAAGGACAAGGACGGTAACCCGACCGAGGCTCCTGAGGGCACCACGTTCAAGCCGGGCGAGAACGCACCTGAGGGTGTGCAGGTCGATGAGAAGACCGGTGAGATCACTGTTCCGGTTCCGGAAGATGCCAAGCCAGGTGACAAGATCACGGTTCCGGTTGTTGTGACCTACCCGGATGGCTCGACTGATACCGTCGAGGTCGAGGTGACGGCTGAGAAGCCGGCTCCGACTGTGAAGAAGGGTGACAACACCACGGTTCCGGCTGATGGTGGCGAG
>NZ_KV789268.1:1080-2557 GCF_001807545.1 Corynebacterium sp. HMSC08F01 | reverse complement strand
GGTTCCGGCTGATGGTGGCGAGCACACTGTCGGCACGGTTGAGAACCCGAACGGTGACGAAAAGGGCAAGCTTGTCGACAAGGACGGCAACGATATCCCGGGCTCCAATGTTGAGATCGACGAGGACGGCAACGTCAAGGTGACCGTTCCGGAGGGTACTGATCCGCAGGATGCCAAGGTCATCGTTACCGATAAGGATGGCAAGAAGGTCGGCGAGATCGACGTCAACATCGTTGATCCGAAGTCGGATGCCGCGAAGAACACTCCGGACTACGGCGATCGTAAGAACGTCGAGGCTGGTACGACCGAGACGTCTGATCCGTTTGAGGGCAAGACCGATGTTCCTGTGAAGGAAGCAAAGGGCGAGCCGTCTATCAATGAGGATTGGACCTTCAACACCGTCCCGAACACTGGTGTTGTTGAGGCAACGGCTCCTGGCTACGACAAAGTCGCTGACAAGATCAAGTCTGAGCTGCCGAACATTGATAGCAGCTGGGATAAGTTCAAGGAGATCTTCACTCCGTACGTTCGTCCGTCGGTAGATGTTGACTTCACCTATAACGATGAGTCGAAGAACTCCGCAACCGCGAAGTTCGATCTGGTTGGCAAGGACGGTAAGTCCTTGCTGGATCCGAACGGTGACTTCGATGGTGACGGCATCTCGAACAAGGACGAGATCGAGGGTGGTTCGAACCCTGCTGATGAGGGCAGCATCCCGGATACCACTGCACCGACTGTGGATCCGGTGAAGCCTGGCGATAAGAAGATCACTGGTAAGGGTGACCGTCCGGGTGAGGACATCAAGGTCACGCTGCCGAACGGCAAGGTCATCGAGACCACGACCGACAAGGATGGCAACTGGTCTGTCGATGTCCCTGCTGATGTCGACCTGAATGACGGTGACAAGATCACCGTCACCGACGGTAACGACAACTCCACGGTAGTTACCGTTGAGGACAAGACCGCTCCGGAGGTCAACCCGATCAAGCCGGGTGACAAGACCATCTCCGGTAAGGGCGACCGTCCAGGTGAGGACATCAAGGTCACCCTGCCGAACGGCAAGGTCATTGAGACCACTACCGACAAGGACGGCAACTGGAAGATCAACGTTCCGTCCAACGTCGAGTTGAAGCCGGGCGACAAGGTCACCGTTGAGGATGGCTCTGGCAACAAGGCCACCGCACAGGTTGGCATCGACACCGGTAAGTGTGTCGCTACCGCCGTTGGCTTCGGTCTGCCGCTGATCGCACTGCTGCCGATCGGTCTGGCTACCCAGTTGGAGATCCCGGGTCTGTCCGACTTCGCTGCTCAGGCGAACGCTCAGATCCAGAACGCCAACACCCAGATCCAGCAGCAGCTGGGCATCTTCAACCCGCAGCTGGCTACCCAGGTGGACGCAATCAACGCGAAGCTGGGCCAGTACGGCACTGACCTCGCTACGGTTGCAGGTGGTCTGGCTCTGATCGCCGCTGGCATC
>NZ_KV789268.1:0-1060 GCF_001807545.1 Corynebacterium sp. HMSC08F01 | reverse complement strand
CTCGCCGGCACGATCATCTACGACAACTGCTCCCCGAACGGTGGCGGCTCTTCCGTGAAGGACCTGGAACTGAAGGGTTCTTCCGGCAAGACCTACGCTGGTTCCTCCAAGGAGGAGCAGAAGAAGCCGACGACTAATCCGAAGGCTCCGAAGCAGAACTAGGTTCAAGCTAGGTACTAGCTAACTGACTGTTGCCCCGCATTCCCCTCGTTGGGAATGCGGGGCAACTGCTTTCCTGTACCAGCTATTAGCGACGATTGCCGCGCGAACAGCAAGCACGATAGTGCCTTTATCTCCCTGTAAACCTTGCGTTTCACCTGAATAGTGCTTGTAAGTTGGGTAGGATTTTCACGGCTACCGGCGTATCGAATATTTAGAAGACCCTGCTACGCCAATCCCTGACTACATCGCTCGAAGGGGCGTTTGCATGAAGAAGAATTACATTGCTCGTCGTCGTGGCACGTCGGTTGCTGCGGTTGCGTTGTCGTTTGCGTTGGTTGCGCCGTTGGCGCAGCCGGTTGCTGCTCCGCAGTTTGCTTCTGCGGGGTTTGCTGGCACGAAGGATCAGGCTGGTCAGCCGAATGAGCAGGGCAATGGTGTGTTGTACCCCGGCAAGAACGCTGATGGGGTCTACCAGACTGGTGTTGCTCAGGAGAAGTATGCCGTTGGTGATCAGCCGATCAAGGTTGATGGCGCTATCGAGTCTGAAGCTAAAGATGGTTCGAATAACTCCATCGAGGGTTATGTCATTAACCAGCGTAACGGCAACATGGCGGTGCACCCGGGTACGAATAACCTGAAGCCGATCCCGATGGAGGGCGTGCGTATTTACGCACAGTGGGTTGAGCGCGACGGTGCTACTTCTCCCATTTATACCGCTACGACAGATGAGACCGGCCGGTTTTCCATCGGTATGGCAAACTTTACGGACGCTTTCGGCAAGGTGCGTAACTTCGACGCTGACCCGAACCTGCCGGAGGGTGAGAAGTTCCGTATTTGGGCAGAAAACCCGGATCCGGATGTGTTTACTCAGATCTATGGCCCTGGTCAGGGCAAGTTG
>NZ_KV789267.1:0-536 GCF_001807545.1 Corynebacterium sp. HMSC08F01 | reverse complement strand
AAGTCAACAACTTCACGGGCTTGCGCCCAGGTTGATTCCTCATCCGGTTGTTGGAAGATCGTCTGGAACATCGCAGAGACCATCGGCCACTGCATTTTGGGGACTTTCTCGTAGAGGTTTTTGGCAAAGTGGGTGCGGCACCGCTGCCAGGAGGCATCGGGCAGCACTTCGGAAATGGCATGCTGGATGCCTTCGTGGGCATCACTGGTGACAAGGAAGACACCACGAAGTCCGCGGGCTTTGAGGTCTTGGAAGAAGCCTTTCCACGATGCGTTGGATTCCGCAGTGGCGACGTGCATGCCGAGCATTTCCCGGTAGCCATCGGCGTTGACACCGGTGGCAAGCAGCACCGAGCATTTGACCACCCGGCCGCCTTCACGCACCTTGATCGTCAGTGCGTCGCAGGACAGGTAGGCGTACCCGCCGGGGTCCAGGGGGCGATTTCTGAAGTCTGCGACCATCTCGTCGAGTTCTTCCGACATCCGCGAGACTTGCGATTTCGACAGGTTGGAAATGCCAAGGGTGGCCACCAGATC
>NZ_KV789266.1:0-18588 GCF_001807545.1 Corynebacterium sp. HMSC08F01 | reverse complement strand
CAAACACAGAGCTAGACGACCAGGGAAAACAGCAGGCCAGGACCGTCGAGCAGAAGCGCAGAAGGCCCCAGGCAACGCAAAAGCACCCCGAGCGAGCGGGGTGCACTTTTACGTGAAGGGTGGACTAGCGGTCGTCGTCCTCATCCCAGTTGGCGTAGTCGGCGTACTGGTCGTCCACCTCGGAGTCGTCGTCATCCCACCTGCGGCCCGGGGTCTTCCCTGCAAGCTCGCGTTGGAGCGAGGCGAGATCCATTTCAGGAGTGTTGTACTTCAGCTGGCGAGCAACCTTGGTCTGCTTGGCTTTTGCGCGTCCGCGGCCCATGGCGTGACCCCCTTGAGGTGGTTCTGGGCGGCCCATGTGTGGGCGGCCTCTTATGATTCTTCGTTATTTTCCTGTAGGACACTATAGCTTGAGTATCTTAAAAATGCCCCTTAGGTGTCCCACCTGCGGTTATTTTGGCGTCATGCCGCCACGACGAAGCTGATCAACGGCTTTGCGGCCCGCACGTTCACCCTCATCTTGTGGCAACGAGGAGGGGTCGACGGAGGCTGCAGCGCCCTGGATTTCCAGGGGAACCTCCAACGCGGAACGCTTCACTAGGGCGAGAGCCACCGGACCTTCGTCGGCATCGTGCACGACGGTGCCAAGCCGGCCCACGTTGCGCCCGCCGGCGGTGATCTCCGAACCGGGCACCGGCTCCTCGGGGGCAGAGCCGTCGAGTTGGAGTTTGACCAAAAGCCTGGGGGAGCGGCCGAGGTTTTCCACGCGAGCAACGGTTTCCTGCCCGCGGTAACACCCCTTTTCCAGGTGGACGGCACCGATGTGGTCGCCACGATTGATGAGGTAGGGGGCTTCGTGGGGGATGGAGCGCTCGTCGAGGTCGGCGCGCTGCTCTGGCTCGCCGGCGGCGACGCGCAGGGCGGTAAACGCCATCAGACCGGCCAGTGGAAACTGTTCGGCGATCGCGTTGAGTTGCTCGCGGGGGATAGCGACGTCAGTGCGGCATACCCCACCCCAGCCATCAATCACGCGGGTGAACACGGCGCCCTCAACCTGGGCAGCAGCAGGGCCGAGCAGCGTGACCACAGCAAGGTCGGTTTGCTCCACGGTCACCTCGGACCAGAACACCATGCGCTGCAGATAGGTCAGCAGGCTTTCTGCCTGGTAGGAGGGGGTGTCCAGGTAAAACACGCCATCGGTTACGGCGATATCGGCGTGGTGCAGGATGCGCCCCTGTGCGTTGAGGTCGAGGGCGGAGGCGGTGAACCCGGAGGTGGCGTCGTCAAGCTTTTGCGATAGCAGGTTGTTGAGGAACCCCGGCGCATCAGGGCCGGACACCGCAATGACGGCGCGGTTGGAGCGGTCGACGGCGACGGTATCTCTGGTGGCCTTGCGTTGTTCCCCCAGCGGATCGCCGTAGTGCCAGGCGACGCCGGTGGCGTCGAGAAGCGAATCGCCCGGAAGCTCCGCAGCACCCGGCTTGGCCAAAAGAACCGATGCGTAACCCATGGGCGCCTATCATAGGGGGCATTATGTCTATTGCACCGCTCGCGCCTGCGCCCGTGATCTACCTCGTCGAACCGTACGGCGGGTCCGTACGCCGCCAAAACACCAACATGCCCCACGTGTTCTGGGACGATGCGGTGGTCACGCGCGGCGATGGGATCTTTGAAAGCATCCTCATTCGAGATGGCAAACCGCTCAACCTGGAGAAGCATCTCGAGCGCTTCGCCCGGTCGGCGGAACTGATGGATCTGCCGGAGCCGGGCGCCGCCCACTGGGAGCGCGCCACCGAGGAGGCGGTCGCCGATTATTGCCGTGAGCGCGGCGGCACCGAAGGCGTGGAAGCGAAGTGCGTATGGACGCTCTCACGCGGCCGTGAAACCACCGGCGTTGCAACTGCTTGGCTGACCATACGCCCGCTTGACGACGACACCCTGGCACAACGCGAACGCGGCGTCTCTGTGCTCACTACCCCACGCGGCTACACCGTCACGGGCGATGCGCCGTGGATGCGCGAAGGCGCGAAAACGCTCAACTATGCGGCGTCGATGGCGGCGCTGCGTTGGGCGAAAGCCGGAGGCGCGGACGATGTCATCTACATCGATCCCGACACCGGCCGCGTGCTCGAGGGGGTGACCTCGTCGGTGGTTATGGTGAAGAAGGGTGGCCGGTTGCGCACACCGGCACCGGGGCCGGGCGTGCTGGCCGGCACCACCCAAGCCGCCCTGTTTGAATACGCCGCCGAGCAGGGGTGGAAGTGCAAGGCGAAGGACATCTACCTCAACGAACTGTTCAAGGCGGAGTCGGTGTGGCTGGTGAGCTCGACGCGCATCGCCACCCGGGTCAAGCGCCTGGACGGCAAAAAGCTCCCCGCTCCCGACAATGAAGCCGAGATCAAGGAGCTGATTTCCGCGGCGCTGAGCTAACCGGCCCTAGCCCGCGATGCGCTTCAACTCTGCGGACATGTACGGCACCATCTCGCCGTTGACGGCGCGCTCGTCAACCCAGCCGAGGTTGTTGTTCGGCATCAGGCCGTAGAGACGCTTGCCCGGGCCGTGGGACTCAGGGCCGGTCTCCGTTGCGATGGTGGAGGCGCTGGTGAGCTGCCATGCACGCTCGTTGACAGGCGCGCCGTACATGATCTCAACCAAACCGCGGGAGTTGGTCAGGGTCACCTCGATTTCGTCCTTGAGAGAGATGCGCCAGAAGCCGACCTCGCGCTGGTCGGCGCCGGTGGCGTTGCCGTCCTCGTCGAGACGCCACATGCGCGACTCGAAGCGGAGGTAATTCTCACCGTCGTGGGAGACAACAAGGCGCTGGCCGAAGGCGTACTCATCGCCGTTGTCGTTGGCCTGGCCGGAGCCGGTCCACACGCCAACCAGCGGCAGGAGTGCGAGCAGGCCGTCGTGCAGGCTCGGGCCGAAGCGCAGGTTTGCGGTGTCGTCCTCGAGCGGGAAATCCTCAAAGTCGAACGTCGGGATATTGCGGTGCGCGGTCGACTTGGACTGCTCGGACGCAAGGTTGACGGCGTCGTTGCCGCTTAAGGTGGCCGGTTTCGGCGTGTTCTCGGTGTTTTCTACGTTCTTTTCTTCACTCATGGTGTCCAAGGGTAGCTGTTTGTCCCATGGGGTTGAGGTCCGCCGGGGCAAAGGCGGTGTTGATGCGGTCGCGCGAGAACTCAATCGAACCGCCGCGCAACTGCACTCGGTCCGCTGGCCCGTCCAACGGCAGGGTGCGAGTGTCTAGGTCGAGAGTGAACGCGGCCTGGGTTTCGGGGGAGGTGTCGTCGATAAGTTTGCTGGGGCGCATCTGGAAGATGCCGTCGATCAGACGCAGCGTAACCACAACCGTCACCGGATCTTCTGTACCCGGAACCGTGCCGGTGAGCCGGGCCTCGCTTGCGGCCCCGCCTGCGGGGGAGATGTCGTATGGGTTCGCGATGTCCAGGTCCGTGATGCCGAGCAGGGTGCCGAACCCGACGCCGTCGAGGCGCACCCGGCGGCGCACAAGGCGTGCGGTGCCCGATTCGAACTCGCCCGAAAGCGCTTCGCGTGGGTTGTCGAGGGCGAGGTCGAACACGTCCACGCCGGTCGTCGCTACGCCTGGCCCATCGACGGCGGCATCGAGGTGTTCCACGCTCACACGTGAGACGTTGCCGGTGAGCAGCGACGCCGTGTACGGGAAACCACCCACGGACGCCTGGATGCCGGGTTGGGCGACGGTGCGCTCCACGTTTGCGGCCACGATCGTGTCAGCGCCAGCCAACACAGCCAGCGCCGCCGCCACGGCGACCGCCGCTTTCACACGTGCCCGCATCGTTTCCGCCCTCCGACGTACCCTCTAAGACATGACTGTCGACATCGTAAGCGCCACCCTGCCGGAAACCCTCGTCCGCCCCATTCTGGATGCCGCCCAATCCGAGGACGGCGTCGCCGCGTTCTCCGAGGCGTTCGAGCGCGGGCTTTTCGACGACACCCTCAACCACACCCACCTCATCGCCAAAACCGGCGATAAGACCGTGGCGGTCGCCGGCATTGCAGAAGACGGCTCAACCGAGCTGGCCGTCCACCCAGAGCACCGCCGCCACGGCTACGGCCGCGCGCTGGTCCAGGGAGTGCTGGAGCGCAACGCCGACGCTGGATTCTGGGCTCACGGCGACCTGCCCGCAGCGCAGGCGCTGGCACGCGACCTCGGGATGGAGCCAGTGCGAGAACTGCTGGTCATGGGGACTGCGCTGGATGCTGACATGAAGGCGGAAGTGCGCGAGGGCTACGAGCTCGTGCAGTACCCGGAGTTGGTGTCGCGGTGGGGGCGTGAGGTCGTCGATAAGCAGTGGCTCGAGGTGAACAACGACGCGTTCTCCTGGCACCCCGAACAAGGCGGCTGGGACATCGCGCAGCTGCACCGGGCGATGGACACCGACTGGTTCGACGCCGACGGCGTGTGGTTCCTCATCGCCGGCGATGAGATTGCGGGCTTCCACTGGACCAAACGACACCCGGATGGCACCGGCGAAATCTATGTCGTCGGCCTCTCCTCGAAGCACCGGGGGGAGGGAATGGGGGGACCGCTGATTCAGGCCGGACTGAACTACCTCGCGGAGTGCGGATCCTCGCAGGTCATCCTCTATGTCGAAGGCGACAACGAGCCGGCGGTAAAGCGATACCGCCAGCTCGGCTTCGATACTCGCGAGCGCCACGTGGTCTACAAACCGGCCTCCAAAAAATAGCGACTGACCTGCGGTGTTAGCCAGGATTTTACGAGTTCACCAACAGTTCACCCAATCAGCAACCAGGGATTAACCGGCGCTGTCTAGGTTTTGTGTCGTAAGTGATCGGACATCTGCCTGGTGTTCCGGACCGAACAGTTAAATACCTGAAAGGTTCCCCGTGATTCGTAACTTCAAGCGCACCGCCGCAGTCATCGGCGTCGTAGCAGCCTCCTCCGCCACCCTCGTCGCTTGCGGCGGCTCCAACGACACCGAAGGTGCAGCAGGTACCGAAGCGGAATCCACCGCAGCGGCCGAAAAGGGCGACTACGAGCTCTACGGCCAGCAGGGTGACATCCTCGCTGAGGGCGCATCCTCCCAGCAGAACGCCATCGACTACTTTGCCTCCGTCTACTCCGCAGAGGTCCCGGGTGCTTCCATCGCCTACACCCCGTCCGGCTCGGGCGCTGGCCAGAAGAACTTCATCGCCAACCAGGCTGTCTTCGCAGGTTCTGACTCGCCGCTGAAGGACGACCAGGTTGAGGCTGCTGCACAGCGCTGTGGCGGCAACGAGGCATGGCACCTGCCGTTCGTCATCGGCCCGGTTGCTATCGCCTACAACCTCGAGGGTGTCGACGAGCTCAACCTCACCGTGGACAACATCGTCGAGATCTTCCAGGGCGTCATCAAGACCTGGAACGACCCGAAGATCGCAGAGGCTAACCCGGGCGTTGAACTGCCGGACACCCCGATCAACGTCTTCTACCGCTCCGACGAGTCCGGCACCTCCGACAACTTCCAGAAGTTCCTCGCAGCCGCATCCGACGGCAAGTGGGAGTCCTCCGGCAAGGCGTTCCCGAACGCAGTGGGCACCGGCGCCAACGGCTCCTCCGGTGTGGCACAGGAAGTCTCCGCTACCGACGGTTCCATCACCTACGTCGAGGCTGGCTTCGCTGACAAGAAGGCCAACATCGACTTCGGCAACGGCCCGGTCGAGCTGACCAACGAGTCCGTGGCGAAGACCCTGGACAACCTGACCTTTAAGACTGAGGGTCACAACATGGTCGTCGACGCCGACGCCCTGTTCGCCACCGATACCGCCGGCGCTTACCCGCTGGTGCTGACCACCTACGAGATCGTCTGCTCCGCGGGCTACGACGAGGCAACCTCCAAGATGGTCAAGGACTTCCTCAACATCGCCCTCGACCACCAGGATGCAGAGCTCGAGGCTGAGGGCTTCATCCCGGTCACCGGCGCACACGCTGAGCGTCTGCGCGAGGCGATCAACGCCATCCAGTAAGGCCAACTAGCGAACGACCCCCGACTGAACACAGTGACATCGGGGGTTGATTGCTGTAGACCACCCCTGTTTCTCTCCATTTATCTCAAGGATCCGAGCACATGGCTGACAATGACGTTGCGGTAGCGGAACGCACCGCACGGAACTCCGGACGCGTGAAGCGCCCCGGAGACCGGTTCTTCGAAATCTTCTCCACAGCATCTGCAACGCTGATCACCGTCCTCGTTGCTGCCATTGGTATCTTCCTGCTCGCGCAGGCGCTGCCACCGCTGATGCGTAACGACGGCGGCGTGCTCGGCTTCTTCACCTACGGTGGCCCGTGGCAGACCGCAGACCTGGACGCGATGCAGTTCGGTATTCCGAACCTGTTCTTCTCCACGGTGACCATCTCCATCATCGCGCTGATCATCGCGATGCCGGTCGCCCTCGGTGTTGCACTGTTCTTGTCCAACTACTGCCCGCAGCGCCTCGTGCGCCCGCTGGGCACCCTGGTGGACATGCTCGCAGCCGTGCCGTCGATCGTGTACGGCCTGTGGGGCGCACAGGTGCTCGGCCCGAAGCTGGGCAAGTTCTACGAGTGGGTCAACAGCTGGGGCGGCGACTTCTTCCTGTTCGCCACCTACCAAAACTCCCCGCCGTTCTCCACAGCCCGCAACGTCATGACCGGTGGCATCGTGCTTGCCATCATGATCCTGCCGATCATCGCGGCAACTGCCCGCGAGATCTTCGTCCAGACCCCTCCGGGACAGATCGAGTCTGCGCTCGCACTGGGTGCGACGCGCTGGGAGGTCATCCGTATGACCGTCATCCCGTTCGGTCTGTCCGGCTTCATCGCAGGCTCGATGCTCGGCCTCGGCCGCGCACTGGGCGAGACCATGGCGCTTTACATGGCGGTCGCACCGGCGAACGATTTCCGCGGTTCGCTTTTCGACGGCGGCACCACCTTCGCAACCGCCATCGCCAACGCCGCTGCCGAGTTCAACAACCCGGTGTCCGCCGGCGCCTACATCGCAGCAGGCCTGGTGCTGTTCCTGCTGACCTTCGTCGTCAACTCGATCGCGCGTGCGATCGTCAACAAGAAATAAGGAGCGGAGCGAAACATGTCTACTGCAGTATCCAAACCGGCTGAGACAGCCCGCCCCGAAAACCCATTCATCGACATCGCCTCGAGCCGCAAAACCACAAACTCCATCATGGGTGGACTCATGTGGTTCTGCATGTTCCTCGCACTTATCCCGCTGTTGTGGCTGCTGTTTACCGTGGTCTCGCGTGGCTGGCACGCCATCGTGGACCCGGCGTGGTGGACCTCCGACATGGTCGGCGTCCGCGCGTCCAAGGAGGGCGGCGGTGCGCTGCACGCGATCATCGGTACGCTCATGCAGACCCTGATTGCGTCGCTGTTCTCCATCCCGATCGGCGTGTTCACCGCGATCTACCTGGTTGAATACTCCAACGGCAACCGTTTGGGCCGGCTCACCACCTTTATGGTGGACATCCTTTCCGGTGTGCCGTCGATCGTTGCAGCACTGTTCGTCTACGCCCTGTGGATCACCATCCTGGGCCAGCAGCGCTCCGGCTTCGCCGTTTCGCTCGCGCTGATCCTGCTCATGGTGCCGGTCGTCGTGCGCAATACCGAAGAGATGTTGCGCGTCGTGCCGATGGACCTGCGCGAAGCCTCCTACGCACTCGGTGTGCCGAAGTGGAAGACCATCATGCGCATCGTGCTGCCGACCGCCCTGTCGGGCATTGTCACCGGCATCATGCTGGCAATCGCCCGCGTCATGGGTGAGTCCGCACCGGTGCTGATCCTCGTCGGCTCCACCCCGGCAATTAACTGGTTCGACATGTTTGACAAGCCGCAGTCCTCGCTGCCGCTGTACATGCTGGACATGTGGAAGTCCGGCGCCACCGGCCCGGCCAACGACCGACTCTGGGGCGCAGCACTGACGCTGGTCATCCTCGTTGTCACGTTGAATCTGCTCGCACGCTTCATCGCGAAGCGCTTCTCGGTCAAGAAGTAACCACCCGCCCGCGTCCCCAGTCAGGAGAACTCACAGATGTCCACCAAGCTCGAACTCAACGACGTCAACATCTACTACGGCGACTTCCACGCCGTACAGAACGTCAACATGCAAATCCCCGCCAAGTCGGTCACCGCGTTCATCGGCCCGTCCGGCTGCGGTAAATCCACCGTGCTGCGCACCATCAACCGCATGCACGAAGTCATCCCCGGCGCTTCCGTCAAAGGCCAGATTCTTCTCGATGGCCACGACATCTACGGCAAGAACGTCGACCCGGTCGCCGTGCGCAACACCATCGGCATGGTGTTCCAGAAGGCAAACCCCTTCCCAACAATGTCCATCGAGGACAACGTCGTCGCGGGCCTGCGCCTGGCGGGGGAGAAGGACAAGAAGAAGCTCAAGGAAGTCGCGGAGCAGTCCCTGCGCGGCGCGAACCTGTGGGATGAAGTGAAAGACCGTTTGGACAAGCCGGGCGGTGGCCTTTCCGGTGGTCAGCAGCAGCGCCTGTGCATCGCCCGTGCGATCGCCGTGCGTCCTGAGGTGCTGCTTATGGACGAGCCCTGCTCGGCCCTCGACCCGATTTCCACCCTTGCAGTGGAGGACCTCATCCACGAGCTGAAGGATCAGTACACGATTGTCATCGTGACCCACAACATGCAGCAGGCAGCGCGCGTGTCCGACAAAACCGCGTTCTTCTCGCTCGAGGCCACCGGCCGCCCAGGCCACCTGGTGGAGTTCAACGACACCACCACGATCTTCGAAAACCCGGAGCAGAAGGAAACCGAAGACTACATCTCCGGCCGCTTCGGCTAAGGCTTGCGGAACTTGCGCTCGATGGTGGCGAACTTCTCCAGATTCTCGTAATCCGGTTCGTCCCGCTGGCGCAAGTACGCCTCAGGCCTCAGGCCGGTGACCAGAAACACCATCTGGCCGGCAATATCTACGCAGCGGTCCGCGTAGCGCTCGTAGTAGCGCGAAATCATCGACAGGTCGACGGCCTCGCGAGTGGAGTATTCCCACTCCCGGTCGGAGACCAACGTGCTTAAGAACGCGCGCATGTCGTCGACGCCCTCGTCGATAGTGTGCAGCTCAACTGCCACATCCGGATCCGGATCATCCAACAATGCTCGGGTGGTGGCACCCATCGCAGCCACCAACCGGGTCATTTCCTCGACGTAGCCGTGCAGCGGCGGCGGATACACCGACGCGGGGTGGCGCTGGCGCACCAGGACTGCAATGTTGCGGGCGAGCGAACCCATGCGTTCGAAATATTCCACTAGGTGGATCGCAGCCAGCACCTGACGCAGGTCAGTCGCCACAGGGTTCTGCAGAGCGAGCAAGCGCATGCTTCGCTCCTCACACCGTTCGCCGATTTCTTTGAGTTCGTCGATCAGGGTCAGGGCCGTTTCGGCGTCATCAAGCGACTGCTCAAGAAGGCCCTTCGACGCGTGCCCCATGATGGTGCGCACCGTGTCGCACATGGTCATGAGGTCCTGGTTAAAGGCCTCCAGAGTCTCTCGGTAGGCGGCTCTCAGCATGCGCTTCATGCTACGCGCTCGCAGTTAACCACCGTTATTCTCAATTTCTGCACCTTCCGGCACGGTGTCGTCCTCCGGATCATCCAGCCACCCCTCCGGCAGGGCAATCTTGCCGGCAGAACCCTGACGGCCACGCGCGTCGTCTGCGTGTTCTGCCATCTCCTCAGAATCCGCGATGGGGGCGAGGCGCTCCTTCAACTCCGCAAGAGACGTCACTTGGGCAAGCGACTTGCGGAATTCCCCGCCTACCGGGAAACCACGCATGTACCAGCCGGTGTGCTTGCGGATGTCGCGGCACGCGTGGTGCTCACCGTCGTGCTCTGCCAACAGCTCTGCGTGGCGGTAGATGATGCTGGCTACCTTGCCCAGGGTCGGCTCCGGCGGGATCTCCTCGCCGCGCAACTGCGCGCCCAGTTGCGCGAACAGCCACGGGCGCCCAAGGCAGCCGCGGCCGACCTCCACGCCGTGGCAGCCGGTTTGCTCCATCATTTTCGCCGCATCGTCGGCGGCGAAGATGTCGCCGTTGCCGATCACCGGCACGCCGGTACCGTCCATGTGCTCCACAAGGCGGCCGATTTCGTCCCAGTGCGCCGCGCCCGAGTAACGCTCCGCACCAGTGCGGGCGTGCAAGGCAACGGCGGCGGCACCCGATTCGGCAGCAATGCGTCCGGCATCCAGGTGCGTGTGGTGGTCTGCGTCAATGCCGATGCGGAACTTCACCGTAATTGGAATGCCGGAGCCTTCCGCAGCGCGCACCGCGGCGCTGACGATGTTGCCGTACAGACGCCGCTTGTATGGGATCGCACAGCCTCCGCCCTTGCGCGTGACCTTCGGCACTGGGCAGCCGAAGTTCATATCCACGTGATCGGCGATATCTTCCTCGACGATCATCCGCACGGCTTCATACGTGAACTTGGGGTCCACCGTGTACAGCTGCATCGACCGTGGCGTTTCCACATCCGCGAAGGTGGTCATGTGCATCGTCTTCTCGTTGCGAGCCACCATCGCACGCGCCGTGATCATTTCGCAGACGTACAGCCCCGAGGACGTGCCGGTGAGTTCCTCCTCGATCTCCCGGCACAGCACACGAAACGGCATGTTGGTCACCCCGGCCATCGGCGCGAGGATGACGGGGGAGTTCAGATCGATGCCGCCGATAGTTAAGGCGGGGGCTGCGGTAGTCATAGTTCTGCCTATTGTTCACGCCCGTTGTCGCCCCGTCCAATCGTGGTTGCTACGCCCGTTCGGGGGTAATTTGGGCGTCGATAAGCATTTGCTTTGCGACGAGACCACACACCCTCATGGCAATGAGTGATGGGTCACAATATGGTGGGGGTGTTACCTGAACGGATTTAACAGGATTGAGGGAGATCACATGAGCGATCGTATTGCTTCCGCCAAGTTGCGTGACAAGGTCATGACCGCCGAAGAGGCCGTCCAGTTTGTCAACCACGGCGACAAGGTTGGTACTTCCGGCTTCACCGGTGCGGGCTACCCGAAGGCCATGCCGGCCGCAATTGCAGAGAAGGCAAAGGCCGCCCATGCGAAGGGGCAGGACTTCTCCATCGACTTGTACACCGGCGCCTCCACGGCACCGGAGTGCGACGGCGTCCTCGCTGAGGCAGGCGCGCTGCGTTACCGCATGCCGTACCAGTCTGACCCGACCATGCGTAACAAGATCAACGCTGGCGAGATGAAGTTCCAGGACATTCACCTGTCCCACTCCGGCATGATGGTCGAGCAGGGCTTCTTCGGTGACGTTGACCTCGCCATCGTCGAGGCAGTGCGCATCACCGAAGAGGGCAACATCGTCCCGTCTTCCTCTGTTGGTAACTCCGTGGAGTTCCTCAACGCAGCCAAGAAGATCATCATCGAGGTCAACTCCTGGCAGTCCGAGGAGCTCGAGGGCATGCACGACATCTGGCTCGTGCCGCCGCTGCCGAACCGTATCCCGATCCCGATCACCAAGGCCGGCGACCGCATCGGCAAGACCTACATCGAGATCGACCCGGAGAAGGTCGTCGCAGTCATCGAGACCAACGACGCTGACCGCAATGCACCGTTCAAGGCACCGGACGAGGTCTCCGAGCAGATCGCAGGCAACTTCCTCGACTTCCTGGAGAACGAAGTCAAGGCCGGCCGCCTCACCTACGACGGCTACGTTATGCAGTCCGGCGTGGGCAACGTCCCGAACGCCGTGATGGCAGGCCTGATGGACTCCAAGTTTGAGAACATCCAGGCCTACACCGAGGTCATCCAGGACGGCATGGTCGACCTGATTGACGCCGGCAAGATGACCGTCGCCTCCGCAACCTCCTTCTCCCTGTCGCCCGAGTACGCAGAGAAGATGAACAACGAGGCATCCCGCTACCGCGAGTCCATCATCCTGCGCCCGCAGTCCATCTCCAACCACCCGGAGGTCATCCGCCGCACCGGCCTGATCGCCTCCAACGGCATGATCGAGGCGGACATCTACGGCAACGCCAACTCCACCCACATCAACGGCTCCCGCCTGATGAACGCCCTGGGCGGCTCTGGCGACTTCACCCGCAACGCCTACATTTCCTCGTTCATCTCCCCGTCCGTGGCCAAGGATGGCGCCATCTCCGCAATCGTGCCGATGGTTTCCCACGTCGACCACACCGAGCACGACGCCATGGTCTTCATCACCGAGTACGGTGTCGCCGACCTGCGTGGCCTCGCCCCGCGTGATCGTGTGGCAAAGATGATCTCCATCGCCCACCCGCAGTACCGTCCGCTGCTGGAGGAGTACGTCGAGCTCGCCGCGAAGTGCAAGTACCAGGCAACCCCGCACGACCTGCGCCACGCCTTCGACTTCCACACCCGCATCCAGGAGACTGGCACCATGCTGAAGGAGAACTAAAACCTCCTTCCGGCGCGCGTGCAGGGCGATTACCGCACGCGCGCACATGGGGGCTACACTTAGCCCCCGCGGGCCTTTAGCTCAGTTGGTAGAGCTACGGACTTTTAATCCGCAGGTCGTGGGTTCGATCCCCACAGGGCCCACCGTGAGCCCCGGCTAACGCCGGGGCTTTTCGCGTTCTTGGGCCCCCTTCTGTGCCGGGTTGATGGGTTTGCGAGTGCCACAAGGTGGAACCAGCTAACCTGCGCGTATGGATATCAGTACCGCTACGCCCACGGCCGTCGGCATCGCCTTGGGGATCTCGTTGTTGGCCGGGCTATCCACTGGCTTCGGCGGGCTGATCGTCGCCCTGAAACGTGCTCCAGGCGCGGGTTTTCTCGCTGGGGCGCTTGGGTTCTCGGCCGGTGTGATGGTCTACATCTCGTTTGTCGAGCTGCTGCCTCAAGGAATCGAGGGGCTCGCTGAAGCAGGCAGCCCCCGTGCGGAACTCTGGGGCACCGTCGCCTTCTTCGCGGGAATCGGGCTGATCGCGCTTATCGACCGCCTCGTGCCCGAAGAGATCAACCCCCACGAAGAACCCTCGGAAAGTGGGGTCAGTAAAGCACAGTTACGCAACGTGGGCGTCCTCAGTGCCGTTGCCATCGCCATCCACAACTTCCCGGAAGGGTTTGCCACGTTTGCCGTAGCGCTCGCGGATCCGGCCCTTGCTATCCCTCTCGCGGTGGCGATTGCGATCCACAACATCCCGGAAGGCACGCGGTCGCGGTTCCTCTGCGGGAGGCCACTGGATCCCGCCGCAAAGCCGCCTGGTGGGCCACCCTGTCGGGCCTAGCGGAGCCGTTGGGTGCCATCGTGGGGTATTTGCTTCTCCAGCCGTTCCTGGGGCCACAGTCGCTCGGTATCACGTTCGCTGCAATCGCCGGCATCATGGTCTTCGTCAGCCTGGACAAACTGCTGCCCACAGCCATCCAAACCGGCAAACACCACACCGCGATTTACGGGATGATTGTCGGCATGATTGTGATGGCATTCCGTCTGCTCATTTTGCCGGGCTAGCAGGCTATTTGGAGGAAATGGCGTACCTACCTTATGATGAGCGGGCTGTCTTTTCAGCGCCCCCATCGTCTAGAGGCCTAGGACTCCGCCCTTTCACGGCGGCAACACGGGTTCGAATCCCGTTGGGGGTACGGCCCTGTGGCGCAGTTGGTTAGCGCGCCGCCCTGTCACGGCGGAGGTCGCGGGTTCAAGTCCCGTCAGGGTCGCCATCACGCCCCGAGGTTTTCCTCGGGGCGTTTTGCTTTGCGACGATGCCGTGCACGCAATCGTCGCAAAGCAACGCCCTGAAATAGTGATTGAGCAGGCGATTTGTCTGCCATGGTGAGGTCTGTGTAATGTATCAACTCGTGCAAGCGACAGTGTGAACACACTGAAGTGAGTGCGAAATAACAACATATTGGCCCTGTGGCGCAGTTGGTTAGCGCGCCGCCCTGTCACGGCGGAGGTCGCGGGTTCAAGTCCCGTCAGGGTCGCAGAACCGTAAGGTTCTGGCCAGATAGCTCAGTTGGTAGAGCACACGCCTGAAAAGTGTGGGGTCGCCAGTTCGATCCTGGCTCTGGCCACATCAGAAACGCCTCTTTCGCAATAATGCGGAAGGGGCGTTTCGCGCTATAGTCGGGCCCATGTCTGCAACACCTGAAAGCACTGTGCGCAAGAACGAGGCAGAAGGCCAGTACGAAATCCTCGTCGGCGACGAGGTCGCGGGCTACGCCACCTACACTGACCAAGACGGTGTCCGGGACCTGCCACACACCGTGGTGGATCCGAAGTTCCGCGGACAAGGCCTGTCCAAGCCTCTGATGAAATACGCGCTCGACGACGCACGCGCCGACGGCATGCTGGTTACCCCCACCTGCCCGGCGGTTGAGCGCTACATCGAAAGCAACCCCGAATACGCCGACCTCGTCGCGGCCGAAGACTAAATGATGTAGTCGCCCTTGTTGACGTAGCAGTCCGGGTCCACCAAACGCGCCCGCTCATCCGTCTTCCGGGGGCGAATCTTCGCCGGAATCCCCACGGCAATCGAATGGGGCGGCACATCCTTCGTCACAACCGCATTCGCGCCGACAGCGGAACCCTCACCGATAACCACGGGGCCGAGCACCTTCGCGCCAGCGCCAATAGTGACGTTGTCGCACACCGTCGGGTGACGCTTCGTTTGCGTAAGCACCTGACCACCCAACGTCACGCCGTGGTAGAGCATGACGTTGTCACCGATCTCCGCGGTCTCCCCAATCACGATCCCCATACCGTGATCGATGAAAAACTTGCGCCCAATCGTCGCGCCCGGGTGAATCTCAATACCGGTAAGGAAACGATTGGCCTGCGCCAAAATACGTGCCGCGCCCTTCCAGCCGCGCTTCCACATGACGTGGCAGACACGGTGCATCCAAATGGCATGCAACCCGGAATAGACAACAGCGTTCTCAACATCGCCTCGCGCCGCAGGATCATGATCGCGGGCGTTGGCTAGATCTTCGCGGATGGTCGACACCACAGATTTGGCCATAGAAAGCATGGCGTGCAGTGTACCAACCTGTTCATTTGGGCCGACAATAAAAATTCCCCTCCCTGCCAGCGATGGTGTGGTGGCGGGGAGGGGAGTCGTCGATAAGCAGATTAGTCGCGAATGTCCTCGTAGAGGATCGTGGAGACATAGCGCTCGCCGAAGTCCGGGATGATCACAACGATGGTCTTGCCCGCGTTCTCTTCACGAGCAGCCAGCTCGAGAGCGGCCTTCACATTCGCGCCGGCAGAGATGCCGCCGAGGATCGCATCCTTGACAGCCAGTTCGCGAGAAGTAGACACGGCATCCTCGTTGCTGACAGCGATGATCTCGTCGACAACCGTGCGGTCCAGCGTGCCCGGTACAAAGTTTGCGCCGAGGCCCTGGATCTTGTGCGGGCCAGCCTCGCCCTTGGACAGCAGCGGGGAAGCAGCCGGCTCAACCGCGACGGCCTTCACATCAGCCTTCTGCTCCTTGAGGTACTTGCCAGCGCCCGAAATCGTGCCACCGGTACCAACACCAGCGACGATGAAGTCAACCTCGCCGTCAGTGTCGTTCCAGATCTCCGGACCGGTGGTGGCGTAGTGGATCTTCGGGTTTGCTTCGTTCTCAAACTGACGGGCCAGGATAGCGCCCTCGTTCTTCTCGACGAGCTCGTTCGCCTTCTCCACAGCACCCTTCATGCCAGCGGCACCCGGGGTAAGCACGATCTCCGCGCCGTACGCGCGCAGCAGCACGCGACGCTCGGTGGACATCGTCTCCGGCATGGTCAGGATGACCTTGTAGCCCTTCGCTGCACCCGCGAGAGCGAGTGCGATACCGGTGTTGCCGGAGGTTGCCTCGACGATGGTGCCGCCAGGCTTGAGCTCGCCGGAGGCCTCGGCAGCCTCGACGATTGCCTTGCCGATGCGGTCCTTGACCGAGTTCGCAGGGTTGTAAAACTCGAGCTTCGCAAGAACTCGAGCCTTCGAGTTCTCAGTGATGCCCTGCAGCTCCACGAGCGGGGTGCCGCCGATGAGGTCGAGGACGTTCTTTGCAATCTTCGCCATGATGCTCCTTTAAACACGTTGATTGTTGGAGTTGCTGCCAGACAGCATACACGCCACGCTAGACAGGACGGTATAGATCTACTGAACCGATAGGTACGGGGGAGGGTTTGAAATTGCGACTTGCCCGATTGGGCTCGACTTTCCTGTGGCTCCATATCGGCGGGGCTAAATTTTGCTACCCCCGTTCGCGCGTTATGATGGTGAAGATTTTCGGCCAAGTTCAACTCCGGGTGAGCCCAAACGGGTGACCCCGGTTCGTGGAAGGCAAACAGGTATGACGATGGACGCGCAGCGCATCAAAGACGACGACGATGCGATCCGTGCGGCACTCACCGCGTTGAAGACCACGACGGGCATCCCCGTCGCCATGTACGGAACACTCATCGCGGACAACCGACTGCAGATCACCCAGTGGATCGGACTGCGAACCCCTGCGCTGCAGAACCTCACCCTCGATGCCGGCACCGGTGTCGGTGGTCGTGTGGTGAACACTCGCCGCGCCGCGGGTGTTTCCGACTACACACGTGCAAACACGATTTCCCACGAGTACGACAAGCAGATCCAGGACGAAGGACTGCACTCGATCGTGGCTGTGCCCGTCATTGTTAACCGTGAGGTACGTGGCGTCCTCTACGTCGGTGTTCACTCGCCGGTTCGCCTCGGCGAAAAGGTCATTGAGGAAGTCACGATGACTGCGCGTTGCCTCGAGCAAGAACTGGCAGTCAATGCAGCCCTGCGCTCAGGCGACGGGGCTGGCGACCGTGCAGGCGCCAAGGGCGGCCGTCAGATGAGCGGTGCCGAATGGGAGCAGGTGCGCTCCACCCACTCGAAGCTGCGCATGTTGACCAACCGTGTCGACGACGAAGACCTGCGCAAGGAACTTGAGCAGCTTTGCGAGCAGCTGGTTTCCCCAGTGCGCGTGAAGCAGACCACGAAGCTCTCCGCCCGCGAGCTTGACGTGCTGTCCTGTGTGGCGCTGGGTCACACCAACGTTGAAGCGGCCGAAGAGATGGGGATCGGTGCTGAGACGGTGAAGTCCTACCTGCGAAGCGTGATGCGCAAGCTTGGTGCTCACACCCGCTATGAAGCGGTGAACGCGGCACGCCGTATTGGCGCGCTTCCCTAACCCTTGACGTTCTGGAGCGCCCCGCAGAGTTCGGTACTGTTGTGGACGTGAAAGAACGTTTTTTGGTCACAGGTGGAACGCGACTCGAAGGCCTAGTGCACGTCGGGGGTGCGAAAAACAGTGTCCTCAAACTTATGGCAGCAGCGCTGCTGACCGAGGGCACGACGACACTTCGCAACTGCCCTGAGATTCTCGACGTCCCGCTCATGGGCGACGTCCTCGTCGGCCTTGGTTGTGAAGTGGAGATTGAAGGCGATGTCGTACGCATCACAACACCCGCTGAACTGTCCCCACATGCCGACTTTGACGCGGTCCGACAGTTCCGCGCTTCTGTGGCGGTGCTGGGGCCTCTCGTCGCAAGGTGTACTGAGGCGTACGTTGCGCTCCCAGGGGGCGACGCCATCGGTTCGCGCCCTCTGGACATGCATCAATCAGGGTTGGAAAAGCTCGGTGCGACGACCCATATCGAACACGGCGCGGTTGTTGCACGTGCTGAGAAGCTCCGCGGCGCCGCAATCGAGCTCGACTTCCCGTCGGTCGGCGCTACCGAAAACATTGTCACGGCAGCAGTGCTTGCGGAAGGTCGTACGACCCTGGATAACGCCGCCCGTGAACCCGAGATCGTCGATCTTTGCGACATGCTCAACGCAATGGGCGCGAATATCACTGGCGCCGGCACATCCTGTATCACCGTCGACGGTGTGGAGAAACTACACCCCACTGAACGGACGGTGATCGGCGATCGCATCGTCGCTGGCACGTGGGCATATGCCGCGGCCATGACGCAGGGTGATGTCACCGTTACCGGCGTCGCGCCTGGTCACCTGCACCTCGCATTGGCGAAGTTGAAGCTCTCGGGTGCCGAGGTGGAGACCTACGACAACGGCTTCCGCGTGCAAATGCGTCAACGCCCGAAAGCCGTCGACTATCAGACGCTGCCGTTCCCGGGCTTCCCAACTGACCTCCAGCCGATGGCGATCGCCCTGTCTGCAGTGGCAGACGGCGTTTCCGTCATTACTGAGAATGTCTTCGAAGCACGCTTCCGCTTTGTCGACGAAATGATGCGCCTTGGTGCCGACGCCAACGTCGACGGCCATCACGTAATGATCCGAGGCGTGGAAAGCCTGTCATCAACCGACGTGTGGTCTTCGGACATCCGTGCAGGTGCCGGTCTAGTTTTGGCTGGTCTTGTGGCAGACGGCGTCACCACAGTTCACGATGTGCACCACATCGACCGCGGCTACCCGGAGTTTGTTGAGAACCTCAACAGGCTTGGGGGTCATGTAGAACGTGTTAACGACTAGGCATTTACCCGCAGTAACCTGCGGGTTTGTGTTTATGTTTGGGTGTGTGTAACTTAATCCAAGTCAGCGAGACCGACAACGCCCCGCTGGA
>NZ_KV789265.1:0-4438 GCF_001807545.1 Corynebacterium sp. HMSC08F01 | reverse complement strand
GGGCAGCGAGGTCGAGGACCTCGCCGAAGCCAACGGGTTGAAGCTGGGCGGAGCCTCACACGTCGGCATGGTGTACTTCCGCACTCTCACGAAGAAAAGCGCGATCGGGGAGGCGGGCAAGTGAGCGCCGTGGACGGGACCGTAGGCCCGTGGTCGCTGCTCGCCCCGATTCGGACCCGGATGCGTGCGGTGGTCGCGTTATCCGTCCTGTCGTCGGTGGCTACCGTCGCTTCGCTGGTCGGCATCATCGACATCGCGATGACGTACCCGGAGGCTCCGGAGCATCGGACGTGGTTGGCCGTGGCTGTCATCGTCGTCGCCGCAACGGTGCGCATGGCCGCGGACGGCGCCGCCGGCATGCTCTCGCACCGGGCGGATAATGACCTGCAGCTCCACCTCCGGCGCCGACTGGTCGCCCAAATCCGGAAGTTGCCCCTGGGCTGGCTGGATGCCCGGCGGTCGTCGGGAATCATCGAGTCGGTTGAGAAGGACGTCGCGGCTGTCCACCAGCTCATGGGCCACACCGTCGGTGAGACCGTGGTGGCGGTGCTGGTTCCCCTGCTTTCCCTCATCGCGCTCGTCATGGTGGATTGGCGGATCGCGGTGGTGGCGGTCGTCCCGGTGCTGGTCACCTTCGCCCTGATGGGCGTGATGATTTCGCGCGGAGCCGGTCTTCAGCGCGACTACGAGCGAGCCTCCGAAAAAGTGACGGCCGCGGTCATCGAGCTGGTGCGCGGTATCCCGGTGATGAAGTCCTTCGGGCGCGCTAACCAGGGCGCGGGTCGCTACGATGCCGCGGCGTTGTCGTTCGTCCGCGCGTGGTCCGCCTGGTCCCGGCAGTCGAACATCTATCTCGGGCTCATCGACGTGGTGACGTCCCCGACCACAGTTCTCGCAGTGGTGTGCGGGGCCGGCCTCGCTCTGAGGGACGCCGCGGGCGGCATACCGGAGGGTCTCGTCGCCGGGCTGGTTCTCAGCCTTGGACTCTCCGCGGCGATCGTGCGGGTGGCCATGAACTCCGAACCCATCATCGCGGGGATCGCCGCCCTGAAGTCCATCGCGGAGGTGCTGAGCACGCCGCCGATCGCCGAGCCCGCCGATCCGGTGCCCGCGCGCGGAGGCGCGCTCGAGGTCCGGAACCTGGTCTTCTCCTACGGCGATGGGCCGCGGGTCCTCGACGGGATGTCCGCGACGTTCGAACCAGGGACCCTCACTGCGCTGGTGGGGTCCTCCGGTTCCGGAAAGTCCACCGTCGCCCGGCTGTTGGCGCGTTTCCACGACCCTGTTGAAGGCTCGGTGCTGCTGGGCGGCGTCGATCTTCGCGACATTGCCGTGCGCGACGTGCACCGCTCGGTGTCGGTGGTGTTCCAAGATCCGCAGTTGTTCACGCTGCCGTTGCGGGAGAACATCCGGCTGGCCAGGAGAGACGCCACCGACGACGAAATCATGGCGGCCGCGAAGCTCGCGAACCTCGATGCGGTCATTGCGGCGCTGCCGAAGCGCCTGGATTCGGTGGTCAACGTCGACGTGACCTTTTCCGGTGGTGAGGCGCAGCGCGTAGCCATCGCGAGGTCGATCGTCACGGACGCGCCGGTGCTCATCTTCGACGAGGCAACCGCTTACGCGGATCCGGCTTCCGAGGCCCTCATCCAGTCCGCAATCGAGCGTTTGGCCCGTTCGCGGACGGTGATTGTGATCGCGCACAGGTTGAGCACGATCCGCAACGCTGACCGCATCCTCGTTCTCGATGGGGGAGCGGTCACGGAGGCGGGTACTCACGACGAGTTGCTTGCGCGCGGTGGCCGCTACCGGGATTTGTGGCGCGCGTTCACGCTCGACGACGAACCATCCGCCCCGCGGGGCGCTGAATCAGACGATGAAAAGGCGGGGAACCGATGATTCGAGACTTGTGGTCGATGACGGATCGGCGCTCGAGAATGACGCTGGTGTGGCTCATTGCGTTGGCCACGCTTGCCGCGCTGGCCCAGGGAGCGGCGTTCGTCGCGCTGCTGCCGCTGCTGTCGGCTCTGGCCGAGGGAGATGATGCGACGGCGTGGCGTTTCACCGGCGTCATCGCCGGCCTCGCGGCCGCCCATGCGGTGCTGTCCCTCGCCGCGGGGACAGTCGGCAGGGCGAATTCCGCAGCGGTGCTGTCGTCCCTGCTGCGTTCCCTGGGCGAACGCGTGCTGACGTTGCCACTCGGGTACGTCACCAAGTCCACGGCCGGCCGCTTTTCGGAGATGGCGTCGTCGGGTATCGCGTTCGCGGCGTCCGTGCCGCACGTGATCCTGCGGCCCGTCATCGCCGCGGTGGTTACGCCGACCGTCATCGCCTTCGGAATTCTGGCGGTGGATTGGCGCGTCGGTTTGGTTCTTGTCGCGTCGGCGCCGGTGCTCTTCTTCGCCTACCGGGCCATTGGCCGGGTCGGCGGGGAGTCGGACGAAGCGCATGCTGAGGCCGTCGCTGCCGTCTCCGGCAGGCTGATCGAGTTCACCCGCGGCCAGCAGGCGATTCGCGCCGCGGGCGACGGTTCGGCAGCGGACGCGATGGTGGATGAGGCTATCCAGGCCCAACACGATGCGTTCGCGAAGGCGACGTCGACGCAGGGAGCGGCCATCGGACGGTTGGGTTCGGTCGTCCATGCAGTGTTCACGGCGGCGGTGATCGTCGCCGTGGCAGTCGCCGCGACGGGCGGGATGGCGCCGGCGCATTTGGCGCCGATACTCATCGTGCTCGTCCAGTTCACCGGACCGATCACCACGGCGGGAGCGTTGTCCGGCGGTTTCGGTGCGGGCCGCAACACGTTGGCTGCGTTGCGTGACCTGCGGGCAATCCCCGCTCTTCCCGAACCTGCCGCACCGGAGCTGCCCGACGGGTATGACGTGGAGTTCCGCGGCGTGAGCTTCGGGTACGGAGATAAGAAGGTTCTCGACGGCGTCAGCTTCCGTGCACCTCAGGGAGCGCTGGTTGCCGTAGTGGGACCGTCGGGGTCGGGCAAGACGACGGTCATGCGGCTGTTGTCGCGTTTTCATGATCCGGACTCGGGGGAGATCCTCATCGGCGGGGTGCCCTTGCCTCGGATCGGCACCGACGGCGTGAACTCGCTGGTGACCCCGGTGTTCCAGGAGACGTTCCTTTTCGACGCGTCCGTGCGGGACAACGTGGTCTTCGCCGACCCCGGATTCGGTTCCAGGCCCGGTGACGGGGACCGCTTGCGCGAGGCCGCCCGGCGTTCCGGGGTGGACCGCATCGTGGAGCTGCTGCCTTCCGGGTGGGATACCCCAGTGGGGGAAGAGGGGACGCTGCTGTCGGGAGGTGAGCGGCAGCGCCTCGCCATCGCCCGGGCGCTTCTGAAGGATTCCCCGGTGGTGCTTCTCGACGAGCCGACGTCCTCGCTGGATGCGGCCACTGAGCGGGCGATCGTCGGCACGATGGAGGCGTTGCGCGGCGATCACACTGTGATCGTCGTCGCCCATCGCCTGCACACCATCCGCGATGCCGACCTCATCGTCGTGCTTTCGGAGGACGGGACGGTCGCAGAACGGGGCACGCACGATGAATTGCTGGCGAAGGGCGGCCGCTACGCCGAGTCTTGGGCGTGCCGGACGGGGAGTTCCCCGGGATCCAGATCCAGCTCGTCGTGGACCACCACGACGACGGCATCGGAGAAGCGCGGATAGCTAGTTCATCTCGCACCAGATTGGCTTAGTTCCCAGGAGCCAAAGCGCACCGCGCAGACACCCCAGTGGAGGAGCAAGAGCACGAGGAGCGCCAAGGAAAGTGCGTGCCAGCCTTCGTCCCAAGCACCCAAGCACAGAGTGCCCACGGGGAAGGTAGAGCCCCACCAACCAGGGCCGTAGGGCGCCCAGTGGAGGACAGCCTCGTAGAAGCAGTACATGGCATAGAGGACACACGGTACGGCGAGGGTGAACATGATGAGGCCGTACAGGTGAGTGTCGAAAAGCAATGTCGATGCTGCCGTCGACTGGCCGACAACACCGAGGGGAATCCACGCTGTACCCGCGGCTGCGCCACGTGGGCGCGTGCGGGATCAGTAGCAGTAGAGGAAGAGCGGGATCGCGGTGAAGAACGTGAGGAAGAAGCACAGCTCACCCGCGTAGTGATAAAACTCGCCGTGATGGGTGGCCAGCTGCCCGGCGGATGTCGCGGCGACCATCGGGGACACCAGCGCCAAGCCCCACGGGAACGCAGGCTCGGTGTAGTGAGCGGACTGCTTCCACAAACCCCAGAGTTGCCACAAGCACACGATGATGGCCAGTGGCGCGCCGATCCACCAGCTGATCAGCTGGAACGCATCGTTGCCCGTGAGTGCCGTCCACGCCGAGCCGCACGCGAGCAGCCCCATCGCGTACATGCCTCACGCCGCCATGTTCTGGCGCCGCGGCGGCTCATTGCGCACGCCGACCGTGAACACAAC
>NZ_KV789264.1:0-45173 GCF_001807545.1 Corynebacterium sp. HMSC08F01 | reverse complement strand
GGTCTCCCCGGTGTGTGCGTTTCCTGGCTGCCGTCACGGAGCTGACGTGTGCGAGTTACACCACGTGGAGGCCTGGCGGCATGGCGGGGAGACCAACATTGGCAACCTGGCGCCGTTGTGTCGCTATCACAATCGGGTCAATGATGATGACCCGTGGCGTAAGAAACGCGGCCGGATCGTCATGGTGCGGGGTGCCCCAGTATGGATCTCACCCCGCGGGTATCCGGTGAAAAACACCAACCGCGGGGCAATGGACCAACTCTTCGGCTAGTGCTCGTCGTGCCGCTCAGCGCGACGGAGCAATTTCAGCGCGGCAACAAACAGTACTGCGCCGCCGATGAGCGCCATGATGCCAACACCAATCGCGAGGCCAGCCCAGAAGCCGCCCGCCGTCGCGGAGTTGCTCGTGCCTTCGACGGGCTGCGCGGCATGAATCCCGCTGCCCGAAGCATCGGACGCAGACTCAGGTGAGGGCTCCGGCGAAGGGGCGGAGGTTGTGGCGGGGGCGCTAGTGCTCGTCGATAGTTGCGATGACGCTGCACGGCTTGCCTGCGCACGCCTCGTCGGAGACTGCTTCGCCGTGGATTGAGCCGCCGCCTGACTGCGAGGTGCAGCCTGTGCAGCACGCGCAGTACTCACCGATCGAGCCGACTGGGCCGACTGGGCCGACTGGGCCGACTGGGCAGTGGTTGCCGGGGCCGCAGGTGCAGCGGTGCGCGAGGGGCGAGAAGTTGCCTGGTTGCTCGGCCGTGTCGTCGGCCGTGTCGCCCGCTGTGTGGTTGCCTGCGCAGACGGCTTCGTGGACGGTTTTGCGGCTGGCGCGATGGCGTCGCCAAACTTCTTGATCTCCTTCTCCACCTGCCGCAGACCCGCCGCCAACGCCTGTGGGACGTTCAGGCTTTTGCCCGCGTTGCCCGTGCTGCCTGCGTTATCGGTGTCGTCGGGATTGGTTGGGGCGTTGGTGATGGCGTCGTCGCCAACTGCAAACGTTGCGACGAGTTCCTTCTCAAACGCCTCACCGTCACGCGTGGTGCCGGAATACACGAACGTCGCCGTGTAGATGCCCGGCTCGGTGAACCCAAAGCCCTGGTGGTCGTGGGCGTTAACCGGGTATTGGAGCGTTTTGGACGGGTCGCCCGAGTCTAGTTCGATGCGCAGGCCTCGCAGGTCCTCGTGCCATGTCATCAGGCGGCCCGGTCCGGTGACGTCGCGCATGCTTACCGTGATCCGGCTGCCTTCCTCAATCGCGCTCGCGGGCACTCCCGTGGTGGAAAAGCCCAGCCATGGCAGGTTCTTGTCCTGTGCTTGCGGCAGTATCCACATCTGCGCTGGGCTGCCAGGGAAGCTGTCGCGCACGCTATCGGGCAGGTCGGTGCGCGCACTGTCGGGCACGGCGAAGATGAAGCTGCCGGAGGGTCGGTGCGCCGGGTGGAGGGGGTCGGAATCATCGATGAGCACTGTGCTTAACGACGACCCCTCCCCCACCAAGGCCATATCCATATGACCCGCCTTGATTAGCGCGCGCTCCTTCGCTGCGGCGTTGGGCGTGGAGGTGCCTGGTGCCGGCTTGGGCTGCGTGCTGGTTGGCTGCGCCGACGTGCTAGACGACGTGGAGGCCTTTGGCGAGGTCGGTGTCGGCGCAAGAGTTGGCGCGGTGGTTGGCTGCGCCGACGTGGAGGCCTTTGGTGAGGTCGGTGCCGTGGTGGTCGCCGTGGTGGTCGCCGACGTGGTCGGTTGCGCGTCAGTGGGTGTGGATGCCGACTTTGGGGTGCGCAGCCCCGTGGTGGTGCCTTCGGGCAGGCCGACGGTGGCGTCGTCGCCGACAAGCCAGTATTGGGTGATGGGTTCGGAGCGTTCGGTGGTGCCGTCGGTACGCTCGGCTCGGCCTTGCCACGTCAGCGCGTAGATGCCTGGTTTGGAAAACGTCCAGGTGAAGTGGCCGTGGCCGCCGACTTCGTAGGTGATGGTGCGCATGTCTGGGTTGGAGGAGTCGAACAGTCGCTCCGGTTCGTAGACGCGGCTGGTGAACATGACGTTGATGTCGCCGGGCGCATCCATGTCGACGAGGTCGAAGTGCATGACGTCGTCTTTGAAGTTGGTGGGGATCGACGTGGGGTCGAGTTCGTGGGCGGGGTCGAACGCGCCGAGGCCCGACCAGATGGGGCGCCAGTTGTCGGTCCAGTCCACGCTTTGCGGCGCTGCCCAGACTTCGCTGCCGCGGGGGCCGAGGAAGTCGAGGGTGCCGTCGTCGGGGATGGTGAGTTTGGACAGGTCGTTGCCGTCGGCGTCCGCGTCTGGGGCGAGGCGGAAGCACACGGAGTCCTGGGAGGTGACCTGTTGGCCGTCGACCGCCATCACCGCTAGCTTGCCGCCGGAGCGCGTGCCGTAGAGGGCGTCGTTGTGGGAGTGGTAGAGCAGTTTGCGGCCGGCGCACGGGTGGTCGACGTCCGCGTCGAGGGTCACGCTGTGGCCGGGGTCGCCGGGTTTGTGCTCGCTGCTCGCCTGCGCCAGTGGTGCCACAGCAAACGCAAGCGTAGCGACGACCAGCGTCACAAGTCGGTTCAACTTCATGCCCGCACCACCTTCGCGAACACTCCGCGACGCGGCGCGAACAGCCAGCTCAGTGCGAACAGGGCGGTGACGGAAAGGACGATCGTCGCCCCGGTTGGGGAATCGTAGGCCCACGCCAGCCACACGCCCAGGACGCTGCCAACCACGCCGAATGCGGCGGCGATGAGCATCATCGTGTCCAGCCGGTCGGTGAACAGGCGCGCGGCGGCAGCCGGGGTGATCAGCAGTGCGACGACCAGGATGTTGCCCACGGTCTGTACGGCGAGCACAACGGCGAACGTCACGCTGAGATACAGCGCGAGGTCCAACGCGGCGACGGGCAGGTTCATGGCGCGGGCGGTTTCGCGGTCCAAGGCGACGGCGGTGAGCCACGGGCGCAGCACGACCACAATGGCGACGATGATGGCGCCAGCGACCGCGTTGACCACCAGTTCGCGCACGCCAACGCCGGTGAGCGAGCCGAACAGGAACGAGCTCACGGAGGCGGTGTAGCCCTCGACCCGCGAGATGATCACCAGGCCGATGGCAAACGCGGCGGTAAACACGATGCCGATCACGGAGTCTTCTTTAATGGTGCGGCGTTGCGACATCACCGCGATCAGCACCGCCACCAACGCCCCCGCCACCGCGCCGCCGAGCAGCACCGAGGTCTGCAAGGCGAAGGCGACGGCGATGCCGGGAAACACCGCGTGCGCAACGGCGTCGCCGATGAACGCCATGCCGCGCAGCACCACGAAGCACCCGACCACCGCGCAGAGCACCGCGGCGATCACGGCGGCGCCCAGCGCACGTGGCAGAAAGGCCAGTTGTGGGTTCGCCATGTCGGCGAGGAATTGCAGGAAGGAAATCTCAGGCATGGGCGGCCTCCAGGTGTGCGCGCACGCCTCGTAGCCACGGTGAGTCGGGGCCGACGGAGAAGGTGTGCATCCAGGGGGTGTCGTCGTTAAGCAGGCGCGTCGGGCTATCCGCCACGATGCCGCCTTTGAACAGGATGAGACGGTCGCAGGATTCGACGGCCTCGACGATGTTGTGGGTGGACATCACAACGCCCAGGCCCTTATCGACGAGCTCTCGAAACAGCCCGAGCAAATGTTCCGTGGTGGGGATGTCGAGGCCGGTGAAGGGTTCGTCGAGAAGCAGCATGCGCGGACGGCGCACCAAAGCACGCGCGATGAGCACGCGTTGGCGCTGGCCGCCGGACAGGTCGCTGATGGGGCGGTCGGCGAGGTCTGCAAGGTTCACCATCTCAAGCGCACGCTGCGCCCACATGCGGTCGCGTTCGCCAGCGCGGCGGTACCAGGGGCGCTTCCCAAGCGTGGCGTTGAGGGTGGCGGTGTAGACGTCGATTGGGAAATCCCACGCGACGTTGTGGCGTTGAGGCACGTAGCCGACGACGTCGCGGATCGGGCGCGAGTCGGTCGTCTCGACGGTGCCTGCGTCGGCGGGTACGAGCCCGAGCATCGCACGCATCAGCGTCGTTTTGCCTGCGCCGTTCGGCCCGAGCAGGCCGGTGAATTCGCCGCCGTTGAGCGTGACGTCCACGCCCTGAAACACTTCGCGTCCCGGGTAGGACACGGCAAGGTCGCGGATTGTGATCACTTACGACGCCCCCACACCACCGCGAACGCCACCAACGCCAGGACGAGCACACCCAAGCCTGCGAACAGGAGCACATTGCTTGACGACGACGCCCCCTCCCCGGCGCCCGCAAACTCCGCGTCGAACGCCTCCTGCGGGTCAACGCCGACCGCAAGGCGCAGCACCTGCTCGTCGGTGTGCACCTGGCCGTCAGTGTCCTCCACCTTCGCGCGCACCTTGATCAGGTGCACGCCCGGCTCGGTGAACACCCAGTTGGCGTGGGTGTGGGTGTTGGGTTCGACCCACATGGACTGGTCGCCTTCGGTGCGGGAGTTCCACAGTTGCTGCGGTTCGTGGAAGCCGCCGGGTTGGACGAAGAGGGAGAAGTCGCCAGGGCCGTCGTGGCCGGCGAATTCGAGGCTCATGCCGGACGTGGAGCGCTCGAGCAGCGAGGGGGCTTGGGAGTTCCAGCCCAGCCATGGCACGCCTGCGACTTCGGTTTGGGGCACGACCCATACGTCGGAGCCTGGTTTGGCGCCGGTGAAGTCGAAGTCGTTGGTGTCGGGCAGGGTTTGCTTGGCGGCGTCGCCGACGGCGAAGACGACGTCGTTGAGGTGGCGCCACATGGCGGGTTCGTGGGTGTCGTCGCGGGCGAGGAATTGCAGGTTGCCGTCCACGAACATGGGGCCGAGGTCAACGTGGCCTGCGTCGATGACGGTGCGTTCGCCTTCCGGCGCGATCGTTTCGTTGGCGTCAACGACTTGTTGCAGGGCGGGGTTGTTGTCCTGTACCTGGGCGGTTGCTGCGGGTGCGGCCGCGATCATGGCGGCGGTGATGAGGGCTGGAATCTTTTTCATTGTTGTCCTTTCAAGCAGTTACTAATCGACGACCCATTGGCCAGCACAAAGTCCACATACGTTTGCGCCGGCCCCTGACCGGGCGGGTCGAGAGAGTCGCCCCAGATCGGGCACACGTTCACCCCGTGCTGGGCGGCCGTTTGGGTGAGCACAGGCGTTTCTTGTTCGCTGCCGTACTCGACGAACACGGCCGGCACGTCGAGGTTGTCCAAGGTGCGCGAGAGTGCCAGCAGGTCGCGGGGGCTCGGCTCCACGCTCGGGTTCGGGGTGACAAAGCCTGCGATGCGCAGCCCGTAGGCGCGGCCGAGGTAGGCGTAGCCGTGGTGGGTGGTGACCAGGTTGCGGTTGGTTTCGGGGATGGAGTCGTACATGGCGCGGACGGTGCGGTCGGTGTCGTCGAGAAGCGACTGGTATCGCTTGGCGTTGTCCGCGAACTGGCTGGCGCGTGACGGGTCGATGGCGGACAGTTCGTCGCGCACCACGTCAACCACCGCTTTCATCGCGGCCGGGTCGTGCCAGATGTGCGGGTCTAGCTCGCCGTGCACGTGACGGCCGAGTACCGCCTGCGGCAGCAGGTAGGTCTCGTCGTCCGGGTTGCCGAGGAAGCGGAACTCGCGCTGTGGCGGGATCGGCTGCAGGGTGGTTGTGGGTACGACAACGACGGCATCGGCGGGGTTGATGTCGGTGTGGCCGGGGTGGCTGTGGTCGTCGGTGCGAAGCGTCAGGTGGGTGGTGGTGTCGTCGACAAGCGTGGCGATGTCCACGTGACCATGCTCGATCGCCACCTTCCCAGGCGCGACCTGCGCCGGGTCCTGGCCGACAACCACCGTCACGGTTTGCTCGGCGGAGCTACGCTCCGGCGCATCGACCGCGTCGCGCACCGACGCGCGCAGCCGCAACTCGTACACGCCCGGCGACGAAAAGGCCCAACTCACGTGCGTGTGCGCACCCGCCGGCAGCATGGTCGAGCCGCCGTCGGAGTCGAAGAGCAACTCAGGTGTGCCAAACGTGCCGAGGATGAAGGCGAAAGCTTTGCCGGGGCCGGTGGCGTCGACAAGCGAAAGCTCGGTGACGGCGGTGGCGGGGAGGTCACCCTCGAAGCGCAGGCCCAACCACACGGTGTCCAAGCTCGCGTCCTCGACCAGCGGGATCGGGGCGTAGCCGTAGCGCTGCGTCTGCTCGGCGAGCGCCACCACACGCGCGTCGGGTCGCGCCGTCGACTCGATCGTGCGGCTCAATGCTTGCGGCTCCAGCAACAGCCCGTTGGTGAACACGGCGTCCGCATAGGCAATGTCGCGCGTGGCGTGCAGGGTCGGCTCATACGAGTGCGGGTCGGCGCCGCGACGCATCAACGGGGTGACGTCAGCGGCATCGCCGGCGACATTCTGCACGACATCCGCGAGAATGCTTGTCGACGCCACCACACGCAACCGGCCATCATCCACCGCACCGTCCGCCTGCGCGCAGCCCACCAGACCCGCAACCAACCCGAGGGCCGCTATAGCTTTGGCGCGCTTCACTTCGAGGCTCCTGCGAGGGCAATCAGGCGGCGTCGCAAGGCAGTGTCCAGCGTGCACATCGCCGCGCCGAACACCGCGACGCCGAGGCCCAGGATGGCGAACGGCACGGTCATCACTGTGGTGCCGGTCTCTGCGAGGTCACCTGAGCGTGCGGCGTCGCTGCCTTGTGCCGTTGCCGCTCCGGCGCTGCAGCTGCCTTCTGGGTCAAACATGGAGCCAAAATCGAAGTGGCCGCTATCGGCGTTGCCGGCTTCTCCAACGTTGAACGTCAGCGTGGCCTCGCCGGAGACCTTCTCCCCGCCTTTTGTGGTGGCGGTCTGACGGATGGTCACCTTGTACGTGCCGGGTGCACCGAACACCCAATTGGGGTGCACGTGCGAGTTCGCCGGGATCGTGTGGCTGCCGGAGCCGCGACCGTTCTCCGCGGTGAACCACTCCTCGCCCACCACTTGCCCCAGGCCGCCCTGGGTGAACACGGTCATTGGGCCGGGGCCGTTGAAGTTTGTTACTTCCCAGGTGACCTCGCCGGTGGTGTGTTCAATGAGCGACTCGTGCTGCGTGTTCGCACCCAGCCACGGCACATTGTCCTGCTGTGTCGCACCAATCATCCACGCCTTGCCGGCAGGCACTGGGCCGACCGCCTGGGGCAGGTCCGCCTCCGCCGCGTTGCCAAGCCCGAACACAAGGTCTTCCGGACGCTTCCAGGTGGCGGGCACGTTGCGGTCGTCCTTGATCATCGGGCGCAACGCGGGTGTGCACTTCTTCGCCGCTGCTGAGGTGGTGGCGGGCGCCGGCTTGGCCGCAGGTGCTGCTGGGGCTGCGGGCGCAGATTTCTGGGCTGCCGGCTTGGAAGCAACAGACTTCGAAACCGAGTCTGCGCTGTTGGTTGCGTCGTTGTGGGACGTGCCGGTGCTCGTGTCGGCCTTGGTTTCGGCGCTGGCGCGGTCTGTACCGGTCTCGGCGCTCGCGTCGCCGACGTGCCACGTGTACACCGCCTCGTTGGACTCGGCGCCGTCCGCGGTTGCCACAACCTTCATGGTGTACACGCCTGGCTGGGTGAACAGCCAGTTCGCGTGGACGTGGGACGGGTCGTCCTGAACAATGCGGGATCCTGAGGAGAGCTGCGGCTGGTCGCTATCAAGCACGGGTTGGAAGGAGCCGAAGCTTCCCGTCTGGAACAGGTAGACGGATCCTGGCCCGGAGACCTCGCGGAACTCGATGTCGACGCGACCGAAGCCACCTTCGCGCACGCCCTGGGTGTCCCACCCGGGCCACAGCAGGTCGGCACGTTGGGTCTGTGGCAGCAGGTAGCCGGGCTCGCCGATCTCTGGGACGTTGGCGGTTTCGTCGGTGTAGGCCGCCTCGCCGACAACCAAATCGACATCCTCGGGTGCGCGGCGCACGTGGGAGCCGGTGACGTCCTCCTGCAGGTCCAAAGTCAGGCTGCCACCGTCGGCGGTGACGTTGAAGACATCGATGTGGCCCCGATCAAAACGGGCGGGATCCGCCAGTGCCACGCCACACGTCAACAGGGTGAGCAAGGCGGCGAGGCAGACAACCACAAGACTATTGGTAACCGTTTTCAACACTTAACGAATACTACTTCCATTAAGCGTTGCGACAAAGCACTACCCCCAGACACGAAAAAGCGCCCCGGTGAACCACCGAGGCGCGAAATCGTTGCGGGAAGACTATGCCTTCTTGGCGTAGTCCTTCTCCACAGAGGTATCAACCGGAACGCCCGGGCCCTGGGTTGCGGACACGGTGATCTTCTTCAGGTAGACACCCTTGGCGGAAGACGGCTTGAGGCGAACGACCTCGTCGAGAAGCGCGCCGTAGTTCTCAGCGAGCTGCTCCGGGGTGAAGGAAGCCTTACCGATGATTGCGTGCAGGTTCGATGCCTTGTCCACGCGGAAGGCAATCTTGCCGCCCTTGGAGTCCTGGATCGCCTTAGCGACGTCCGGGGTGACCGTACCGGTCTTCGGGTTCGGCATCAGACCACGCGGGCCGAGCACGCGGGCGACGCGGCCGACCTTAGCCATCTGGTCCGGCGTAGCGATAGCTACGTCGAAGTCGAGCTGGCCAGCGTTGATCTGCTCGATGAGCTCGTCAGTGCCGACGATGTCAGCGCCTGCTTCCTTCGCCTTGGTGGCGTTCTCGCCCTCAGCGAAGACTGCGACGCGGACGGTCTTACCGGTGCCGTGCGGCAGGTTGACGGTGCCGCGGACCAGCTGGTCGGCCTTGCGCGGGTCGACGGACAGACGCATCGCAACGTCGATGGTTGCGTCGTACTTGTCGGAAGCGGTCTCCTTTGCCAGGGTCACCGCATCCAGCGGGTGGTAGAACGCGTCGCGGTCCACCTTGGCAAGCTGTTCAATGTAACGCTTGGACTTCTTAGCCATGTTTGATTCCTTTCAGGAGTTGTGGTTGGCGGGCCTGGCTGAAGGCCCTTCCACGTAAAGCGACGAGGTGCGCTTTACTTCTCGACGTCAATACCCATCGAACGTGCGGTACCAGCGATAATCGCGGCGCCAGCCTCGATGTCGCGGGCGTTGAGGTCGTTCTTCTTGGTCTCGGCGATTTCCTTGCACTGCTCCCAGGTGACCTTGCCAACCTTGTCAGTGTGCGGAACGCCGGAGCCCTTCTGCAGGCCTGCAGCCTTCAGCAGCAGGGATGCAGCCGGCGGGGACTTCAGGATGAAGTCGAAGGAGCGGTCTTCGTAGACCGTGATCTCCACCGGGACAATGTTGCCGCGCATGGATTCGGTCGCAGCGTTGTATGCCTTGGTGAACTCAACGATGTTGACACCGTGTGCACCAAGTGCCGGACCGACCGGCGGGGCCGGGTTTGCCATACCAGCTTCGATCTGAAGCTTGATCAGGCCAGTGACCTTCTTCTTAGCCATCGCAATTACCTCCTAGTTACAGCCTCGCCACCGCGATGAACAGCGGTAAGGCTTCCGGATGCCGGGTTTTTCCCAGCCACCGGGGATGAGAAAACGAAAACGTCGCGTGTGCGCAAAACACACGCGACGAGATAGGTTACGCCAGGGCGTCGTCGATAAGCAAAATGCGCTTACATGATGCGTTCGATCTGATCGGCGGTGAGCTCGACTGGGGTCTCGCGGCCGAAGATGGACACGAGCGCCTCGATCTTGCCGGTCTCCGGGTCGATGGCGTTGATGGTGGCGGACACGGACGCCAGTGCACCGGAGAGGATGGTGACGGCCTCGCCGACCTTGTAGTCGTGGGTGACCTTGTTCGGCGCCTCCTCCGCCGACGGCACAACGGTGTCGCCTTCGGCGTCGACCTGCGGCTTCGCGCCGGCCGCGGCGGACTTCGGCAGCAGGAACTTGGCGACGTCGCGGTGCTTCACCGGGGTGGCGTTGCCCTCATTACCGACAAACGAGGTCACGCCCGGGGTTTCACGCACCACGGACCATGCGGCATCGTTCATGTCCATGCGCACGAGGACGTAGCCCGGCAGGAGCTTACGCTTGACCAGCTTGTTCTTGCCGTCCTTGTTCTTCTCCAGCGCTTGCTCGACAGGCACGACGACCTCGTAGATGGAGTCTTCGACCTCGAGGGTCTGGCTACGCATCTCCAGGTTGGCCTTCACCTTGTTTTCGTAGCCGGAGTAGGACTGGATGATGTACCACTCGCCCGGCTGCTTCTTCAGTTCGCGGGTGTACTCGCGCAGGCGCTTGCGGTATTCAGCGTCGAAGTCGGACGTAGCCTCCACGTCCGGGGCCTCAGTGTCCTCCGCGGCCTCAACGCCCTCTGCCTCCGGTGCTTCCGCGCCCTCTGCCTCCGGCGCTTCCGCGCCCTCGGTCGCCTCAGCGTTGTCGTCCTGCTCGTTGGTGCCGGCCGGGTCGGAGTCGCCGTGGATGACCGGGTCGGTGGGGGGGTCGACGGGCGCGCCTTCGTCGATCATTTCCTGCTCGTTGTTTTCGATCGCGCCGTTGACGTCCTCGTTTACCTCAGTCATGGTTGTTCTCCTCGTATGTTCGCGGGTGTGCCCCAAGGTTACCGGGGCAAAAAGTATCCCGCCTTCCCTCGGTGTTCGAGGTGGCGGGAAACGTTACGCGTGAAATTGTACTTATCGGATGAGGATCCAACGAATCCCCATGGAAGCCAGGGTGTCGGTACCCCAGACAAGGATGGTGAGCACAATGAGGAACGCGAATGTGATCAGCGTGTAGTTCAGCATCTGCTTGCCGGTCGGCCAGATGACCTTGCTCATCTCGGAGACGACTTCGCCCGGGAAGGTTGCGATGCTGGTGGTCTTTTCCTCGGCCTCGTCGGCATTGACGGGGGTGCGCTTTGCTTCGTACCCGTCGGAGGACACGGGCGAGACCCCTCGCAGTTGGCGCTTGCCGGTTGGCTGTGCGGCATTCTGACCGTTGGGGTTAGTCACGAAAACTCCTCCAGGTTGTTTTGGCAGGGGCGACAGGACTCGAACCTGCAACCTACGGTTTTGGAGACCGTTGCGCTACCAATTGCGCCACGCCCCTAGGGCACCTTATTCGGTGCGCCTAACCCTACCACGGGCGCTTGTGGCGTCCGTTTGAGGTGAGTAGCGATGGAGAGAATTGAACTCTCGACACAGCGATTATGAGTCGCTTGCTCTACCACTGAGCTACACCGCCATGTGTTCACTGACGCTCGCACGAAGTGCAAGGACCCCAGCAAACAACAGAGCCCCCTGACAGAATCGAACTGTCGACCTTTTCCTTACCATGGAAACGCTCTGCCGACTGAGCTAAGGGGGCACAGCCTCTTTGTTGTGGATCTTGCGACCCGCTCCGTTGAAGCCTTGAGAAGATTAACCCGATATCGTTTATAAACACAAATCGCCAGTACATCCCATGTTTTTGCACATGCTTATCGACGACATAAACCGCTCCATAACCTACGCCATAGGCCATCACTCCCTACCGCCCTGCAGCCGCAGAACCACAGCACCGCACAGCGAAAAACCCCGCCGATCCGTGATGGGGATCGGCGGGGTGTGCCTGTGCCAGGTAGAAGATTCGAACTTCTGAAGGCGAATGCCGGCGGATTTACAGTCCGCTCCCTTTGGCCGCTCGGGCAACCTGGCGTGCACGTTTGAAGTGCGGGGATTACCTTACATCACGCCACCGCAATGTAGGCAAATCGCCTGGTTATCCTACGCGTTCGACGGTGAGACGTGTCATGGTGCGCAGCGCTTCGCGGGCGGGAATGTCGGGCAACTCGTCGAGTTCGCGCTCGACGGTGTCCAGGTATCTGCGAGCGGTCTCGAGGGCGCGTTCACGGCCGCGTGTCTGGCCCAGGAGGTCGAGGGCGCGGGTGACGTCGGCGTCGTCGGTAAGCGGGCCCGTGAGGAGCCCTCGAAGGGCTTCGCCGGCCTCGGAGTCCTCTTCGAGCGCGTAGAGCACTGGCAGGGTGAATACGCCTTCGCGCAGGTCGGTGCCTGGGGTCTTTCCGGATTGTTCGGGGTCGGAGAAAATGTCAATGATGTCGTCGACGATCTGGAACACCATGCCCACGGCGTCGCCGATGCGCGCGCAACGCTGGACCACCTCGTCGGACGCGCCGGAGTGCCGCGCGCCCAGGTAGGCGGCGGACGCGATGAGCACGCCGGTTTTCTCGTCGATGACCTTCAGGTAGTGCTCAACCGGGTTGGTGCCTTGTGCGCCGACGGTTTCGCGCATCTGGCCGGTGACCAGTTCCTCGAAGGTGTCGGCGAAGTGCTCGACGGTGGCCAGGTCCATTCGGCCCATCAGGCGTGAGGCGTGGGCAAACAGGATGTCGCCTGCAAGGATGGCGACGGTGTTGCTCCAGCGCGCGTTGGCGGACTCAACGCCGCGGCGGCGTTCAGCTTCGTCCATGACGTCGTCGTGATACAGCGTGGCCAGGTGCACCATTTCGGTGACGGTGGCGCCGTTGATTACGTTTTGGGCGCGCGGGTTGGGGCCAAACTCGGCGCACAGCAGCGCCATCATGGGGCGGAAGCGTTTGCCGCCGGCTGCGGCGAGGTGGGTGACTTTGTCGGTGAGGAACTTTTCGCCGCGTGAAAGTTCGGCCATGAGGAGGTCCTCCACCGCTTCTAGCCCGGTGTTGAGCCGGGTGTTGAGTGCGTCGTCGCCAAGGTCAATCTTGAATCCGTGGCGGGGTGACGGGGTGGTGCCGTACGTCATCGATAACGTCCTTGCAGGTTGGAGGGGCACATGGATAACGCACCTACCGTAGCCCACTTGCCCTTGGTTCTGTAGCAGTGGGTGGCGCTGGCACAATCAGTTGCGTGACTGAGTATTTCGACCTTGTGGTTGTGGGTGCTGGACCGGCTGGTTCGGCGGCGGCGATTGCGGCGCAGCGTTCGGGTTTGCAGACTTTGCTTCTCGACGTCCAGGGTCCCGGCCGCGACAAAACTTGCGGCGATGGGTTGACCCCGCGTGCGGTGGAGACGCTCGAGGCACTCAATCTGGAGGTACCCGCGTATCGCAACAAGGGGTTGAAGTTGCACGGCTACGGCGGCGACGTCGAGGCGCCTTGGCCGCGCGGTGAAGGCTCTGCGGCTCCTCGGACGGTGTTTGACGCAATGCTTGTCGACGAAGCCCGCACCGCCGGCGCCACCATCCGCCAGAACTGCGCCGCGACGGGTGTGGAGTTTTCCGGCGGCGCGATCAGTGCTGTGAAGACGGATCAGGGCTCGGTACGCGCGAAGTGGGTCGTGGTTGCCGACGGCGTGCGCTCCCCCTTTGGCAAGAAACTGGGACGCGAGTGGCACAAAGGGGAGGTATTCGGGATTGCGGCACGCTCGTATTGCGAATCGCCGTTTTCGGACGAGCCGTGGATGCATTCGCACGTGGAGCTGCGCGACGCGGATGGCGTGATTCAGCCTGGTTACGGCTGGATCTTCCCGCTTGGCGACGGCACCGTGAACCTCGGCTGCGGAGCCTTATCCACCGATGCGCGCCCGGCGAAGGTGAACACGAAGAAGTTGCTCGCCGACTATGCCGCACAGCAGCGCGAGGCGTGGAACCTCGGCCCGGAGCAGGCGGTGACCTCTGCGCTGCTGCCGATGGGCGGAGCGGTGTCCAACGTTGCGGGCCCGAACTGGGTGCTTATCGGCGACGCCGCCGCGTGCGTGAACCCGCTCAACGGCGAGGGCATCGACTACGGGCTGGAAACCGCAGTGCTGGCGGTCGAGTTGATCAACGCGGGTGGCGACCTCACGCTTGCGTGGCCGGCGTTGCTGCGCAGCCACTACGGCGACGCGTTCACGCTGGCGCGCACCCTCGCCCGTCTCCTGACCTACCCGCAGTTCCTACCGCTGGCTGGCCCGGTGGCGCTGCGCGGTTTGGGCGGGCGCTACCTCATGCCTGCAGCGGCGCGCCTGATGGGCAACCTAGTGCAGGAAGACGACCGCGACCTGGTCGCACGACTGTGGCGCGCGGCAGGTCGCGTGGTGCCGAAGAACGCCCCGCTCTGGGACGTCGCTTAGCGCGGCTTAGTCGAGCGGCTTGACGGCGCTGTGGAGCGCCACGATGCCGGCGGTGAGATCTTGCCAGCCGGCGTCTTCCCAACCGTTGGCGTTGATCGCCGCGGCAAGCTCCTCCTGGTTGGGCCATGCGCGGATGGATTCCGCAAGGTACTCGTAGGCCTCCGCGTTGGAGGAAAATACCTTGGCCAGCGCCGGCACAGCACGTGGCAGGTATTCCTTGTACACGGTGCGGAATCCTGGGATGACGGGGGTGGAGAACTCGTTGACCACAAGGCGCCCGCCGGGCTTGGTCACACGCGCCATTTCGCGCAAGCCGGCCTCGAAATCATGGACGTTGCGCAGCCCGTAGGAGATGGTCACCGCGTCGAAGGTGTTGTCGGCAAACGGAAGGTACATCGCGTCGCCGACCACCTTGGGCACCTTACGGTCCTTGCCGGCGGCCAGCATGCCCTGGGAGAAGTCGCACGCCACGACCCACGCGCCGGATTTACCGAGCTCGACGGTGGACACGGCGGTGCCTGCGGCGAGGTCGAGCACCTTCTCCCCTGGTTTGAGTTCGAGGCGTTCGCGGGTGCGTCGTCGCCAGTATTTGTCCAGCCCGAACGACAACACGGTGTTCGTCTTGTCGTAGTTCTTGCCCACGTCGTCGAACATTCCGGCAACGTCGAAGGGCTTTTTCTCCAGATCCGCCTTGGCCATGGTTGGTCAGTCTACTTCGGTCTACTTCGCCACCCACAAAAGTAGGCTGTACGCCCTTACGCCACTTGCCAGTTCGGCATACCGAACTTTATTATTCGCCAGCGTGGGCACACAGATTGCCTGCTCCCCTCCACGCTCCCAACGCAAAGGAACGACATGATGAAAACCAAAGTGCTTGCGCTCGTCGCTACGGCTGCTCTCTCCCTCGGCCTGGCGAGCTGCTCTGAAGAAAGCACTGATGCAGCAGGCGGCAAAGACACCCCTGTCGTGCTCACAACGTTCACCGTGATCCAGGACATCGCCGCGAACGTTGCGGGCGATCACCTCAAGGTGGAATCCATCACCAAGCCTGGTGCGGAGATCCACGGCTACGAGCCCACCCCCGGCGACATTTCTCGTGCCTCCGACGCGGACCTGATTTTGGATAACGGCATGAACCTGGAGAATTGGTTCGCCCAGTTTGTCGCCGATCTGGATGTGCCGCACGCCGTGGTCAGCGAGGGTGTCGAGCCGATCGACATCGCCGAGGACGCCTACGCCGGCAAGCCCAATCCGCACGCGTGGATGAGCCCGGTGAACGTGCAGAAGTACGTGGACAACATCGTTGACGCGTTCAGCGAACTCGACCCGGAACACGCCGCAGACTTCAAGGCCAACGGCGAGAAATACAAAAACGAACTGCAGGCTGTGCAAGACGAGCTGGAGACCAAGCTCGCCGCCGTCCCCGACAAGCAGCGTGCCTTGGTGACCTGTGAGGGCGCGTTCTCCTACCTGGCCCGCGACGCGAAGCTAACTGAGCGCTACATCTGGCCAGTCAATGCTGAGCAGGAAGCCACCCCGCAGCAGATCGCCGGCGCGATCGAGTTTGTGAAGGAAAACAACGTCCCAGCGGTGTTCTGCGAATCCACAGTCTCTAACGCCCCGATGATGCAGGTCGTGAAGGCCACCGGCGCGGAGTACGGCGGCACCCTCTACGTCGATTCGCTTTCTGAGGAAAACGGTCCGGTGCCGACCTACCTGGATCTGATTCGCCACGACACGAAGGTGATCATCGACGGTTTGAACGGGGGCAAGCAGTGATCCCCGCAATCGCGGTTGACGATGTTGCGGTGCGCTACGGCGACGTCGTCGCGCTCGACGGCGCAACTTTGAGCGTCCAACCAGGCCGTATCTGTGGGCTGATCGGGATGAACGGCGCGGGCAAATCCACGCTACTCAAGGCGATCATGGGGTTGGTCAAGCCGGATCGCGGCACGGTTCGTATCAACGGCATCGACCCCATGCGCGCCCGCAAGACGCAGGTGCTGGGCTACGTCCCGCAGAGCGAGGACGTGGACTGGCAGTTCCCGGTCACAGTGCGTGATGTGGTCATGATGGGCCGCTACGGCCACATGGGCTTTACCCGCCACGCGCGTGCGGAGGACATTGCGGCTGTGGATCGCGCGCTTGAGCGCACCCACCTTGAGTCGTTCGCAGACCGCCAGATCGGTCAGCTTTCGGGTGGCCAGAAGAAGCGTGCCTTCATCGCCCGCGGTATCGCTCAGGGTGCGAGCATCATGCTTCTCGACGAACCCTTCGCCGGCGTGGACAAACATTCCGAGGCCACCATCACTGAGCTGTTGCGCGACCTCGCCGCTGAAGGCACCACCATTTTTGTGGTGACGCACGACCTGGTTGCCTTGCCCCAGCTCGCGCCGGAGACAGTGCTGTTGAACCGCCGGGTGTTGATGCACGCCCCGACTGAAGTGGTGTTAGAGCCGGACAATTTGGTACAGGGCTTCGGTATGGGGGTGTCAGCATGATTGCGCTGCTTACGGAGCCGTTTGGTTACGAGTTCATGATGCGTGCGCTTGCGACCTCGCTGGTGGCGTCGATTGTCTGCGCGCTGTTGTCGTGCTGGCTGGTGTTGGTTGGCTGGTCGCTGATGGGCGATGCGGTAAGCCACGCTGTCCTGCCCGGCGTGGTGCTGGCCTACATTCTGGGCGTGCCGTTTGCCGTCGGCGCGGTGGTGTTCGGGTTCCTTGCGGTGGCACTGATCGGGCTGGTGCGCGATACGTCCCGGGTGAAGGAGGATGCGGCCATTGGCATTGTGTTCACCACCATGTTCGCGCTGGGGCTCGTGCTCATTTCGGTAACCCCTTCGCACACGGATCTGAACCACATCATCTTCGGCAATCTGCTTGGTGTGTCCCGTGGGGACCTGCTGCAGGTGGCCATCCTGGGAGCGATCGTGTTGAGCGTGCTGGTGCTCAAGCGGCGCGACTTCACCCTCTACGCGTTCGATCCCACCCATGCACACGCGATTGGGTTGAATCCGCGTCTGCTCGGTGCGGCACTGCTGGCGCTCCTGGCACTGACGTCCGTTGTGGCGCTACAGGCTGTGGGTGTGATCCTGGTGGTGGCGATGCTGATCATCCCGGGCGCGACCGCCTACCTGCTCACCAACAAGTTCGGCACAATGCTCATCATCGCCCCGACCATGTCGGCGGCGTGTGCAATCGTGGGGTTGTACTGCTCCTACTACCTAGACACAGCCTCTGGCGGCATGATTGTGCTCGCCCAGGGTGTGGTGTTTGCCGTGGTATATCTGTTCGGCCCGCATGGGGTGCTGCGCGGTCGTCGTTACGCATCTACGCGCACGAAGACGGAATCTGTGGCTTCCTCGCCGAGCGGCACCGCCTCCGCCGCGCCGGCAAGCCGCACCGCCACCGCGCCGGAGTAAGGGGCACCCTCTCCCACCTCGAGGGTTGCGCCGACGACAAGCCCGTGACTGTCCAGGAATTGCAGCAGTTTCGGGTCGTCGTCGGCAATGCGTTCAATCGTGGCTTTCTGGCCCGGCTGCACGCCGGTCAGTGGGACGGCCTCGGGGGCATCAACACGCCCGCTGGCTGAGGGGATGGGGTCACCGTGGGGGTCGCGGGTGGGGTAGTTAAGAAACGCGTCGATGCGCTCGACCATGAAGTCGCTCACGGAGTGCTCGAGATTTTCCGCCTCGTCGTGCACTTGGTCCCAGGTGTAGCCGAGGGCTTCCACCAGAAACGTTTCAATGAGACGGTGGCGGCGGATCATCGCCACCGCATACGTGTGGCCGAGTTCGGTCAGTTCGATCGTGCCGTAAGGCTTGTGTGTGACAAGTCCCTGCTCGCCAAGTTTGCGCACCCCGTCCGACACCGTGGATTTCCGCAGCCCAAGGTGCTTTGCCACTGACGACGACGTCACCGGCGCATCCGACCACTCCGAAAGGGCCCAAATGCCTTTGAGGTAGTTCTGAGTGCTGGTAGACAGGTCGCCGACAGACATGCCCGTCAGTCTACTTTGCGCTTCACCGGCACCCAGCGAGGCAGTGCGACATCGCGGCCGAACAGGTGGATCACCTTGCGCTCGTAGGAGTCGAGCACCTCGGTGTAGTAGCCAAGGAGTTGCTGCCCAAGCGCCTCCCAAGTCTTGTCGGCCACGGACGCCCTGGCGGTGGTGGTGAGTTCGGGGTGGCGGGTGTCGTCGAGAAGCCAACGCGCTGCGTCGGGGAGCTCCTCGGTGAAGGTGGCCACGTCGAGCAGCAAACCGTTGACGCCGTGCTCGATGAGGTCAACGGGGCCGCCAGCGCGGGGGCCGATCGTGGGCACGCCCGAGGCTTGGGCTTCCTGGATGGCCTGGCAGAAGGTTTCAAACTCGCCGGTATGCACGAACAGGTCGAGCGAGGCATACGCGCGGGCGAGCTCCTCGCCAGAAAGCGGGCCGGTGAACACGGCGTTGGGCAAAACCTCTTCAAGCGCCTCGCGCTCCGGGCCGCCGCCGACGATGACCAACTGGATGGACGGGTCCGTAACCAGCGGGGCGAGGCGGTCAACGGACTTCTCCGCGGCGAGGCGGCCGACGAACCCGACGATCTTCTTCGTACCGGTCGGATCCCACGAACGGCGCAGGATGTCGGAGCGCTTCGACGGGTGGAACAGTTCCGCATCCACGCCACGGCCCCAATGGCGGATATTTTTGATGTTGTGCTCCTCCAGCGCCTTGATCGTTTCCGACGACGGCGCGAGCGTCATTTCGCACATGTTGTGCACGGTGCGGGTCCAGTCCCACGCCATGGTGGCCAGGGTGGACAGTTGGTACTTCGTGGCAAAGCCAGCCACGTCCGTCTGGTAGAGCGCGACCGCGGGCACACCGAGTTGGCGGGCCGCGAACGCCCCCGCTCCGCCAAGCACGAACGGGCTGGCCAGGTGGATGATGTCCGGCTTGAACTGCGACAGTGCTGCTGTGACGGTGGTGGTGGGAACGCCGATGGGCAGCGAATCGATCAACGGCACCATAACGGTGGGCACCCGAACGATCTCAAAGCCAAGGTAGTCAGGAACTTCGTCCTGGAACTCGCGGGCGCCAGGCGCGATCACGATCGCGTCGTGGCCCTCCCGTTTGAGGTGCTCAAGGACGCGAAGGACGGAGTTGGTCACTCCGTTGACGTTGGGCAGAAAGGACTCGGCGACGATTCCCACTCGCATGCTGTTTACTCTCCCAGTTGACGTGAAACTTCGGTCGAATTCCGGCTGAACCGGACGTGAATTTTTCCTACGGCGAGCCAGGCCAGGGCGGCGATAATCGTCGCCACGGCCAGCACCGACAGGGCGGGGATGAGCGAGAGCGCCCACCCGCGGCCTTCCACCTTGACCAGCTCGGTGTTGTTCTTGGCGTAGGTCACCCACACCTGCTGGCCGGGGCCGAGCCCGGTGGGATAGAGCACCCCGTCCCTCGGCGAGACGAGCCGGCCGTCTTCGGTTTCGTACTCCACGTAGGTGCGGAGTCGGGTTTGGTCGGTGACGGTGGCTACGCCGCGGCCGGGGTTGGCGTGGATCTGGGCGTCGTGAAGCGCGGGCCCTGCGACCATGGCAACACAGCCGAGCACGGCGCATCCGTAGAGCGCCATGACGGCTTGGTGTGCGCGTCTGCGCCAGCGCATTACTTGGCCAGTCGCTGCGCGAGCGCGCGGCGGGTTTCGCGGGTGGTCACGGCCTCCACAATTGTGATGCCGTCGGGCTGGGCCTCGAGTTCAAGCAGCACTTGGTGCAGTTCCGCAAGCGATTCGGCGCGGCGGTAGTTCGCCCCGTACGCGAGCGCTTGCTTCTCGACGACCACCCCATGCGGCGTCCCAAACGCCCGCTCAAACACGTCGCGCACCGGCTCAGCGGCGGGCTCGAGGGTCTCAAAAATGCCGCCGCCGTCGTCGTTGGCCACGACGATGGTCAGGTTGCCGGGGCGCGGCTCGTCGGGACCGATGAGCAGGCCGTTGATGTCGTGCAGGAACGTCAAGTCCCCCACGAGCGCGACGGTACGGGGTGCGCGGATCTCGTCCGCACGAAGCGCCTGGGTGGCAAGGGCGACGCCGACGGCTTGGGAGACGGTGCCATCGATACCCGCGGCACCGCGAGCGGCGTAGGTGTCCACGCCGTCGAACGGCATGCCAACAAAGGATGCGTCGCGCACCGGGTTCGACGCGCCGAGCACCATCGTGTCGCCCACCGCCAGGGTGTCGCACACGGCGGCGGCGACGTGCAGGCCGGTGAAGCCGAACTGCTCTTCCGCAAGGGCTTGGCGCACGGTGTCGGCGCCGACCTCGCCGGCGGCCTCACAGATCTTGATCCAGGTATCCGTCGGCTGGCCCGTGGCGTTGACGCGCGAGCCGCGCAGGTCCGGCTGGCCGGTAAACGTCTCGGTGCGCGACAGGCCGATGACCGTGATGTCCGGATCCGCCAACAGTGCCATGACGTCGCGGTGCAGCGTCGGGTGCCCCACCACAACGACCTGTTCCGGCTTGGTGGACGCGGCGAAGTCACCCCCGTCGTGGGAGATGGCCACCTCCGACTGCGCGAAGAACCGCGCAGCCAACGGGTGGACCTGGTGGAACGGGGTCGGCGCCGTCGGCTCAGCGATGGTGGGCACGTGTTCCAGGCCGGGTACTTCCCAGGCCTCGTCACCGGCGATGACCAGCGTGTCGCGGGTCAGGTCGATGTCTACCGCACCGTTGTCCACCGCCCCGGCACGCTCGCCTCCTCCGGCGTCCGAGCGTGCGAGGACGCCCGGGCCGACCCGGCGCGGCTCGCCCACCGGCTCCGGCAGCGCGTCCGGCACGAGCGGGGTGTCCAGCGCAACGTTGATGTGTACTTGGCCGGCGTCGAACGAGATCGCTTCCGCCGCCGCCTCGTCCGCCACCTGTTGGGTCTCGGCGTAGCGGCCGAAGATGCCCTGCTGCCAAATGGTCTGGCTGGCACCGGTGCCCACGAGGCGCTCCGGGCGGTCGGCGCTGATCACGGCAAGCGGCGTGTGCGACATATGCGCCTCGATCATCGCCGGGTACGCGTTCGCCACCGCCGTGCCCGAGGTCATCACCACGCCAACGTGTCGGCGCTGCACGCGTGCGAGGCCGAGTGCGGTGAAGGCGGCGGAGCGTTCGTCGATACGCATATGCACCGTGATGTCGCGACGCGCGAGCAGCGCGTACGCCAGCGGCGAGTTGCGCGAACCCGGGCTCATCACCACATCAGTGCAATGCTTTGCGACGACCCCCGCCACCGCCGTAGCCAATTCCATAGCCGTTGCCATCTACCTATTGCTCCTGGAGAAACTGGTCCGCGCCGTCGCGGATCTGGTCGAGAATATCGCGGGCACTGTCCCGAACATCGCGCGGGATCTCAACATCATCCGGCAGCGGCTCCGGCGGCAACATCGAGGTTGCTTCCTCGCGGTCGCGGAAGATCGACGGGAACTTCGTCGTCGTCGTAGTCGTGGTCTCCGTCGCGGTGGTCGTCTGGGTGACCGTCTCCGTCAACGGCTGCTTTTTGGCATCCGCTGCCGCCCCTTGCCACAGGAAAAACAGCACCACAGCTGCAATGAACGCCAACGCTGCGAACACACCCAGCGCAATCGACGCGGCACTCGAGCCCTTCTGCGGCTCCGGCTGGTACGGCTCCTGATACTGGGGCTCGTACGGGGGCTCGTACTGCTGGTATTGCGGCTGGTAGTACTGATCGTCGTACTGGGCCTGTTGTTCGGACTGGTCCGGGAAGTACTGCCTCGGGCGCGGGCGCTGCGGCTCGTCGCCTGGACGGCCGTACTGTCTCGTCTCGTTATCCATGGCAAATAGACTAGCGCCCCGGCAGGAGAACTGCCGGGGCGCGTCGTCGATAAGCAGAATGCTCCTAGAGCACCAGCCCAAACACAGGTACTGCGATGAAGTACGTAGCCAGGGAGATGAGCACCAACGCAATCGCGTTGAGCCACACGCCACCCTTGATCATCTCGCCCATGGTGACGTAACCGGACGAGTAAGCAATCGCATTCGGCGGAGTTGCCACCGGCAGCATGAATGCACAGGTTGCAGACAACGCAACCGGGATAGCCAGCAGCAGCACGTTCATCTCGGTCGCCTCGGTCAGACCAATGCCGACGGCCACACCACCCATGATCGGCAGGAAGGTCGCAGCCGTTGCGGTGTTGGAGGTCAGCTCGGTCAGCAGCAGCACCAGCGCGGCGATGGCGAAGATGAGCAGGAACATCGGCAGGCTCGCCAGGCCCTTCGCCTTCTCACCGATCCACAGTGACAGGCCGGTTGCAGTGAACATCGCCGACAGGGACAGGCCGCCACCGAAGAGCATCAGCACGTCCCACGGCATCTCATTCGCCGTCTTCCAGTCCAACAGACGCTTGCCGTCAGAGGTACCCGGGATGATGAACATGAGCAAGCCAGCGATGATGCCGACGATCGCGTCGTCGTACGGGAAATCCCAACCGAAGTGATTGCGTCCCAGCGGGATGAAAATCCAGGCAAGCGCGGCGACGAGGAAGATCACACCCACAACAACCTGCGGGAAGGTCCAGGCACCGAGCTTCTTAATCTCATCGTCGATCAGCTCCTTGCCGCCCGGAATCGTGTCTACCTCCGGCTTGAAGACCGTGATCAGCAACCACCAAGCAATGAAGGTGAACACAACCGCGACCGGCAGGCCGACCAGCATCCACTGACCGAAACCGATAACGATGCCGTGGGCCTCCTCCATGTAGCCCTTCAGCAGCGCGTTCGGCGGAGTACCGATCAGCGTTGCCAGGGAGCCAATGGAAGCCGAGTACGCGATAGCAAGCATGAGCGCGGTAGCGAACTTCTTCTGGTTCTTCATGCCACCAACCGTGTCCGCGGTCAGCATGAGCACCGACGTACCAATCGGCAGCATGACCACAGCGGTAGCAGTGTTAGACACCCACATGGACATAAAGCCAGTGGCCAGCATAAAGCCCAAAATGATGCGCTTCGGCGAAGTACCGACAATCTTGACCACCACCAGAGCCAGACGGCGGTGCAGGTTCCAACGCTGCAGACCCAGCGCCATGAGGAAGCCACCCATAAACAGGAAGATCGTCGCCGAAGCGTACGGCGAGGACACTTCCTTAAACGGAGCCACACCTGCGATCGGGAACACCGCAATCGGCACCAAGGCGGTGGCGGCCAGCGGGATGGCCTCCGTCATCCACCACGCACCCATCAACACAGTGGTGGCAGCGACGATGCGCATCGTGTCCGCGGAGTACTCCACCCCCTCCTTCGCACCGGAGGACTGCAACACCGTCTCAGCAGCGTTGGCAGGGAACAAGAAATACACCAAAACAGCCAGCACCACACCGGTGATCAGGCCGATAAGTTGGCGGCGCCACTCGCCAGGTTCGGGCGCTTTTGCCAGGTCGCCTTCTGAAAGCGAGGCAGATTCGTGCATCACGGGAGTCGACATGGGCGAAAGATTAGCCGACTGCCCCCGGATCCCACACGCGAATGCGATAAGAAATCGGACAATTACACCCGGAAAGAGGGATCCTGCTCCAGCACAGCCATGCACGCACGGACCCTGGCGAACCACCAATCCCTGCGCTCACCTGGGGCGCGAAGCCCGTGGAGGCGTTCCGGATCGGGGGTAGTGCGAGTGATGGCAAGTTCGCCATCAACCATGGCGCGGGGTTCCGCGACGTCCTCCACAAACAGCCGCTGGGTTGCCAGCCCCGCCGCGCGCGACCCGGTCAGCTTCGCCGCAATCAACCCCGCATCCATGCCGACGGCAGTATCCAAAGCGCTCGCCACCGTGACATCGAGGTGCAGGTCGCGCGCGATTGCGACCAGGTTGGCCACTCCCCCAAGCGGAGCCACCTTGCACACCGCCACGTCCGCCGCATTCAGTTCAGCCACGCGGTACGGGTCGGCGGCACGCCTAATCGACTCGTCCGCAGCAATCGGCGTGCTGACGCGACGGCGCACCTCCGCAAGTTCCTCCACCGTGGCGCACGGCTGCTCGATGTACTCCAACTCGCCGAGCTTCTCCGCCGCTTCGACGGCTTGGTCGACGGTCCAGCCACGGTTGGCGTCGACACGCAAACGCGCGTCGGGGCGGAGGCGACGGACGGCGGTGACGCGCCGGATGTCGTCGTCAAGCGACTGCGAAGGCTCAGCGACCTTGATCTTGAACGTGTTAACCCCCGGGTAGCGCGCGAGCACAGGCTCGACGTCCTCGACCGCGGGAATCGTGCCGTTGACCTCCACAGTGCCGTGGGCTTCGGGCAGGCCGGTGAACGCCGCCTCGAGCCCGGCGCGCAGCCAGGCGGCGGACTCCTCGGGTGCATATTCGATGAATGGGGAGAATTCGCCCCAGCCGGCGGGGCCGTCGATAAGCAAGGCCTCACGCGTGGTGATACCGCGGAACTTCACAGCCATGGGCAGCGCGACAACGTGGGCGCGCTCGAGGATCTCGTCAACGGATGGGGTCATGGGTGCTTTATACCTCTTTATAGGTTGGGGTAGTTATAAAGAGGTATAAAACGTCAACCACGAGCCTCACGCTCCTGCCCGCCCCGCTCGTTTCTCACGAATTCGGCGAACCCCGGAACAGTGAACCTCAAGTAGCCGAAACCACTTTCCTCGATTAATCCCTTGTCAAGCAAAGATCTACGGACCATGCTGATTCCGGTTGTAGGTCGGCCCATTCTCTCGGCGATATCGCCTCGCTTCACCTGTGGCTCTAGATCCTCAGCCATTGCGCTAATGAATTCCCTCTCCACGTCGGTAGCTTTGTGCCACCGGGAGCGGAACATGGTCAACTGAGTTTCTTGGAATCGATCCGCTACATGTTTGAGGTTTGCTAGGTCAATAAAAGTGCCAGGGTCCGGAAAATCGGCCGCTTGCCACACCAGATCGCCTACAACCTGAATGAAATACGGGTAGCCGCCTGCTAAACGGACAGCTTCCTGGAGCGTGGCCGGAGACCAATTCACGCCCTTCTTCTTCGCCGGTTGCACTAATGCTTCCTCAGCGTGTTCTCGGTCCAGAGATTCAAGATGCACATAACTAAAGCGCTCTGCAAAACTCACAGCATCGGTAATCACATCCTGACTATGACTGAGCCCAGCTGCAAAGATGGCGAGAGGGAGCTCAGCATTTTCTGCCTGCATCTGCTGCCACGCGTACGCAAGCGAGCGCAGGCCATCTGCATCAGCCGACTGAATCTCGTCAATACAAACAACCATTCCACTAGCCCTGCCCCGGATCGTTTCCGCTGCATCAACAAGCGCGCGCTGCATTTGGTCTCCATATCCCGACGCATCTGGCCTCGGGCCTTCAACTGGTTGAGATCCTCCAACCGAAACACCAAACGCTTCAACCCGCAGCGACGACAACAGCCCGAGCAGCTTTTCTCCAGCCTCATCCTTCCAGCTGCGAGCAATCTCGCCGATTTTGTCCAAAAGGGCATTGAAAAGTGGCCGGTCCCCCGCTGTAATCCAGGCGGTTTCAAAGCCTTCAGCCTTAGCTTCTGCTTCAACTGCTCGAAGCAAGCTGGTCTTTCCTATGCCGCGGGGTCCCACGTAGACCTTCACCTGCCCCATCAGCCCAGGATCATGAGCCATAAAGAAAAGCTCGCGCTTCGCCTCCCTAAGAACTTGGTCTCTGCCATAAATGGTGGAGGCCACCACGCCAGGTGTGTACGGACTGCGCTGAACCATAGCCTCTTTATACCTCTTTATAGGTTGGGCTAGTTATAAAGAGGTATAAAGCGGACGCGTGAGTACGATTACCCCCATGCAGTACTCCACCGCCCAGCCCTTCGACCCCAGCCAGTGGCGCGAGGTCGAGGGCTTCGATTTCACGGACATCACCTACCACCGCCACGTGGGCGACACGCGTGCCGACGGCACCGTGCGCATCGCATTCGACCGCCCCGAGGTGCGCAACGCGTTTCGCCCCCACACCGTGGACGAGCTCTACACCGCGTTGGATCACGCCCGGCGCGATCCGTCGGTAGGCGTGGTGCTGCTGACCGGCAACGGGCCTTCGCAGAAGGACGGCGGCTGGGCGTTCTGCTCCGGCGGCGACCAACGCATCCGCGGCCGCTCCGGCTACCAGTACGCCGGCGGCGAAACCGCCGAAACCGTCGATGAGGCGCGCGTGAAGGCCGAGGGCGGACGTCTTCATATTTTGGAGGTCCAGCGCCTGATCCGCACCATGCCCAAGGTGGTCATCGCGGTGGTCAACGGCTGGGCCGCCGGCGGCGGACACTCACTCCACGTCGTGTGCGACATGACCATCGCGTCGCGCGAGGAAGCCCGGTTCAAGCAGACCGACGCGGACGTGGGCTCCTTCGACGCCGGCTACGGCTCCGCCTACCTAGCCAAGATGGTCGGCCAGAAGTTCGCCCGCGAAATCTTCTTCCTCGGCCGCACCTACTCGGCCGAGGAGATGCAGCGCATGGGCGCGGTCAACATCGTTGCCTCGCATGCTTCATTGGAAGAAGAGGCGATCCAGGTCGCCCGCGAAATCAACGGCAAGTCCCCCACCGCGCAGCGCATGCTCAAATTCGCCTTCAACCTTGTCGACGACGGCCTCATGGGCCAACAAGTCTTCGCCGGCGAAGCCACCCGCCTGGCCTACATGACCGACGAAGCCGTCGAAGGCCGCGACTCGTTTTTGGAGAAACGCCCGCCACGCTGGGACGACTTCCCCTTCTACTACTAGGGGTTTGGCGGTACGGCGGTACTTTGCCGGGCTGGCGGCCCGGCGGCCCTGCGGCCCCCACCCAAAATAGTTCCCCGCTCGGGAACTATTTCGGGTTTTTGGCTCCACCGCGGCGGCGTTCTCCCAGGTCGGCTGTCTTGGGAGGCAAGAAAGTTCCACATCCCGGCCCAACCACGGGAACTATTTTCGCCGGCCCCCTCTTCCACTGACAGATTCTGCAGAATCTGTCAGGGGCGATTTCTGACCAGGCGCGATGCCGGCGACTGACAGATTCCGCCGTGATCTGTCAGGAACGCGCCGCCACGCTTGCCTCAGCCAACCTCAACTAAGCCAAGCTCAGCCTCGTCTCCGGAGACTCCGACCCGCTCGTCAGCAGCCAGGGGAACAGGTTCTTTTTCGGGCGTCGTAAATGCCGTGCGGCGGCGGGCCAGCAACCGATCGGCAACAAGCATCGCGGCGAAGGTAAGGCCGAGTAGCGGCAGAAACAGGCCGACCGGGATCGCTACGACGGCGAGGATGGCCCAGTCGCGGCCGGTGAGATCAGCCTGACCTGGGACGCCGGCGATGGCGTTCTTTGTTGGGCGGCGTCGCCACCAGAGGATGTAGCCCATCACGACCATGGCGCAGATCGCGAGCGCGCAGATAGCGAGCAGGATCTGCAGAGGCAGGCCGAACATGATGCCCATGTGCAGGTAGATGCCCCAGCTGGTCAGTTTTGAGAACAGTGGCAGTTCAGAGAATGGGAGCTTGTCTACAAGGTCACCGTTTTGGCCGTTCACGCTCACGGCGTCGGAGGTGGTGCGCCACGGCACCCAGCGCTCGCTGGCCTGCCACGCCTCGTCGGTGTTCTTGGGGACGAAGAGGCGCACTGATCCGGTGAGGCCTTCGGCGCGGGCGGTTTCGAGGACGGTGGCGGCTTGGTCGGCCACCTCGTCCTTGGTCAGGCCTTCGGCTCCGTGTGCGCTGGCGGGGTGGTGGTCGGCGTGCTCGTCGGCTGGGGCGGCTTCCGCGTCGGCGACCAGGGAGGTTTCGATCGGTTCTGCTTTGCCGCCCAACCAGGTGATTGTGCGGTCGACGTTTTCGCCGGCGAATACGGACCAGGTGATGCCTGTGGCGGACAGTCCCAGCATGGCCACGAGCAGCCAGGTTCCGGCTACGCCGTGCAAGTTCAGCACTTTACGACGACGCCCCGTCGCATTCTCCAACCCAACCAGGGCTCGCTTCCGGGCCATCCGCCACCACAGGTACAGGCCGCCCAGGGCGACGACCCACAGCCAGCTGGCTGCCACCTCTGCGTAAAGCTCGCCGACCTCGCCGAGGTGGAGGCTCTTGTGTAGCGACGAGATCCAGTAGCGCAGCGGGAGTTCGCCGAGGCCGGAGTAGGTTGGCTCGTCGCCAATGACGTCACCGGTGTGGGGGTTGACGAAGATGCTGCGGAGTTGGTTTGTTTCGGTGAGGGATTCGTCGATAAGCAAAACGCGCGTTGCTTCATCGGGTGTCGACGACGGCCACACCTGCGCCACATCCATGTCCGGGTGTGTGTCCTGCGCGGCCCTGATTTGGCTGGCCAGCGGGGCGTTGGTGTCGGAGGCGGGAACGGTCAGCACGTCTTTGTAGACGACGTTTTCGAGCGACGGAGCGACCGCGTAGAGAGCGCCACTTAGCGCGGCGACAAAGATGAACGGGGCAATGAACAGGCCCGCGTAAAAATGGATTCTTCTGGTCAGCGCGGGCAGGCCGCTGCGCCGTTGGACAGTACTGGACACACATACACCTTTCGGTTGATACAGGGACGCATTTTTAGTCGGATGCGTTGGCCCGCCAGTTCCCAACAGATGTCGATTTTCCAAAGCGTCTGGCAGATCCTGTCCTGATCTGTCGGATAGCCCAAAAGACGATATCGGGTTTTAGCACCTTGCCGACGCCGTTTCCCCAGGTCGTGCTCCGGCGAGAATGCCAAATCCCGATATCGTCTTTTGGGCTTTCGGTAGCGTGGTGCCATGAAACGTCACGTACCGATCCTCGCCACCACTCTCCTGCTGGCTGCCTGCGGCACGGAGACCGAACCAACCCAAACGCCTGCACCGGAAACAACGACGGTCGTTTCTCACGAGACGGTCAGCGCACCGACTAGCGCACCGGCCAACGAAACGTCAACCGACGCGACCACGGCGTCAGCGACACCGACCGCTTCGATCCGTGACCTGTACGCCGCGGCGATCGCGGACCCGGCGCGCTTCTTCGCGGACCTCGCGGATCTCGACGGCACGTTCACCTACGACGTTTTGGACATCAACGGCGATCTCGAACCCGAACTGCTGCTCCGCGCAGGCGTCAGCGCAGCCCCAGACGCAGCCCCAGACGTAGGCGCGGCCAACGGCAACCCATCGCCGGTGCGCGTGCTGCGGGCCCAGAACGGCGAGTTCACCTGGACGAAGGACTACCTCGTCGACTCGGACGAGCCCTACCCGACAGTGTTCACCAACGGCACCCAGCCGGGGTTGGACCAGTACGAAACGGACGGCCCCAAGATGCACGTGACACACTTCGAACTGCGGGGTCAGCGTCTGGAAAAGGTGTGGGGCCCGGAGGAGACGGTCGTCGGCAATCCGCTCAGCGATGTCACACGGATCACCTGGCACCCGACGACGGACGCGGCGGCGCTGGACAAGATCGGCAACGCAACACTGCGTGGTCCGTTGGAGGGCACGATGGGGCAGGTGCCCAAGGTGGAGCACCTGCAGGGTGAGCAGTTCCGCGTCCGGTTCGAGCCGACCGCCGACGGCATCGCGGTGACGTACCCGGACCTTGGCTGCGCGGGCCACCTCGCGAAAACCGAGGATGGCTTCCGCGAGACGATCACCGAGGGCACCTGCGATAACGGCGGCACGTGGCACTTGCTTATCGACGACAACCACGCCCACGCCTTCTACAACTCCCCCGATGGTCGCTACACGGCAGATGGACGCCTGACCCCGGCGGGTTAGCGTCGCACTGGGCGCATGCCGCGCAGCACCCGCATCAGCGCCGCGACAACGACTGCCAGCAGCGCTAACCCCACCGCAGCCGCAATCCACACGCGTGCACCGGTGGCGGTGATTGGCCATGCGGGGACGGCGAGGATCCATAGTGCGGACTGTGCGAGGACGTCGCCGCCGATCGTGGCGGAGACGATCGTGACCAGGATCGTCGTGGCCAGCGTCCACGCCACGCCGAAGCGGACGGTGATGGCAAGTGCGGTGAGGGCCAATACGCTGCCTGCGAGGAACGCGAGGAGTCCGAAGCGTGCGTCGCCAACCACGGCCGCTCCGAACGCGCACACGAGGGCGACGACTCCAACGCACCAAGTGGCCAATGCGGCGCGGACGTGTGGGTGTTCGACCTGCATGAGCGCCCAGGCGGGACGCAGTTTCGGCCACACGAGGGTGGGCAGCACGCCGGCCCCAACCGGCAGGATGGCGTAGGCGAACAGCGCCTCGCGCACGTCCACCGGGTATGCCAGCGAGAACAGCAGCACCAGGGCGGTGAGCAGGAGCAAGACGCTTATCGACGACACCCTCGCCGCCATCGCAACCCCCTTCACCGCAGCCACGTATCCGGTGGTTTCGGGGCGCGGCGTCGCCGGAGAAGTGGCCAGCGGTGCGGTGACGTGGTGGACTCGGCGGCGGCGCAGTATGGGTCGGGTGCGCGGTGGTACGAGGGCGGCCACTACAAAGCCAATTGCTGCGAGTAGCAGTGTGAGGGTGAGGGCGGGAATGGGAGATTCCCCCGCCATCGGGTCGGTGGCGTCGAGGGGTAGCAGGTTGAAGTGCAGGCCCATGGTCGGCAGCGCCAACCGGGTTGGCCAGGCGCCGGGGTTTATCCACCACCAGTCGCGCTCGGCGAAGTAGCCGAGGCCGATGGTGAATGCGAAGCCGAGGATGATGGTTGGCAGGATCCCGATGCGTCGCGTGGCAGCGGCGGCGAGGCCCGCGGGGCCGAGCATGCCCAACCACACAAATAGGCCGACGAGTGCGATCGAGGCCGTGTTGTCCAGGTTGAATACGAGGCCGGCGGCAAACGGCACGACAAAGTCGAGCGCGACGAACACGGCCAGCGCCAGCCACACCACGACGATGCGGGCGGCGCGGGTGCGCATGGGTGAAACCGGCCGCCACAATGTGCCGCCGCCGCGGGCGTCACGTTCGCGGGTCTCGGCCAAACCGGCGAACAGTGCGGCGGCGGGAGCAGCCATGCCGGTGACTAACAGGCCTTGCGGGTAGAGCAGGTTCGTCGCGGTTTCGACGTTTCCGGCCAGGGCGAACAACGTCAGCAGCACGCCGACCAGCAGGCCTGCTCCGGCGAGCCACCACAGCATGGAGCCGCGCGCACGGATCCATTCGGCGTGTAGGAGGTTCATCGGTCACCACCGGAGGTGAGCCGGAAGAACGACTCTTCTAGGTTGGGGCCAAGTTCGGCGAGCTCGCCTGCGAAGCGGACGCCGCCGCCTGCGATCAAGGTGGCGTCGTCGGCCATGTGGAGTACTTCGCCGAGTTGGTGGGAACTGACCAGGACGGTGCGCCCAGCTCGCGCGTATTCGCGGAGGTAGTCGCGCAGGTGGGCGATGCCTTCGGGGTCGAGGCCGTTTTGTGGTTCGTCGAGAATAAGCACCTCTGGCTCGCCGAGCAGCGCTTGGGCGAGCGCAAGGCGGCCTTTCATGCCGGTGGAGAAACTGCCGGCTTTCTTCTTGCCCGCGTTGTGGAGACCGACCAGTTCGAGGACTCGGTCGGCTTCGCTGTCCGGAAGTCCCAAGAGCGTGGTGTGGACGCGGAGGTTGTTACGGGCGCTGAGGTGGCTGTAAAAGGCGGGGTCGTTGATGGAGGCACCAACGTGGCGCAGCGCCGAACGGTCAAACGGCTGCCCCATCAGTGTCACCTCGCCGGCATCGGGTTCGATCAGGCCGAGTAGCACCGACATCAGGGTCGATTTACCTGCGCCGTTGGGGCCGAGCAGAGCGTGGACTCGGCCCGGAGTGGTGGTCAATGACACGTCGCGAAGTACATGGTGGTCCCCGAAGGACACGACCACGCCGCGGCAAGCAAGTTGGGTATCAGTCATGGCATTCATGGTCGTCGCCGAACAAGGCGACCACATCGGCCGGCGGGACCACACTGCCTCCTCCTCTAGGAGGAGATCCCGGCGCGCTGGGCGATCAAGGCGAGCGCCACCCTGTCGCGCGCGCCAAGTTTGGCAAGCAGGTTAGAGACGTGCGTTTTCACCGTGGTCTCTGCAATAAACAGCGTGGCGGCGATTTCCGCGTTCGTCGCGCCGCGGCCAATCTCCGCGAGCACGTCGCGTTCGCGTTGCGTCAGCCCCTCCAGCGCAGCTGCTGATTCTGAGGTGGCTCCCCCGTCGCGGACCCACTCCATCACGCGACCGGTGACTCCGGGGGCCAGGACCGATTCGCCGCGGGCGACGGCGCGTACGGCGTTGGCCAAGACGTCGGGTTCGGCGTCTTTGAGGAGAAAGCCGTGCACGCCGGCGTCGATAGCTGCATGGATCAAGGTGTCGTCGTCGAAGGTGGTCAGCATGATCACGCGTGGGCCCATCTCCATGATCGTGCGGGCGGCGGTGATGCCGTCGAGCACCGGCATGCGGATGTCCAGCACCGCCACGTCGATGCGGTGGGCGCGGGTTTTCTCCACGGCTTCGGCGCCGTCGGCGGCGGTGGCGACGACGGTGATGTCGTCCTGGGCGTCCAAGATGGTGCGGAGGGCGCTGAGGAGGAGCGGTTGGTCGTCGGCAAGAAGCAGGCGGATCATGCTGCCAACTCCGCCCGCACGGTAAACGTCTCCCCTGACTGCCATGTCTTCAGCGTGCCACCGGCACTCGCCGCGCGTTCACGCAGCCCCTCCAGCCCGACGCCGGTGCCTGGTTGGGGTCGAATCTGGCCGGTAGAAACGACTTCTACCACCACGGTCTCGCCCGGTGCGACCCGAACCGTCACAGTGGGATCGACTTGGTGGCGCGCCGCGTTTGCCAGTGCCTCAGCCACGATGCGATAGGTAGCAAGCGAGGTCACCGGGGAGACATCCACTGCTGGTGCTTCCAGCGATACTTCCACGCCGGCGTCGCGGTAGCGCTGCACCAACGACGGCAGGTCAGGGATCCCCGCCGCCGGGGAAAACGCATGGTCGCTCTCACGCAGACCCCGCACAAGCAGGCGAATCTCCGACAACGACTGCCCTGCGGCCTCGTTGATCTGCTGCAGCGCCTCCCGCTCCTGCCCCACCGCCAAACCAGCATTGGCCTGCGCTTTGATCAGGGTCAGGGAGTGGCCGAGCAGATCGTGAATATCGCGGGCAATGGCGCGGCGTTCCTCCTCGCGCGCCGCTGCGAGACGCTGCTCTTTCGCGTGTGCTTCTCGACGACGCACCTCATCCTCAGCCGCCACATTCGCCCCCAGGAGATACCCCACCGCACTCGCACCCCAGTGCAGCGCAAGCGTGATCCCGAGATCGACCCCGTGCCGGTAGAACAACACAAAGTTGTCGTCCCACGTCCACATGAACGGTGACAGCAGCGCCCACCCGCACGCGGCGGCGAGGACAACTAGCGCGAAGCGTTTTCCTGTAAACCGCCCGGCGATAAAGGTGGCCACCGGGACCGCCAACACCCACGGCGAAAAGCCAAGGTTTACCGGCGCGGCCAGCCACATCGTCGACCAGGCAACATTCAGCGCGATAAGCGCAACCGAGGAGAACTTCGGCTTGCTCGTGAGCACCACGCACACCGCGACAAAGCCCCACGACAGCACGGCCTGGCCCCAACCTGCCGCGTCTATGGGTTGGGTAAACGCACTCGCGGTGTACACCGCCGCCAAAATGGCGACAGCGACCGCGAGCACAAGGTCACCCGGTTTGTAGCGCATGGGCGTAAGCCTATCGACGACCCCCGCCCCGCACCTCCTCCCCGAGGAGGAGATCTACTTGTTCAGGCCGGGGATCTGGGGCAAGTCCGGCACGTTGAAGCCGGCGGTCTTCAGCAGGGCGAACAGGGCGCCCAGTGCGGTGAGCACGGCGGCGATGATGCCGATGATCTCTGCAAGCTTCGCGTCGAAGGTCTTCGGCTGCTCCGGCGTAGGGGTGTCAGGCGCAGGGGTGCCCGGAGTCGGCGCCGGCTTATCCGGGTCGGCTGGCTTGCCAGGCAGCGTGTTCTTCAGCTCCGGTGCAGCGGACAGTTCCGCGTTCTGCATGCTGAAGAGCAGCGGCGGATTGTCGTCGCACTTCTTTGCCCTGCTCAGCGGGTGGTAGTAGCGGGACTCGAGCGAGTCGAAGGCTTGACCGAAGTAGGTCTTGGACATGTTGGCGGCGAACGCGTTGCGCTGCCACTCGGGCATGTGCTTGAGGAAGCGGGCGGTGTTCGCGCCGGTGCGGCCGAACTCGTAGTCCGGGCCAAGGTCGTTCACTTCTGGCACGGAGCCGTCGATGCCGATGTACCAGCCCGCCGAGCCCTTCAGCGCCTTGCCTGCTGGTGAGAGCGGGATCTGGGACCCCTGCTTCATGTCCAGGTAAAAGTCGGCGTCAGTGGAGGTCAGGCCCAGTTCCGCCAGTTTGGCCTTGGTGGCGGCGCGGGCGGCGTCGTAGTCGGGGCGGGCGCCGGGTTCCTCGCCTGCCAGGCGGATTTCCTGGACGGCGATGATGGCCGGTTGGGTGAGGTGGTCGTCGCCAAGCGGCTTGAGCCCCTCGAAAGTTGCCTCGAATGCTTCGGTGACGGCGGTGGCGTACATGCCGTGGGTGAGGGTTTTCGCGATGCGCTCGGCTTGCCAGGCGGGGCCGCGCTCGGCGTCGTTGAGGGTGACGCGGCACTGGCCTTGCTCGGTGGGCGTGAGCGTGGCGGCGTGGGTCGTAGGGACAGTGACGGTGAAGGCGGTCGCCGCGGCGACGGCCGATGCGATGAACTTCTTCATGCTTGTTCTATCGGTGGGCTCGCAAACAGGTGTTACACGTCACGGCCTTCGCGGCGCGCGAAATCCCACCGGCTACGCTCGTACGCTGTGACCAACCTGCTCGAACTTCTGCCCGTCGATCCCGCGAATCCGCTGGCTATCATGCCCGCGCTCGAGGAGGCGTTGACCGGCCAACGCACGCTTTTGCCGGTGCCGACGAATGACCCGGCGCGCACGAACCTGCTGCGCAACACGTTGGAGCCCGGCGCACCTATCGACGACGACATCGCCCTCGTCGTCTCCACCTCCGGGTCCACGGGCAAGCCGAAGGGCGCGATGCTGACCCCGGCGAACCTGATCTCGAGCGCGGACGCGACCCACCAGGCGTTGGGCGGCGAAGGCCAGTGGCTGCTGGCCATGCCGGCGGCGTACATCGCGGGCCTGCAGGTGCTGGTGCGCAGCATGGTCGCGGGTGTGGAACCGGCGTTTGTGGACCTCACGAACGGTTTCGATGTCGCTGAGTTCGCCCACCACGCCCACGACCTGGCCAGCACCGGCGAGCGCACCTACACGGCGTTGACCCCGATGCAGCTGGCCAAGGCGACCTCGACGCTCAAGGGCATCGACGCGTTGCGGACCTTCTCCGCGGTGCTGGTCGGCGGGGCGGCGACCAACCCGCGTCTGCTCAAGTCGGCAAGCAAACTGCGTATCAACGTGGTGACCACATACGGCTCGTCGGAAACCGCCGGCGGCTGCGTCTACGACGGTGTGCCCATCGCCGGTGCGCGCGTGAAAATCGTCGACGGTCGCATCCACCTGGGCGGGCCGATGGTCGCGCGCGGTTACCGCGGCGTCGGATCGCAGACGCCCTCCGATGATCTCAAGGACGGCTGGTTCCGCACCTCCGACGCGGGCTCGCTTATCGACGACCACCTCACCGTCCACGGACGCATCGACAACATCATCGACTCCGGCGGCCTCAAACTCCACCCCGAAGTGCTGGAAACATTCCTGCTCAAGGTGGATGGGGTGACGGGTGCGTGTGTCGTCGGCAAGCAAGATGCTCGCTTCGGCGAACGCATCTGCGCTGCATACACCGGGTCTGCGAGCGTGGCGGACATCATGGACGCGTTTGCCGACGCCGAAGACACCGGTGAGATCGCACGCTGGCAAGTGCCGAAGGAACTCAAGGTTGTGCCGGCGCTGCCCCAGTTGGGTCCGGGCAAGGTCGACCGGGCTGCGGTGCGGGAGTTGTTCTAGGCGGAGCGCGACTCGATCACCGGCCCCGGAGGCTCATCCGGGGTCCCGTAATTTGCAACCCACAGCAGGAAGGGCGACAACTTGCCGTCGCTTCTGCCCCGCTCGATCTGTTTGACAAGGAAGCGCGCGGCGGCGATCTCCCCCATGTGCGGCGGACGCGAAATACGAACGCCCTCAAGAGATTCGAGCTCTTCATACCTAGGCCTCATCGTGCTCTCTCCTTCCCGCGATAGGATCCTCTTACCCTGCAAGCTCTGCTGCTCGCTGATAGGACACTCCCAGGACCTGCCCCATCTCGCGAAGCGTGAAACCTTCCGCTTTCATCTTTTGCGCAAGCTCGCTTCTAGCAGCAGCTGCCTTTCCATTTGCCTCTTTTGCCTTCACCCCAAGCTCTTCGGCACGCTGACGAAGTGTTTCAACTTCAGAAGGCAAAATCGGAATCACTTCAACCTCAAATTCGGTTGGAGCAAGTCCAGACTGAAAAGCTAGTGCTTCAAGCACTTCCTTTTCTGCGCGATCGAGCCGCCGCGTTTGGGACACAACGCCAAGCTCTGCGCACTCCAAAACCCAGGCACCACTCGCACCACGCTCAGCAGTGACAGTAAACGACCTCATCTCCACCACCCTTTTCCTAGCTCCGCCTGAAATTGATCAAAGAATTTTCGTGCTGCGAGATCGTCGATTTCGCGGTGCCGTCCGAGAGTTTTGGTCGTCTCCCCCACTCGAAATGCATCATGTCTTTTGAGTGGTATCTGCTCAAATTCAAGACCACGCCGACGAGCCTCGTCTCGCAACTTCTTTATTACTGCATACCGCTTCACACTTCAACCCCCCATTGCAATCTCTTGTCAACTATCCATTGACAATGAAAACCCTTTCATTGAGTTAGACGTGGCGAGGCCGCCTACGGTTCCATCGAACACCCGACCGACTCCCCACCTCTCTGTGTCGGTGCGTGCCTTAGGTTGATGGTGGCGTCGAAAATCGCGCTTACACAGTTCACATATAAGGAGCAGGAATGGACCGGCAGCACGGGTTTGCGGTGGTCGATCTGGAGACGACGGGGTTAAGCAACCTCGATCGCATTGTGGAGATCGGCGTGGTGTTGCTGCGCCCCGACCTCACGGTGGAGGGCACGTGGGAGACGGTGATCCAGCCGGAGCGTGACATTCCGAACAGTTACATCCATAAGATCACGGCGACGGACGTCGTGGATGCGCCGGTGTTCCGCGACGTCGCCGCGCATCTTGGTGCGCTGCTGAACGGCCGCACGTTGGTGGCGCATAACGCGTCGTTTGAGCGCCGCTTCCTTGCCAACGAGTTCGCACGCGCGGGCGCGGAGGATGGCATGTGCGAGTGGTTGGACACGATGCGCCTGACCAAGCAGCACCTTGGCGTGGGCAAACTCAGCGAAGCGCTTGCTATCGCACAGATCCACAACCGTTTGGCGCACTCTGCGCTTGCGGACGCCCAGGCCACCGCCGATCTCCTCGCGTACCTGCACACGAACCACCACGCGGATATCGTTCACTATCCGGCTGCGCTGTTCACCACACCCGCGCCCGAGGTGCGCACGCTTCCCCGCGGTGGCGCACCCTCCTGGGCAGGCCAGCTTTCGCGCACATTGCCGACGACCGGCACCAAGAATGAAGCCACCTACCGCGCCGAACTGACCCGCGCGCTTGTAGACCGCGAAATTTCCCGCACCGAAATGCGCCAACTCGAATCCACCGCCATCGCCGCAGGCCTAAGCTCCGACGACGTCGAGGCGATCAACGAGGAGTTCACCCGCCAACTTGCCGTCGAAGCCTGGTCAGACGGCATAATCACCGACGAGGAACGCGCAACCCTGCTCAGCATTGCAAAAGCGCTCGGCGTTGATCCCGCTCTCGTGCATTCGCTTCTCGACGACCCCCTTACCGGCCCACCCCCTTCCACCTTCACCCTGCACCCCGGCGATCGCGTCGCCTTCACCGGCGCCCTGACCATCCCGCGCGATACCTGGGCAGCGCGGGCTGCGGTGCGGGAGCTTTTCTAGCCGGAGTGCTCGTCCTGACGTCCCAAACCGTATATATTACGTCATATATACGAGGAGGTGTTCATGACTGAGGCTGCAGCAGACTCCGTCGAAACCACGGTCTTCATGTCGGGCAACAGTCAAGCAATCCGAATTCCCAAGGACTTTCGTTTCGATTCTGAAACGGTTTGGCTGAAAAAGATTGGGGGCAAGCTTTACGTCTCTCCTGAGCCGCTCTCAGCTCTCGATGTGCTCGATGTGATCACTGCCGATTTACCGGATGGGTGGGCGGACGAGTTCGAAGAACCCTCTGATCTCCCCCTAGATCCGATCCCAAAGTGGGATGAATGATGCGCTTCCTCCTAGACACAAATGTGTGGATCGATGCCCTTCGTCGCAGTAACGCCAATATCCTCGAACGCATGCGCGTAACTCGAGCCGACAACATCGTGCTGTCTTCCATTGTCCTTGGAGAGCTGCGGGTTGGTGCGGGTAAGTCAACGTCGATTCGTCGGACCGATGCTGTCAAGCAACTCGAGCAGGCGTACCAGGTAGTCGGAACCGGAGCGCCCGAGGCAGCTCTTTACGCTGACATCCGTTTGGAGCTAGAGGCGATCGGGCAGCCAATCGGTCCCAACGATTTGTGGATAGCAGCTCAGGCACGGGCAAACGACTGCGTTCTCGTTACCGCCAACACCCGGGAGTTCTCCCGTGTCCCATTGCTACAAGTAGAGGACTGGCGGGTGTAGCGGCTCCATAGCGCCATCACTTATCGACGAACCCCGCTGCGCCCTGCCCCCAAGGAGCGACGATGCACCTGCAGACCGCACACCCGAGCACCGGCGTCCCCGCCTCGATACCGTGGCGATCTCGAGTGTAACGGCCTTGATCGATGTGATCTGGGAAAATAAACACCCCCTAAAGCGAAAGAATTGCACCTTAGGGGCAAAATGATGCACATGTCGTCATTCAGCGAAGTCCTCGATCAGCTCCGTGAGAATCAGCCTCAGGGCAAGTACGGGATCGCGTTTGAGAAGTTGATGGTTAACTTCTTCAAAACCGATCCTGTTCTCTCTGCGCAGTTCGACGAGGTTCAGCGTTGGGATAAGTGGCGCTACAACGGTGGCAAGGCTGATACGGGCATTGACTTGGTTGCGCGCCGCAAGGATGACGGTAAATGGGTGGCAATCCAGGCCAAGTTCTACAAGCCGACCACGAGCATCCAAAAGCAGCACATCGATTCGTTCTTCGAAGCCTCCGGTCGCTCGTTTGAGACTGAGTCGAGCGTCGAACACTTCGTTCACCGCTACATCATTTCAACGACCGATAAGTGGTCGAAAAATGCGGAAGATGCTCTAGAAAACCAGCAGATCCCCACCAGTCGTATCGGCTTTAATCAGATCGCAGAATCACCCGTGAACTGGGATGTTGTGTTCCCCGGCTCCGAGATGCAGGTTCGCCTCACCCGGCGCGAAACCTTCGAGCCGCGTCCGCACCAGCAGCAGGCGATCGAGAACGTCATGGCTGGGTTCAATACGCATGACCGCGGCAAGCTCATCATGGCCTGCGGCACAGGCAAGACGTTCACTGCGCTCCGCCTAGCTGAACAAGTTGCAAAGGACAAGGGGGGGCGCCCGCGTCCTCTTCCTCGTTCCTTCCATCGCACTGCTCGCACAGACACTTCGCGAGTGGACTGCGCAGGCTCGCCTAGATCTGAAGAGCTTCGCGGTTTGCTCCGATAACAAGGCCAGCCGCCAGGCCGAAGACATTGCCTCGTACGATCTCGAGGTTCCTGTCTCCACTGATGGCGACGACATCGCTACTCTTTTCTCGCAGGGTAAGCGCGCCAATGGTCTGCACGTCGTCTTTTCCACCTACCAGTCCTTGCCCGCTGTTCATGATGCTCAGGAGAAAGGACTGGACGATTTCGACCTCGTTATCTGCGACGAGGCCCACCGCACCACCGGTGTCACACTCGCCGGCGCGGATGAATCCAACTTCGTTCGTATCCACGATGCCGACTACATCAAGGCTGCTCGTCGTCTGTACATGACCGCGACACCACGGCTTTTCGACGACTCCGTCAAAACCAAAGCCGAAGAACACTCAGCCGAACTGGCTTCCATGGATGACGAGGCCATCTACGGTCCAGAGTTTCATCGACTCGGATTTGGTGAAGCGGTGGATAAGGGCCTACTCACGGACTATCGCGTCTTGGTGATGACCGTGGACGAGGATGTCGCTGCCGAAGCACTCGCTCGACACACGCAGGAAGGCATGAACCTGACCACCGCTTCAGCGATGATCGGTGCGTGGAACGCACTCGCAAAGCGCTCCGGCAAGTTGCAAGGGCAAAAAGGCGGATTCGAGGAAGACGCTGCGCCGATGCAGCGCACTGTTGCCTTCGCAAAGGACATCAAAACCTCGAAGCTCATTGCGGAAACCTACCCGGGACTCATCGCAAGCCACCAACAAACGCTTCGTGAGCATGCTGCGACCAACGATGTTTCTCTTCACAACGTGGACTTGTCCGTCGCGGTACAGCATGTCGACGGCAGCATGAACGCGATGGAACGTGGCAACAAGATCGCGTGGCTCGAGGCATCCATGGAGCCGGACGAAACCCGCATCCTCACCAACGCGCGATGCCTCTCTGAGGGCGTTGACGTGCCTGGTTTGGACTCGGTGATCTTCTTCAACCCGCGCAATTCCATGGTCGACGTAGTTCAGTCTGTCGGCCGTGTGATGCGTAAGTCCGAAGGCAAAGACTACGGCTACATCATCCTCCCCGTCGCGGTTCCTCCTGGGAAGTCGCCATCCGAAGCGCTGAACGACAACGTTCGTTTCAAGGTGGTCTGGCAGATTCTCAACGCGCTGCGTGCTCATGATGACCGCTTCAACGCCAAGGTGAACTCGATTGGTTTGAACGGCGACAAGCCTGATGAGCTTCCGATCGATGTCACTCATGTCGAAGTCGAAAAAGCAAAGGCAGAGCTGGATAAGAACGACTCGACCCCTGGGTACGAAACTTCAGAGCTCACCTCCGAGCAGGTTGCGCTGTTCTCCCTAGAGAAGTGGCAGGAGGCGATCTACACCAAACTCGTGGACAAGGTTGGTACCCGAACCTACTGGGAAGACTGGGCCGACGATGTGGCGGTGATCGCGGAAAACCAGATCACCCGTATTCACAAACTGCTGGAACACGCGAGCCCGAAACTCCAGCGCGAATTCGAGACCTTCGTGGAAGGCTTGCGCGGCAATCTCAACGACTCGATCTCCGAGAACGAGGCGATCAGCATGCTCTCCCAGCACCTGATCACCGCCCCGGTATTTGACGCGCTGTTCAGCGATCACGATTTCGCAGCCCATAATCCGGTCTCCCAGGTCATGCAGCGCATGGTTGATGCCCTCGACGATAGTGACCTGGATGCCGAGACTGATTCGCTGGAGAAGTTCTACGCCTCGGTGCGTGTGCGCGCTTCTGAGGTCACCAGCGCGTCCGGGAAGCAGCAGGTGATCAAGGAGCTCTACGAGCGATTCTTCCAAAAGGCGTTCAAACGCGACGCTGACAAGCTGGGCATTGTCTACACCCCAGTCGAGATCGTGGACTTTATTCTGCGCGCTGCCAATGACGTGTCGAAGAAGCACTTCGGCCGGGGTTTGAGCGACGAGAGCGTACACATCCTGGATCCGTTTACGGGCACTGGCACGTTTATGGTTCGCCTGTTGCAGTCCGGATTGATCGATCCGAAGGATCTGGCCCGCAAGTACGCCAATGAGTTGCACGCGACCGAGATCATGCTGCTGGCGTATTACGTGGCTGCGGTGAATATCGAAACGACGTTTAACGCGTTGCAAGCCGAGACGGCGCAGCGCGAAGACCTACCGGAGCCGGAGTATGTGCCGTTTGAGGGCATTGCGCTTGCCGATACCTTCCAGATCCACGAGGACGGCGACATCCTGGATCTGGCGGTATTTAAGAACAACAACGAGCGCATTGTTCGTCAGAAGAAGGCCCCGATCAATGTCATCGTGGGCAACCCGCCGTACTCAGTAGGTCAGACGAGCGCGAACGATAACAACGCGAACCTGAAGTATCCAACACTGGACGCACGCATCGCGGAGACGTACGCGGCGAAGTCGACGGCGACGAATAAGAACTCCCTGTACGACTCATATCTGCGCGCGTTCCGGTGGGCCACCGACCGGATTGGGGATCAAGGTGTTGTGGCGTTTGTGTCGAACGGTGGTTGGGTGGATGCCAACACTGGTGATGGTGTCCGCCTATCGCTCGCTGAAGATTATTCAGACATCTACTTGCTGAATCTACGGGGAAATGCCCGTACCTCAGGAGAAGAACGTAAGAAAGAAGCCGGAAACGTCTTCGGTGGCGGCTCACGCACGCCCATTTCAGTAGCGATTTGTGTCAAAGATCCAAACAAGTCGGGATTCGCTCTGCATTACCGCGACATTGGGGACTATCTGTCAGCGGAAGAAAAGCTTGCGATCGTGAATACGTCGACGATTGAGAATGTTGATTGGCAGTCAATTGTGCCGAATCAGCATGGAGATTGGTTGAACCAGCGCAGCGACGAGTTTGCGACCTGGCCGGTTATTGGCGAGAAGAAGGACACCGTCACGACGTTCTTTGGCGCCTATTCCGCAGGGTTAAAAACTGGCCGTGATGCTTGGTCGTATTCTTCTGCAACCGCCCAACTCGTAGAAAACATCGGGACGCACGTTGCGAACTACCGCCAAGCGCAAGACCTGTTGCGAAACGAAGGGTTTGAGGAAAGCAAACGGGGCGTAGACGCATTGTTTACACAACACCCGGAATTGGTGGATAGCACGCGAGGTTCATGGAATGTCAACCTGAGGCAGGAGTTAGCCCGCGGAACCGAGATCGCGGTTGATACGGACCGTGTGTTCACATCGTTGTACCGCCCGTTTTTCAAACAGCGGAATTATTTCGCGAAAGAATTGATCGACAGACAGTATCAATTGCCTTCGATGTTCCCGACGCTGCACCATCACAACATCGGGTACGTCACCACCAGCCCAGGCGATAGCGTGCCGTTGGGAACGCTGGCGACAAACATCATGCCTGATCTTCACACCCTCGCGACTTCTCAGTACTTCTCACGTTTCACCTGGGAGCCAGTAGAGGCGTCGGATGGTGGGTTGTTCGGCGAGGGGGCGTCGATAAGCGAAGGCGAGTCCTCGATTTATGGGCAGTTTGGCGAGGTCGTTGCGGGTTATGTGCGCAAGGACAACATCACCGACGAGATCAAGGCGCTCTACCGCGACGCGCTGGATGCCGATGTCACTGGTGACGACATCTTCCACTTCGTTTACGGCAAGCTGCACGATCCGAACTATCGGGAGGCGTATGCGGCGGATTTGAAGAAGATGCTGCCGCACATTGAAGCGCCGGGTTCGCGTGAAGAGTTCGACAAGTTGGCGCGTTCCGGCAAGGAACTGATGGACCTGCACGTCGGGTACGAGGATGTGCAGCCGTACCCGCTGGATATCGCGGTCAAGGGCGACGAGTCCGACCCGGAGACCTGGCGTGTGTTGAAGATGAAGTGGGCACGTAAGAAGGACCCAGAGACCGACAAGAACGTCAACGACGTGACCAAGTTGATTTACAACAAGCGGGTCACCATCGCGGGTATCCCGGCTGAGGCTGATGAGTACATGCTGGGGTCGCGTTCCGCGTTGGCGTGGCTGATTGATCGCTACCAGGTGAAGAAGGACAAGGCGTCTGGGATTGTCAACGACCCGAACGATTGGGCCGATGAGGTTGGCAACCCGCGCTACATCGTGGATCTGATTGGCAAGGTGACCCGGGTTGCGGTGGAGACGGTACGGATCGTGGAGGGGCTGCGAGAATAACGCCGTTCGGTTCATTGCCAGTTGAGGCTCGAGAGCGTGGCTTCATCGCGGATGATCGAAAAGCGGTGCGGTGGCCCCTCAGCCGCCAGGTTGACCTTGAACACCTCACCGAAGATCCGGGCCATAGCGGACGTGTCATCCACCTCGACCTCAACTCATCAACCGCACCCTCAAGTCTGCATGCGTCTTTAGCGTCTTTAGACGCTTTCCTGGCGTCATCACCAATCTTCAAACCGAAAGAGGAGTCAGCCATGAGAGGCGTATTCCCCACTTGAGCCATGTAGCTTTTAGGCTACACTTGGGCGTGTGGAGATCATTTCCAGCAGCTTGTTTGACGCCTGGTTAGGTGAGCTAAAAGACAAACATGCTCAGCGACGCATTTTGTATGCAATAGCCCGATGCGAAGCACACGGAAGAATGATTGGAGACATCAAACCCGTTGGCGAGAAGGTTAGCGAGATGAGATTTCATTTCGGGCCCGGCTATCGGGTGTACTACACCCGACTAGGCGCAATAACGGTTTTCCTGCTGGCCGGAGGAGATAAATCCAGCCAGGATAAAGATATTCGAACCGCTCAAAAGCTCGCACAACAGGTAAGGGAGGAACAGTCGTGAAGGAAGTAACATTTTCAGCGTTCGATGCAAGCAAATATCTCGATAGCCAAGAAGCAGTGAACGATTACCTGGCTATCGCACTCGAAGACGGCGATACGAAAACCGTTCAGGTGGTTTTGCGTGACATTGCAAGGGCACACGGCATGAGCCAGCTCGCTAAAGAGACTCAACTCAACCGTGAATCCCTCTACAAGTCACTATCAAAAGACGGTAACCCGTCCTTTGCGGCTATCACGAAAATCATGAAAGCCCTGGGACTCAAAATAACTCTCGCTACACAAAATGCCTAGATACCTACTGGAATCACATCACCAATAAACCAAACGTGCCTCTGCTCAGCCCGTCCGGCCTCTATCCGCCGATCAGTGGTGGATCGCGGAGCCTGCGACCAGGCCCGTTGAATACGATCCGGGAAACGCTCGGCGGAGGGATCAGCAACGGTGGTGCGTGTGGTCTTGCGCCGGAGTACACCCGCGATTCCAAGGATATTCATGAGGCGTTGCACCTGGTCACGGCCGATGTTCCAGCCTGCCCGGTGGGCGGCTTTCCATAGTTTTCGTCGCCCGTAGACCCGCCGATTGGCCTCCCACAGCTCAAAGAGCCGGTGCGCGGTGTAAGCCTCATCCAGCTCGGCAGGGGTGGGCCCGAAACCACGGGCCTGGAAGCGGTAGAACGTTGCTGGTGTCGATTTGGGGTAGTTGGTACCGCGAGT
>NZ_KV789263.1:0-43851 GCF_001807545.1 Corynebacterium sp. HMSC08F01 | reverse complement strand
CTCACCCGGGCGTTACTGGATACTCACCACGGTGTTACTAAATCCGTAGTCCTAACAGCTATCGCGTCCCCATTCGTGGCCATGTCTCAGTCGTTTAGCAAGCAGGCGAATACGCTCTGGTACGAGATTTTCGATGTCGTCAAAGACAACTCGCTGGTGGACTACTCGGGGCCGACTCCTGCGGATAACGTGATGGAACGGCTACTTCAGGCACGCTCATAGTTATTGGCGTAGTGCGGGTACGGTGTGGGCGTAGATGACGACCACTGCAATCAAGGCGATACAGACGGCGAAGGGTGCCAGCGGGTTCCACCCGTAAAGGGCGGTCGAAGCCAGCGGGGCAATCGCGTACGCCAACCCATTATTAGCGTTGATGATGCCAGCCACTGCGCCTTGCTCATCTGCACTCATCTTCAAGGTTGGGCCAGTGTTGTACCCGGGCATCGCCAGTCCCATACCTACCCCCAGCACGATACACCCGACAACCAGTAAAGCGTGCGAGGAGGTAGGCCAAATGAGCACAGTTGCAACTAGTGTAATGGCCAGACCAGTACGTAAAAGCTTCGCTGCTCCCCACCCTGTCTTTGGAGCAATCACCGCTTGGGCAATGATCATGGTCACGCCCATGATGGTCAGGTAAATCGCGGAAATACCTGCGGTCGCAGTTGCCGACAGGGCGAAGCGGTCTTGGACAGTGAATCCAAAAATCGTAGCAACAGAAGAAAACACAAGAAACATCACCAGACCAGTTGCTAGCCAGGGAGCTACACGCGGATCAGTGAAGCGAATCCGTTGAGGCTTTGCAAAAAGTTGCCCTCGGCTTTGAGGTGCGAAACTCACCAAGAGAACAACCAGACCAATCACCATCACAACGGGCATGACCACCAAGGGCAAGAGCAGGCCACCAGCAGCGGCTAACACACCTCCAGTAACACCTCCAACAATGGAGGCCATCCCTTGAGCCGCTCCAATCATGCCCAGTGCTTTTACCCGCCCGTTCTCGCTGGCAGCATGCGTGACCAGGTGGGCTTGCGCGGTCGGGGCGATCGCTGAAATCCCTCCACCATAGAGCAAACCACGAGTGATCACAACACCAAAAACTAGTCCGACACCGCCAACTACCTGGTTCATCCCCAGGTAGGAGACAATACCGAAGGCGCTCAAAGCGATGATCGCGATCACAAGCCCAGCAGCGAGTACACGTTTAGCGCCGACACGTTGGGAAGCTCGCCCCCAATAAGCACTCAAGCTCGCTAGTACAATCGCTGCCAAAGAGATAGTGGCGCCAATATGCCATTCCCGCAATCCCATCTGTCGTGACAGTGGCGCGATGATCGGATTGAGAATCATTTGCCCCATAAAGGCGAGAAAAACGATTCCCACTACCAGGTTCGCTTGCGCTCCTGGATCAATAGAGCTCTGTGTCGGCTTATTACTACGAGGGTCGGGCATCACTACACTCCATTACTAGAACACTGTTTCACTTAGGGATATTGTAGAATGGTGTTCTAGTAAGGGTCAAGGAATAAGTTAGGGTCACCTTATGAACACTGTGCTAACGGGGCGAAGGGCTGGGCTATCACGCGAGCTGATTGTCAAACAAGCTGTACAGTTAAGCGCGATCAGTGGCGTTGAGGGATGGTCAGTACGGGACATTGCCCGTGAACTGGGCGTGGTTCCCTCAGTGATTTATCATTATTTTCCAAACAAGGAAGCCATTTGTGATGCTGTTGTAGACCGGGTATGTGTCGGGATTGAAGTTCCCGACTCGGACCTTGAATGGAAAGCCTGGTTTCGAGCTATGGCTCACAATCTACGCCCCGCATTGTTAGCATATCCGGGGATTACCGACAGGTTCGCGCGGGGCAAGTTCACCGAACAGTTTTTGCCGATGATCGATGGAGCCTGGGCCAAACTACAAGAAGCTGGGTTTGGTGACAATTCGCCTGTGGCCTACACAATTATCGCGAACTCGATCATCCACACGATCGGAGCGAGAAACCTGCGCGCATCCAATCAAATCCAGCCTCGCCACAACCTGCACGAAATGCTTGTCAGGCTTGAGCCTATGATGGCTCAATCTGTTGGACTGACCAGTATTGTCAACTCTTACCTGGAGCCTCTCTCACACCCTGATGAAGAAGAAGCGATGTCCGAGGAATACTACGACCTCGTCATCGATGTGATCCTAGACGGCATCGAACACACCCTGCTGCCTTAACTCTGACCCACTTCTCAATCATCGTCTTAGTGAGCGCCCGCACAGCTGTGTACTTCAACACAGCGGATGTAGCCCAGTTGATAAGCCGGGTCAGTTCACGTTCACCCCCGCGTTCTCATGGTCACGGAGACGGTTAAGTAGTTCTTCCTGATACGGATTATTCATGGTGTGCCCTTCATCCAGGTATGGGTAAAGGGGGCCAAGGCACACACCCTGACCCCTTCGCTGTCTGCTACGGGCTAGCGTCTACTCGGTAGCACCCGCCGTGGTCGGCTCCACCACATCCTGTTCAGCCGTCGCCAGCGCTGTTTAGAAGATTGAAATGGTAGCGGTGTGGTGAGTTTGTGGTAGCGCCTGAGTGGGGATCCGGTAGCGGTTCCTGCTCAGGCGTTTTGTGTGTTACTGGTTAGCTCCCAGTCTCATGTTTGGTCCTTCGAGGGTGATGATTTCGGCGCCGGCGATGAGTCGGTTGAGGATGGACTCGGCGATGACGGCATCCGGGATGGATCTGTACCAGTCTTGCGGGGTGAACTGTGAGGTCACGATGGTTGATCGGTTGCCTTCTCGTTCGGAGAGAATGTTGAAAAGCAGGTGCGCGGTGGCGGCATCGACTGGGGTGGTGAGGAAGTCGTCGAGGACTAACACGTCGACGCTGATCAACTCGCGGGTGAGTTTGAGCCGGGCTGGGTCGTCGAGTGGCATCACTGCGAAGTGCGCGGCAAGCATGTCGGTGCGGTAGAACCTGGCGGAGTAGTCGTTGCGGCATGCTGCGGTGATCAGTGCTTGGGCGAGGTAGCTCTTGCCGACTGAGGATTTGCCCAAGATGACAATGTTTTGGCCCAGGTGGCACCATTGCCCGTGAGCGAGTCGGCTGACTTGTTCTGGGTTGATGTTGCGGTCAGGCGCGTAGACAACGTCTTCGAGGCAGGCATCGGGGTTTGGCGATCGTGATGCCTTGAGCAGTTTGTTGATGCGGCGTTCGCGTCTGGCCGCGACTTCTTTGTCGAGTGCGTAGAGCACCTTTTGTGAGAAGGTCCACGTGTCGAAGGTTGGGTCGTTGGCGATGTCGATGACGCTTTTGCCGAAAGCTGTCATGCGCATTGCTGTGAAGTCCGCGAGGACGGATTCGTCGAGGAAACGCTCTTGCGGCGGGGTCGGTGGGGTCATGGTGTTGTGGTTCCTTTCTTGATGAGGTTGTCCAGGCTGAACTGTGCTGCACCACCGAGGTAGGCGCCGCTGGTGTCGCGTGTGGCAGCGGCGGGCGTGCGATCCGGATGTCCAGGTGTGGCCGGTGTCTGGTGGTCGAAGCCGTGTGGTCGGGTTGCGGCTTCTTTGCGTACGGCGGCCATCATGTTTTTGACCGCGGTGTAGGACACTGCCCGGCGGGTCTCGTCGGAGGAGACCAAGCGTTTACATGCTTCTTCCAGCACGAGCTTGTTGGCGTGTTTGCCCATTGACAGCACGTTTCTGCACGATTGGTAGGCCTGGGCCGGGATTGCTTTCGCCGCGATCATTTCCTCGATGACGGTGCGTGTCGCCGGGCCGATCTTTTGGGCTTCGCGCAGGAAGTAATCGCTCGTCCACAGTCCCTGGGTGTGATCCATGTTCGCCGGAATGTGGTCGGCATCGGTGACATACGCCCCGCGGGTGTGGGCAAGCGTGTGGGTTGTAACGGCACGGCCACCATCGAAGACCGTGAGCACTTGCCCGGTGATGCGCACATCGACAGTGCGGCCAACGAGCTGGTGCGGCACGGAGTACCGCACGCTGGCTACGGTGATGTGGAAATCCGGGGCGATCTTGGCGCGTTTCCACTCGGTGCGCTGCCACGGGGTATCGGGAAGTGCTGTCAAAAGGTGCTTTTCGTGCGCATCGAAGATGTCTTTGCGGCTTGACTGCTGGTGACGAAACGGCACCGCTTGGTTGATCTGGTCAACCAGCTGCTGAATTCGCGTGTTGAGTTCGTCTAGGTCGACGCACTGGTGGCCATCGAGTGCGTGGATAACTTTGTGGGTGACGATCTTGACTGCGGCTTCGACATTGGCTTTGTCTTTCGGCCGCTTCGCTCGTGCAGGCAGTGCTGCGGTGTTGTAATGCTCCAGAAACTGCTCGTAGGTGTCGTTGACCTTGCGGTTTCGATCCGCCGCGCTGATCGCGTTCGACGCAGTCGAGGCATTATCCGGCACCACAACCTCAGGCACGCCCCCGAAGTAGGCGAACGCGTGGTGGTGGGCATCAAGCCAGGAATGCTGGCGCTCATCCGGACATGCGAGGGCAAAAATCATCCCTGAATACGGCATTGAGGCGACAAACACGCTGACCTTCACCCCCGGTGCGCCGTCAGGGTCGAACAGGCGCATCTTGGTGCCTGCCCAATCCACCTGCATGGTGTGCCCCGGTGTGTGAGTGATGCGTGCGGTCAAACCGGCCGCATCGACATGAGACGCCACCAACTGGCGAAACCGGTCGTAGCTGTAATGGAGCTGGCCGGGTAAAGCAGGTGTGGTGGTGTAGCGCGCCCACAGCACTTGCAGTGTCTGCTTGTTACGCCCCGTGCGGGCTTTGACCACCGCATCGAAATCGATAGGGACGAATTCGCCCTGGCCTGTACTGCGCCCATCCACGAATAACTCGTCGAGCTCATCATCCGTCAGCGCCAAAACCTGGTCGACCGTGCGAATCCCGAGGGATCGAAGCACCTGGTTCGACCGGGAAATCGCGCGGTGGGAGCATCCCAGCTGTTGTTCAATCTGGCGGTACGAACGCTGCTGCACAAGCAGCTTCATCACCGCCCGGTAATCCGTCATCAGCGGACTCCTTCCGGCAACCGGCTACACCCCTGTGGTGCAACCACCCGAAAGCATCACCCGCCACCGCCAACCCCGCTACCGGAAACCCACTCAACCGCTACCCGAAAGTCACCACACCGCTACCAACTAGCCGGTCGCAACAATATACCAGCCGACTAACGCCCGGACCTCAAGAAACTTCGGGTGGCGCAACAGCTCTACAAGTTTGGCATCAACCTCATCTGCGTAAGACTGCGTCGCGCCCTTTGCTCGCTCGCGCTCCCACGGAAGCGCGATGGTTGTTCCCTCTCGGGTAACAATTTCAGCGGTGTCGTTACCCCGTGGCCGATTCGTCAGCATGATGTTCCTCACCGAATACTCGGCTTCGGTTTCCGTAATGAGGAACTGCTCGGCTTCGTTGAGCTGGTCTACCGGAAGAGGGAAGAAATCTACGGCAACAATGTCTAGCCAACGCCTACGATGACCCGCGAACCGAGTCACCACATTCCTCGACTGCCCCGGATACGCCTCGCCATTTTCAAAGTGCAGACGGTACACACCGCACTTCCACTCGCCCTTCTTGAACGCGGGAGCCAGAGATGAAAGATCTCGAACGTCGATCGTTCGTCCCTCGGGAAGTTGCACGCTACATCTCTTCCTGGTCGAAGTGCGAGGAGTCTTCTTCGCTTTGACCAGCAGAGATGTCACGCTGGACTGGTTTGCCGATCGCGCTCTCAACCAACTGGCACAGTGCTTCGCGGCGAGTTGCAAAGAACGTGTCGAAATCGTCCGAACGCAACGCTTGTGGGTCAACGAGGTGTGGTCGAAGCAGTTCGTCGAGTTCTGCTTCCGAGATCTTCGCGGTCCGCTCGATCTTGTCGACGTAGCTCGACGGCGCAACGCCACCAATAACGCGGTTGGTACGGGCACTGAGCATCGTCTTGTTCACGATGGACTCGCGGTGTTCGTCGTCAATATTGTTCTTGTTGCACCAAGCCTGCGGGAAGATGTGGTGAATATCGACGCTCATGTCCTTGTATTGGACGGCACCGAACATCTTGTCTTCCATCCAATCCTTGGAATTATTGGCCATCAGCAGCGCCATCACACCCTTGTACGCTGCAGAGTTACGGGTGCGCATCGAGTGAAGACGAGATTCAACAAAGTTCGCATCGGTGACGGTACGCGGTGCAGGGCTGGTTTCGTCCTTGCACCAAGCAGGGACCATTTCCAGGTCACGCGCGAAACGGGTTTCGATGGCACTGCCGTACAACTCACCAAACACGCCAGACCAGTACCAGCGGACAAGCTGGGCACGCACCGAATGAAGGTCAGCATCCTGTCCCAGCACCACCTTGATCGCAGCGAGCGGAACCAGTTGCTTCTGGTATGGGATGTCTCGTGCGGTGAACACGTGTAAGTCTGCGAGGAATTGCGCGGTCCACAAGAAGGCATCACGCAACAGATCGCGCCATTCAAGGTAGTCCTCGAGGGTGAGACGAAGAACGTCTTCACGCTTCGCGGTTACCGCTATCTTTCGCTTTTCTGGCGGTGCGGACTGCTGCTTTTCAAGCTCGAGAGCATGGTGACCGCCTGGAGAAAGTCGGTGTTCTCCACCTTCCTAAGGACCGGATAGTCCTCCCAGAGCTTCTTGGTCTCCAGCCAGTCGTCGTTAAGTCTGAAGTCCTCACCGGTCTCGGCGTAATAGGAACCATCACCTGCGAATACAGCAGTCAAAAGCTCGAACACATTAAGTGGAAGCCCACCGATGTTCACCTTCTCAAAGACGGTGGCCACGGCCGCCTTATCGGTTTCTTTGTCAAGCTCAATTGCAGGGATCTGGTATTGAGAAGCCCGCTGCACATAGGTATCGAGGAACTCGAGCGCGACATCGTTGTCCGGGTGCTTCATCAGCCACCGAGTGCCCTCGCTTGAGTAGAGCAAGTTCAACGGGAAGTAGCCGTTCTCGTACTGCTTTTCTGTGGTGCTCAGGTCCAGCACTACGTCGCGGTCGAAGTTCTTCTTCATGATCCCGTCCGCCGGGACCGCAATCACTGCATCTTCAACCCTGTCGGGGTCAGCGAGAGCATCTGCAATATTGATGAAGAACCTTCTATCGAGGAGCTTCCCTCGGGCATCCTTCGTGTGCACGACGCCGTCGCCAGTAAGTGCCTGGGTCAGGGAGGTGAGGCGCTGCTGCCCATCCAGAAGCAGGTACCCGGGTTCTCTTTCCTTCACGTCAGTCCCCTCAACCGGGCGAGGCTTGAAACGAACCTGGTCGTTACCGGTTTCCAGCAACATAACAACGCCCATGGGGTGCCCACGGAGCACGGTGACCAGAATCTGACGAACGCGCTCTTCATCCCACTTGTACTGCCGCTGAAAGTCCGGCAGCTGAATAACGCCAGTTGTGGTGCGCTCGAGATATTTCTCCAACGTGTACATGGGAGTCTGGAAACCCATGATGTTCCTTTCAGTTCACTGCTGCGTCAAACACCTCCGAGCATAGAGGTCACAAAGACACTGTCATGGAACTTTTCGAACAAATATGCCGTCAGACCCGCAGTCATGTGGCGGGATGTGCCTCGCCACCGCTGCTGTGCCGCTGATTCAGTCCATTTTCAGCGAGGGATCGCAGCACGTCGTTTGTTGTTGCGCCTTCTTGTTCCGCAATTTCTCGAGCGACGGTGAGCACGCGATTCGGCATGCTGACTGCATTAACCGCTCCCGATGCGGGAGCGCCGGAATCTACCTAAAACGTTCTTCCATAACGGGCGAATCACTCATTCGCCCCTCACCAGTGGAGATAACGAGACGAAGCCCTGCTAAACCCAGTAAAGCCGTGCTACTTTGCGAACTATTACGCCAAACGGCAAGACAAGAATGGGGGTGCCATGAAAGAGGTTTCACCGCCGATTCGAAGGACCACTACACGGGACGTGACCTGTGGACGATCTCTTCGTGCAGCCTGGCCAGTAGTCCGCTTGGTTATCCGCGAACGAGGAAGCGGTCTCGGACCGCGGTGAGTTGGTCTCCGCGTGCATCGCTACCCTCCCCTGTCTCATTCCGTTGCCTAAGTCACGCAACTTTGGTTATATTGAAATCAATCGAGACCCCCTCCGAGCTTCCCGTAAGATCAGCGTCATATGAGAGGGGGGCTTTGTTATCTTGACTTCGCTAAATCGACGGAAATCTTTTCTCCCAGTCGATCAACAAGTGGACCTGTTGTCTGCTCGGGGCCTTAAAATTCCGGCCAGAAGAGAGGCTGAAAGATTTCTAGAGCGACAGAATTATTACCGTTTTTCCGGGTACGCCCGTTACTTTCAGAATGATCCCTCGAATGGCGATCAGCGTTTCAGGCCAGACGCCCAATGGGACGACATTGTTGGGATCTACAACATGGATGTCGAAGTCCGATCCCTACTGTTACGTGGCATTCAAGCAGCAGAGATCGCGACCCGAACAGCATTCGCTCTCAGCGAAGGAGATCTTCATACGCCGTATGAGGATTACTTGAAAACCAATGCTTACAGAGTCCCCAAAAATCCGTCGGTTCAGCCAACCAACGAACTAATCATTAGCGAGCTGAGACGATCGAAGGAGCCGTACCTTGCCAAGTACCGACGAGATGCATCCGGTGGAAGTCGGGAGTGGATATATGACGTGCCAGTATGGGCAGCGGTTGAAGCACTTTCGCTAGGCACCTTGTCGAAGGCGATATGCTTTCGCAACGACGGCAATGCCGTGTACAGCAGAGCGTGCTCGATTTTAGGAACAAAGAAACAGTTTCTCGCCAGCCAAATGCGGTCATTTACTTTCGTCCGAAACAAATGCGCGCACTCGGCGCGACTGTGGAACTGCTTCGTACTCGACCAACCGGCAGTTGCGGATGGAGTGCGTCGACGGGCAGAACGCATCGTAGGCGGGGAGTACGACAGCAATTCAGTGCTATCAGTCATTGTCGCCTTGGACAATTTCCTTTTCCGGGCTGGTGTTTGGAAGGGGTTCCTCAGTGACTACCTCGCGGTCACGGCTGCTTCACCCTCATACCGGAACGGCATCGCACGTCCTAAACATTCTTGAGCTTGTGGCTTCGCCCCGAGAACTCACAAAGCACAACCGTGTAAGCCGTGCCAGAATGCGGCGGTGTGAGGATCGAGAAGCAACGCTCCCGAAAACCGTTCAGCAATCCGAAGTACGCAACCTCCCCCCCTCCACCACCCACTACCGCGGCACGTCGCCGGCACGCATGCAGGCGACGAGGTTCCGCAATAAGCAGCGAATCCCGATGACCTCGGCGTGCTAAGCCGCTACAGGAGTTCGTCGATAAGCGAGCGCTCTAGCGTGCCGTGCGACATGCCGCCGCCATCTGGGATTTGCCGCCGTTGCCGACGCACACGAACAGGACTGAGGGCTTCACAACGTCTCCTTAGGACAATTTGGGCAAGGTGGGATCGCCTGGGAACAGTTTCGGGCCGATCCCGCGCATGAGGTAGACGAGGCCGACGAGGATGGGGATCTCGATAAGCGGTCCAATCGTGCCCGCCAACGCCTGGGCGGACGTGGCGCCGAACGTGCCGATCGCAACGGCGATGGCCAACTCGAAGTTGTTGCCCGCCGCGGTAAAGGACACGGACGCGGACTGGGCGTAGCCCATCCCGGATGCCTTGGACACCACGAGTGCGATAGCGAACATGCCGACGAAGTAGCACAACAGCGGGATCGCTACCCGTGCCACCGTCCACGGCTGGGAGAGGATCTGGTCGCCTTGCAACGAGAAGAGCAGGACGATTGTGTACAGCAGACCAATCAGCGCGAGTGGGGAGATCCGGGGCAGGAAGGTGTTTTCGTACCAGTCGCGGCCCTTGGTGCGCTCACCGATGATGCGAGACAGCAGCCCGGCGAGCAGCGGGATGCCCAAAAAGACCAGCACGGAGGACACGATTGCCCAGAAGGAGAACTCCACCGAGGTGGTCTCCAAACCCAGCCAGCTGGGCAGGATTTGCAGGTAGAACCAGCCGAGTACCCCGAACATGAGAACCTGGAACACCGAGTTGATGGCCACGAGCACTGCGGTGGCTTCACGGTCGGCGCATGACAGGTCCGACCACACCAGCACCATGGCGATGCAGCGAGCGAGACCAACGATGATGAGGCCGGTGCGCAGCTCCGGCTCATCCGGCAGGAAGATCCAGGCGAGTGCGAACATGAACGCGGGGCCGACGATCCAGTTCAAGATGATTGAGACGGTCATTAACCGTTTGTCGGTGGCAATCTCGCGGGTCTTGTCGTAGCGCACCTTGGCCAAGGGCGGGTACATCATCACCAACAGGCCGAGCGCGATCGGAAGCGAGATGCTTCCGACTTCGAGACTCTCAAGTGCGCCCGAAAGTCCCGGCACTGCCCGTCCAAGAGCGAGGCCCGCCGCCATGGCGAGCATGATCCACACTGGTAGGAAGCGGTCAAGAAACGACATACGCTCTACTGGCTGAGAGGTTGTGTCTTCCATCTGGAATCCTTATCTATTGACAGCATTCAAAACGAACACTAAGCCTCATATTTATCACCGTCAATATGACGAGGTAGGAAGCATGAAGGATTACGTCGCCACTACAGAAAACACTGACCTCGACTGCTGCTCACTGGGCTCCGGCTTGCTCTCCGAAGACGACGCGACGCGCTACTCAGCCCTATTCAAAGTTTTAGCGGACCCCGGACGGCTACAACTTCTCTCCAGAATCGCCGAAGAGGGCTGCGAGCCGATGAGCGTGGGCGAACTCACGCAACGCTCCGGGCTAAGCCAACCGACAGTTTCCCACCACCTCAAAATGCTTACCGAGGCCGGCCTCCTAGAAAAGAGCCGCCAGGGCAGGACGGTCATACACCGGCTGCGCCCGGAGCTGTTCCAGGAACTTCGCACCGTGCTGCAGATGGACTGAGACTAACGGCGCAGGGCTTCAATGTTTGTCATTCATTACCGAGGTCAAACGCGTCGACTCGTGAAAGGCTTCGTGGATCCATCCGGGTGGTGATGGCGATGCGGTTCCACGCGTTGATTGCGACAATCGCCATCAATACGTTTCGTGCTTCCTTTTCGCCGAGCTGCTCCTCGACGCGTTCCCAGAGTTCATCCGGAACGGAGCTCTCGCCGTTGATTCTCGTCACTGCATCGGTCAGTTCGAGAACGGCTCGTTCTTTTTCGGTGAACTGCTCGCGATTGTCGGTCCAGTTCTCCGCCTGCGAGACGCGCTCCTTGGACCAGCCATCTTTCCTTGCGTCCCGTCGGTGCATTGCCAGGCAGTAAACACATTGGTTCAACGCAGATGCACGAAGTTGGACGAGGTGTGACGCGTCCTTTTCAACCCGTGCGCGCACATAGGTTTCCAGGCCTAGCATCGGAGCGTAAGCAACTTTGGGGATCGGCTTGCGGGGTGTGTGCGACATGCCACGACGGTACATGACACCCCTACACCGCAGCAGAAACAGACCACCTACAGCTGTGAGAACCGCTCCAGGTCGTCGGGCGCACCGGCAAGCACGACCAGGTCGGAAGCGGTCAGTTCCATGCCTGGTGCGAATGGGTGCCACTGGCCTGAGCCGTTGCGCACTGACACCACTTGCACGCGGTGTTTGTCCCAGAGACGCGAGGCGTCGCAGGGGCCGTCGAGTAGCGGGCGTGGCGGGACCATCTTGATCACGCCGTAATTCTCGGCAAGTTCGGCGAAGTCCTGGAAGCGTCCGCCGAGCAGGTGGGCGACGCGGCGGCCGGTGTCGTGCTCTGGGCGGACGACGTGGGCGACGCCGAGGCGTTGCAGGATGCGGGCGTGGGATTCGGAGTCGGCTTTGGCCCAGATGTCAGGTACGCCGAGATCGACAAGGTTCGAGGCGGTGAGGATAGATGCCTCGAGCGCGGAGCCGATGCCGATGACGGCACGTTCCACTTCTTGGACACCGAGTTGGCGCAGGGCTTCGAGGTCGGTGGTGTCGGCCACGATGGCGTCGGTAAGCAATGGCGCATGATCGCGCACGAGTCGCTCATCAACGTCGATGCCGAGGACCTCTACGCCGTGGCGGGTCAGTTCGTGGGCAAGCGCGCCACCGAAGCGGCCGAGGCCGATGACCACAACCGGTGGGATGTCGATGCGTTGTTTGCTCCGCAACAGGGAGCCGGGGAAGCTAGCCAATGAAAGGCCTTTCTACTGGGTAGTCGTACCTGCGCACGACGTTACGGGCGGCAAGCGCCGCCACGAGAGTGAACGGGCCAATGCGCCCGAGGTACATCAAAAGACACAGCACGAGTTGGGAGGGCACGCTTAGCGACGAGGTAATGCCCGTGGATAGGCCTGTCGTGGCAAAGGCTGACATGACCTCGAAGCTGATTTGGTCCGCGGTGAACTGGGGGTCGAACACCCGGAGCGCGGCCACGCCGAGGGTGACCGCAGTAACGCCTGCGGCGGCGACCGTCATGGCCTGGCGGACCACCGACTTTGGGACGGTGCGTTTGCCCACGGTGGTCTGGTCACGCCCGCCAAACTCAGCTGCCATGGCGGCAATCAGCACGATCGCGGTGGTGATCTTGATGCCACCCGCGGTACCTGCGGAGCCGCCGCCGATAAACATGTAGATGTCGGTGACCATGAGCGTGATCGGGTGGGCGTCGGCGTAGTCGATGGAATTGAACCCGGCGGTACGCGGGGTGACGCCGCTGAAGAATGCGTTGAGGAGCTTCGTGCCCGTGGACATGTCTGCAAGGAATCCTCGCCACTCCAGCACGGCGATGAGCGCCATGGCGGAGAGCACCAGAAACGTTGTGCCAGCAAGGGTAATGCGGGTGGTTACTGAAAGTCTCCGGGCGCTGACTGGTGTGCCGCGCAGCAGGCCGCGGAAGCGCTCCCGGCTGCGGCCAACCAACTCGGAAAGCACCGGGTAGCCGAGCCCGCCGATCATCAGCGCGCCTGCCAGCGGCAGGAGGATCCAGCCGTCCGAGTTGTACGAGATCAGGCTGTCCGAGCGCAGCCCAAACCCGGCGTTGTTAAACGCGGAAATTGCGTGGAAGATCCCCTCGCCCGCCGCGCTGAGGACCGGCATGTCGTATTCGACCATGAAGCGGAAGAACAGGATCACTGCAACAAACAGTTCGAAGGCGAAGGTGAGCAATAGCGTAGCGACGAGCGTGGCACGCACCCCGCCTTCCAAAATCGGACGCCCTTCAGCAGCCGTAGAGTAGCGCGACCGCAACTTCACTCGGCCAGTCAGCAGCATGCCGGTCAGCGAGGCAATACTCATGATGCCCAGGCCGCCGACCTGGATCAGCGTGATAACGATGACGCGGCCCGCGATACTCCAGTGGCTGCCGGTATCCACCGTGACCAGGCCCGTCAGCGATGTGGCGGACGTGGCGGTAAACAAGGCATCCATGAACGGCGTTGCTGTGCCGTCGGCTGAGGCGAACGGCATGCACAACAACGCAGTGCCGAACGCGATCAGTACGAGAAAACCCAGCGCAGTCAGCTGCGCCGGACGGAACCACCGTGGGGTGGATGGTGTGCTCACGCGTAAAAGCGTAGTCCTCCACCGCCGTGTACACCCACTACACAGCAGCGAGGAGCAGGTTCACGTCCTTCTCGGTGTAGGTTGCGGCGATTTGGGTGTCGTTGCCGCCGGCGAGGTTGTCGCGGGACAGGCGCACGCGTTGGGAGCCGGGCACGAGCGGGAACGAGGCGGGGCGGTCCGCCACCTGGCGGACGGGGAATCCGGCGCGAAGCGCACAGTGGTTGAGCCAGACGTCGTCGGCGCGCGGGGAGACGTCGAGAAACGCTGTGCCGCGGGAGGCGACGAACTCCACCATGTTCGGTGGGTACAGCACGCCGTCCACACCGGTGGCGAAGTTCAAGTGCGATGGCTCGGTGGTGCGGACGGGGCGCCACTTTTTGTAGGGGGCAATGGTGTCGCAATCAAGCGTGATGCGGTGGGCGCGGAATGCGGTGACGTTGGCGGGGTCGGCGGCTGCAAGGAGGGTTTCGGCGAAGTTGCGGGGGTAGAGGACGTCGTCGTCAACCGTGATCACGCTGTGGCCGGGTAGTTCCTGGAAGGTACCGAAATACTTCGTGTGGGGTCCGAGGCCGCCGGGGGACTTATGGACGTGCAGGCCGCGGTCCACAAGCCCGCGCAAGGTAGCGGGCCAGGGTGCATCAAAGTCCGCCGGGTCGAGCCACAAATGCACCGGCAGGCGTTTCGTGCCCACAAGAAGCGAGGCGATCGCAGACGCTGCCGACTTCACCCTCGAACCGTGTGTGGTCAGGGAGATAACGGTATCCCCGCTGGTAGGGAAGGCAATATCGGCGTGTTGCGCGGCGTGGTTCAGGATTGGCAGCCGCACAAACGCGCTCGTCGCCACGAGCCCCTGGCGCACGGCATAGTCAATCCACATGGCGAACTACCCTAGCCCACCGCAGCGCAAGGGTGCATGATGGAGTGCATGACTGATTCCGCCACATTGCACCACTGGTGGGAGGCCGCACGCCCCCACACCTGGCCAAACGCCTTCGCCCCCGTCATCGCCGGCACCGGCGCCGCCGCCCTCTACGGGCTCGCGGACCTGGAGTACGCAATCTTGGCGTTCATCGTGGCGTGGGCGCTGATCATCGGCGTGAACTTTGCCAACGACTACTCCGACGGCATCCGCGGCACCGACGAGGACCGCACCGGCCCGACGCGCCTCACCGCAGCCGGGCTTGCGGAGCCGGAGCATGTGAAGCTCGCCGCGTTTGCGTCGTTCGCGGTGGCTGCCGTGTTTGGCATCATCCTCTCCATCGCCTCGGGCGCGTGGTGGCTCATCCTGGTTGGCGCGCTGTGCATCGCCGCGGCCTGGTTCTACACCGGCGGCAAAAGCCCCTACGGCTACTCCGGCTTAGGTGAAGTGTCCGTGTTTATCTTCTTCGGACTGGTCGCCGTGATTGGTACGGCGTTTACGCAGACCGGGTTCGTGTCATGGGAGGCCCTCCTGTGCGCCATCGCGGTGGGTGCGATCTCCGCGTCGGTGAACCTGGCCAACAACATCCGCGACATCCCCACCGATGCCGAGGCCGGGAAGCGCACGCTTGCAGTGCGGCTTGGCGACGACAACTCGCGCCGCCTCTTCACCTTCCTCACCCTCGTCCCGTTCGGGGTGTCGATCGTGCTGGCCATCTCTGCAAAGCCTGCGCTTGCGGCGTTTATTGCCCTGCCATTTGCGGTAGCGGCAATTATGAAGGTGCGCAGCGGCGCTGAAGGCAAGGACCTCATCCCGGTGCTGGGCATGAACGGCAAGGCGATGCTGATCTGGTCGGTGGTGACAGCCCTGGCCATGGCGTCGGTGGGCTCAGCGATTTTCGGCGGCGCGGGCGAGCCCGTGCCGTACACCTCCGACATGCCGAACGAGAGCGATTTCGGGTGGAGTGAGTACGTCCCGAAGGAGACGTTCTAAGGTAACGGCATGCTTGACGTCCTTACCGGTTTTGCCATCATCTTCACTGTCATCGCAGCGGGGTGGTGGCTTGCACACAAAGGCGTCATTGGACCGGGCGAGCAACGTCTACAGCTCAACCGCATCGCGTTCTACGTGGCCACCCCGGCGCTGATCTTCTCCTCAGTGGCGGTCTCGGACACGGACGCGTTTTTCTCCCCGGTCATTTTGGTCATCGCGATTGCCACGGTGGCCACGATGATCATTTACTGGATCATCAGCGCCGTGTGGTTCAAGCAGGACACGGCGGAGACGATGGCGGGTGCGGCGTCGTCGAGTTACTACAACTCGGTCAACATCGGCCTGCCCATTGCCACGTATGTGCTGGGCGATCCGACGTACGTCATCCCGGCGCTGGTGCTGCAGATGGCGGTGCTCTCCCCCATCGTTATCGCAGGTCTGGACCGCGGCGCGTCGGGCGTGCTCAAGTCGGTCCTTGCTGGTCTGACCGCCCCGGTTGTTGTTGCGGCCTTCGCGGGCTTTGCCGTGTCCGCTTCCTCGTGGACCGTGCCCGAACCGGTGCTGGCCCCCTTGGAAATCCTCGGCGGCGCCTCCATCCCGCTGATCCTCATGAGTTTCGGCGCGTCGCTCACGGGCGAGAAGGTCCTCCAGAGCCACCGCTTACCGACGATCACCGCTACCGCCCTCAAACTCATCGGCATGCCGGCGGTGGCGTGGATCGTCGCTACGCAAATGGGCTTGACCGGCAGCGACATGTACGCCGCCCTGATCCTGTGTGCGCTGCCGACCGCCCAGAACGTGTACAACTACGCGGCCACGTACCGCTCCGGCGAAGTGATCTGCCGCGACACCGTCTTCCTCACCACTTTCCTGGCGCTACCTGCAATGTTGCTTATTGCGGGAGTCTTCTGAGTCGGCCCGCGGCGCTGCCTGTGACGCTGCCCATGACCTTGACAAATAGGGTGCTTTGGATCACAATCTTGTAATGCTTAAGGCACGGAAAACACTCGTTGCCGCAGCACTGATGGCTGCGACGATGCTCGCCGGGTGCTCGTCGACAGGCGGCGCCCCGCGAGCAGAAAACACCGAAGGCACCGCCGGTGGCGTAGACACGCCGCGCTACGTCGTCGCCATGGTCACCCACGGCGCACCGGGCGACACCTACTGGGACCTCGTGCGCAAGGGCGCCGAGGACGCAGCCAAAAAAGACAACATCGAGCTGCGCTACTCCTCCGACCCGCAGGCTCCCAACCAGGCCAACCTGGTGCGCTCTGCCGTGGACGCCGGTGTGGACGGCATCGCCGTGACCATGCCGAACGCCGAGGCCATCGGCCCAGCAGCCCGCAACGCCGTTGATCACGGCATCCCCGTGGTGGGCCTCAACGCCGGCATGAGCAAGTACCAGGACTACGGCATGACCGGCTTCTTCGGCCAAGACGAAACCGTGGCGGGCAACGCCGCCGGCGAGCGCCTCAAGGAGGAAGGCAAGAAGAAGGTCCTGTGCATCATCCACGAGCAGGGCAACTCTTCGCAGGAAGCGCGTTGCGACGGCGTCCGGAACGGCCTCGGCGGCGACGTCGAGCTGCTCTACGTTAACGGCCAAGACCTCACCGCCGTGCAGTCCACGATCACCTCAAAGCTGTCGCAAGACAAGAGCTTCGACACCGTGTTTGCCCTCCAAGCACCGGTGGCCATGCGCGCAACCGAGTCGGTGAAGCAGTCCGGCTCCGAGGCGCAGGTTGCCACCTTTGACACCAACGCCGAGCTTGTCGACGCCATCGCCGACGGCCGCGTCGCCTTCGCCGTCGACCAGCAGCCGTACCTGCAGGGTTACCTTGCCGTGGATTCACTGTGGGTCGCGAAACGCAACGGCGGCACACTCGGTGGAGGACGCCCGGTGTATACGGGGCCGTCGTTCGTCGATAAGTCGAACGTGGACAAGGTCGCTGAGGCTGCGAAGGCAGGTATGCGATGAGCACAGCCGTCACAGCCAACGAGTCGCGCGAGGAATCGACCTCCAGCGACGACCGACTACGCACCCACACCGGCCTTTCCAAACTGATCCGACGGCCAGAGTTCGCATCCCTGCTCGGCTTCATCGCCATCTTCGCGTTCTTCCTGTCAGTCGCGCCCGCATTCCGTTCCTTTGAAGCGTTTGCGACCACGTTGTACGCGTCGTCGACACTGGGCATCGTGGCACTCGCCGTCGGACTGCTCATGATCGGCGGGGAATTCGACCTGTCCTCAGGCGTCGCCGTCACCACCGCCGCGCTCGCCGCTACGATGCTGAACTACAACCTGCACCTCAACTCGTGGGTCGGCGCCTTCATGGCTTTGGGCATCTCCCTGGCCATCGGCGCACTCAACGGCTACCTGGTCACACGCACCGGCATCGAGAGCTTCCTGATCACCCTGGCGGCCTTCCTCATGCTGCAGGGCCTCAACCTCGCCTTAACTAAGTTCATCACCGGCCAGGTGGCCACGCCGACCATCGCCGACATGGAGGGCTTCCCGTCCGCCCGCAAGGTCTTCGCCGGCACCTTCAACATCGGCGATGTCACCCTCAACGTGACCGTCCTGTGGTGGATCCTGTTCGTCGCCATCGCATCGTTCGTGCTATTTCGCACCAAGTTCGGCAACTGGATTACCGCAGTCGGCGGCGACCAGGACGCAGCCCGCGCCGTCGGCGTGCCGGTTCGCCGCGTGAAGATCCTGCTGTTCATGGGCGTCGGCTTCGCCGCCTGGTTCGTCGGCATGCACACTCTGTTCGCCTTCGACTCCATCCAGGCCGGCCAAGGCGTGGGCAACGAATTCCTCTACATCATTGCCGCCGTCATCGGTGGCTGCGCCATGACCGGCGGCCGCGGCACCGCAGTGGGCACCGCCATCGGCGCGCTGATCTTCGGCCTGACCAACCAGGGCATCGTCTACGCCGGCTGGAACCCCGACTGGTTCAAGTTCTTCCTCGGCGCAACGCTGCTCTTCGCCGTGTTCACCAACACGTCCTTCGCCAAATACACCAAGGGGCGCTAAGTGGCTGTCATTGAACTGAAAAACATCACCAAGTCCTACGGCAGCTTCGACGCCCTGCGCGGTGTGAACCTGACCGTCCGCGAAGGCGAAGTCACCTGTGTCCTCGGCGACAACGGCGCAGGCAAGTCGACACTGATCAAGATCCTCGCCGGGCTCCATCAGCCCACATCGGGCGAATTGCTTATCGACGACACCCCCACCACCTTCACCTCCCCCCGCGACTCCATCGACACCGGCATCGCCACCGTGCACCAAACGCTCGCGATCGTCGACGAGTTAAGCGTGTGGCGCAACTTCTTCCTCGGCCAGGAACTCACCGGCCGCTTCGGTGCACTTCGCGACACCGAAATGAAACAGATCTGCGCCGAACAACTCCGCGAAATGGGCATCGACATCCCCGACGTCGACGTCGATGCCGGCAACCTCTCCGGCGGCCAACGCCAGGTCGTCGCCATCGCACGTGCCGTCTACTTCGGCGCCCGCGTGCTTATTCTCGACGAGCCCACCGCCGCCCTCGGCGTCAAACAATCCGGCGTGGTCCTGCGCTTCGTGGCGGCCGCCCGCGACCGCGGCATCGCCGTCGTCTTAGTCACCCACAACCCCCACCACGCCTACCTGGTCGGCGACCACTTCACCATCCTGAAACTCGGCCGCCAGGAGCTCGATGAGCCCCGCGAGAACGTCACGCTCGACGAGCTCACCCACCAAATGGCCGGCGGCGGCGAACTCGAGGCGCTCAGCCACGAACTCGGCCGCTAGCGACGGCTATCGGCGCCCTGGCTGCTCGCGCCGACTGTCCGCGCTGCGCTGCCGGCGCCTCTAGCGGTCCGCGAGCTCGCTCTGGATCCACTCCTTGCGAGCATCGCGCTGACGCTTCAGCTCCGCCACCGCCGCGTTCGCCTCCAACCGCTGGCGCTTGAACACCAGCATGGACAGCGGGAACGCCACGATAAGGGCAAGGAGGGCGGACATGATGACGGGCACGGGGGCGTCGATAAGCACTGCGAAGAGCTGAATCACAACCGTCAGCGCAATGAACAACACCAACCGCAACACGCCATACACCGCGACCGCCCTATTCGCGCGCGACTTAGCCTGCGGATCTACCTGCGGAGAAGTTTCCTCATTCACATGGCTAACCCTAACCGGCGGGCAAGTATGTTTAAAACCATGGGAAGATTGCTACTCCTTGCATTGATCATCCTGGCCGTCATCCTCATGTGGAAAGCGTTCGGCCCCGGCTCCGCGCAGCGCTACGGCAGCCAGCGCGGCCTCCAGGAACCCCAAAAGCCGGTCATTAAAGGTCCTGACGATGACGAAGAGTTCCTCTGGAACATCGAGAAGAACCGGTTCAAGGAGCGCCGCGCCCGCGAAGAAGCCGAACGTAAGCGCCGCGAGGACGAGGAGCGCCGCCGGCGTCGCGGCGAACTGGACTAGGGGCGGGTTTGCAAATAGTTCCCCGCCCGGGAACTTTCTTGGGTTTGGGAGGAGAAATATTTCACTTCCCCCAGGTCGGTTTTTGAGATCGCGCAAATAGTTCCCGGGTTCCGGCGCGGGCGTGGAACTATTTGTCCCTCCCTGACAGATTTTGCGAAATCTGTCAGGTCCGATTTCTGACCAGGCGCAATGCGGTGCGCTGACAGATTCCGGCGGAAAGTGTCAGTCCGACTCCGCCAGGACAACCTTCAGGCCCAGGGTGTGGGCCACCGAGATGACCTTCTCCCACCGAACGCCGGCGCCGCCGTGCTCGATGGTGTGCAGGGTGGAGCGGGACACGCCGGCGGCGTCGGCGACGTCCTGCTGCAAACGCCCCGAAGCGCGGCGCCTGGAGGCAATCTGCTCGCCGAGGGCGATGAGCACCGGATCGTCGCTGGCGGGTTTACCCTGCTTGTTGCGGGGTTTGGTCATCGGTTGGCCTCTTGTTCCAGAACGGCGGGGAGGTTCTCAGACCAGGCCAGGGAGTCGCGCACCCCGTCGGCGATGGAGCGTTCGGGGGTCCAGCCCAACACGTCGTGGGCTTTGTCGGTGCGGGTGGCGCAGCCGACTACGTCGCCGGGGCGGGCCGGGCCGGTGGCCACGGACAGTGGGGTGCCGGTGGCCTCACCGAAGGCCTCGGCGAGTTCGAAGACGGTGGTGCCCTGGCCGGTGCCGAGGTTGATGACGTCGTAGCCGGTGGAGATGTCGTCGAAACGCTGCAGGCAGGCGACGTGGGCGCGGGCGAGGTCCCAAACGTGGATGTAGTCGCGCAGGCCGGAGCCGTCGCGGGTCGGCCAATCAACGCCGGTGACGGTGAAGGTCTCGCCGGCGCGGTAGGCGGAGATCATCTTGCCCAACGCATGGGACGGGACCGGGTTCTGCAGGCCTGTGCGCAGGGCCGGGTCGGCGCCGATGGGGTTGAAGTAGCGCAGGGCGATGGCGTTGAGGTGGCCGGTGGCGGTGTCGTCGCGAAGCACTCGCTCCAACAACCACTTCGACGCGGAGTAGGGGCTTTGCGGGTCTACAGGGCTGGTTTCGTCGACCATGTAGTCGGAGCCCGGCTCGTACATGGACGCGGTGGACGACAGGATGAAGCGGCGCACGCCGAAGCGCTCCATGACGGACAGCAGCGTGATGGATTTGGCCACGTTGTTGTCGTAGTACAACAGGGGGCGCTCGACGGACTCGGGGACGACGATCTTGGCGGCGCAGTGGATCACCGCGAAGATATCGGGATGGTCCGTGAACACGCGCTCGAGCAAGGCGACATCAGCGACGTCGCCCTCGTAGCAGGCGAAGCGCTCGCCGAAGGTGCGCAGGCCGGTAGAGAAATCGTCCAGAATTACCGGCGTGATGCCGGCATCATCGCAGCAGGACGCAATTGTGGACCCGATGTAACCGGCACCGCCGGTGATCAGCACCTTCACTAGTTCAGCCCTGCGTAGGAGTGCAGACCCGCGATCACGGTGTTGACGTAGGTCATGTTGAAGATTGTCATCGCCATGGCGAACACGTTAATCCACGCCGCTGCGGTGGACTTCCAGCCGGCGGTAGCGCGGGCGTGGAGGTAGGCGGCGTAGAGGATCCAGGTGATCATGGACACGGTTTCCTTCGCGTCCCAACCCCAGAAGCGACCCCAGGCTACCTCGGCCCAGATGGCACCGAAGACGATGCCGATGCCGAACAGCGGCAGGGTGACCACGGCGGTCTTGTAGGCGATTTGGTCGAGCGTCTTCGCGGACGGCAGCGGGCGCGCAATGGCGCCGAAGAAGCCGTGCTCCCCGCCGCGGGGCTGCCACATGCGCAGCAGGTACAGCAGGGCGAACGCGCCGGAGACCAGGCCGATGGATGCGCCGATCGCCGCGGAGGACACGTGGACCGGCAGCCAGTAGGACTGCAGCGCCGGCACCACCGGGGCGGCCTGCATGTGGAACACCGTGGAGTTGAGGAACATCGCGATGACCATTGGGAACAGCAGCCACGGCCAGATGGTGTGCCAGCCTTTACGCTGAATCACCACGGCGGCGACCACCATGATCACAGCGGTCATGAACAGGATGTATTCGTACAGGTTGCCCAGCGGGAAGCGTTTCGCGCCGAGGCCACGAGTGACAAATGCCACCACGTGCAGCGCCACGCCCACCCAGACCAGCGCCTGGGTCATGCCGGCCCATTTGCGGGCGCTGGCCACCTTGGCGGTGTATTCCGAGTCGTCGAACGGCGATTGCGTATCGACGACATCCGGCCCGCCAGCTCCCACCAGCACCTTCTTCTCAGCCTTCTCGGCCTTCTCTGCCAAAGCCTCGCGGCGGACGTCGATGACTGCCGTGACGCGTCCGTAGTAGATGAAGGACATGATCAGCGCCACGATGTAGATGATGAATGCGGTGCGGAATGTCAGGTCGGACAGTTCCGCCATGGTGGTGTTGACAAGCATAGGTCTTAACCTACTCCACCAGGCACCTATTTTCCAAGGTCATAGGGGTCAAATTCTTCCTCGTCTTCGCGACGTTCGAGGTGTGAATCGTCGCTAAGAAGCTCTGCTGCGAGCTCGTCGAACTCGCGTCCCCACCCCGCGCGGTCCGTGCGGGCGAGGCCGGCGATTTCCACGGCGGTGTGGCCTGGCGTGTCGGACGGGTGCAGGCGGACCCAGATGCGGCGGCGTTTAATCGCCAGCGAGCCGGCGAGTGCGAGCAGCATGACGGTGGAGGCGATCAGCGCCCAGATCTGGGTGGTGTCGCGCGAGATTTGGTAGTTGGCGTATTCGGCGGCGCCGTCGAAACGCACCTTCACCTCGCCGCCGTCGGTGTCCACGGTGGCTTCGGAGCCCGGGGTCAGCTGGACGCGGGTGACTTTCTGCAGCAGGCCTTCGGCGACGAGCGCCTGGTCGAGCGTGAAGATGTTCTGCGGGCGGCCGGTATCCAGGCCGGCGTCACCGACGTAGACGTCGACGGAAATCGCCGGGTCATCCATCGTGGGGAAGGCGGACTGCAACTGGTCGCCGTTCGGGCCGGTCCAGTTGGCGGTGGGCGCGAAGTTGCCCTCGATGGCGATCTGGTTCTTGCGGCGCTCCCCCAAATCCGGGTACATGCCGGCCGGTGGATCGAAACGCATCACGCCAGACGACAGGAACGTGGTCACGTCCGTGGGGCGGAACTGCACCATCTGGGTACGGGTCTCCCCGTTCGGCCAGGTGATGGTGATCTGCGGGGCGAAGCCGTGGCCTTGCAGGTAGATGCGGTCGCCGTTGATGCGCAGCGGGCCGTTGACGGTCAGAGTGGCGCGATCCCATTCGTCCCGCGGCGCGTTGAGGTCGTCGGTGTAGGTCACGTCCGAGGAGAACTCGTTGGCTTGGCCGTTGTTGAGGTATTTCGCCTTGAAGTCTTGTGATTCGAAGCAGAAGGGGGTCAGGCCGGTGCCGTCGAAAAATGGCCCGGCGCGGAACACGTCGAAGTTGGCGGGCGAGGTGTTACAGAACACGCGCGACTGTTCGACGGGGATGGCGTTTTCGTGCTCGGAATTGGTGATCACGATGGCCTGGCCCTCGTAAAACACCATGCGGCCTGCGGCGAAGGCGACGATCATGCCGACGATGCCGATGTGGAAGATCAGGTTCATCAACTCACGCGTGTAGCCGCGTTCCGCCGAGATGGAGAACACGCCCGCGCGGTCCTCGTCGGGTTGGTATTCGGCGACGTGCCAGCGCTTGAGCTTGTCGCGCACTTGCTTTGCGACGACCCCCTCGTCCCCCTCAACCACACCCTCCGTATGCATTGGCATGCGGGTGAGGTAGCGCGGGGCGCGGGTCGGCTTGGCGTTATAGGCCCGCCAGTGGTCCATCGAGCGCGGGAGGATGCAGCCGATCAGGGAGATGACCAGCAACAGCACGATGGCAACAAACCAGGTGGAGTTGAAGACGTCGAAGAGCTGCAGGCGGTCGTAGATGGGCCCCATGGTGGGGTTGGCGCGCAGGTAGTCGTCGACAAGCGTTGCGCTGACTTGGCGCTGCGGCAGCAGAGCACCCGGCACGGACGCGAGCGCGAGGATGAACAGCAGCATGAGTGCGGTGCGCATGCTGGTGAGCCAGTGCCACGCCTTGCGCAGCCAGGTTTGTGCCGTCTTCATTTAGATGATCGTCCTTCCGAAACCGTCGACGAGTTGGCGCGACCAGCCGATGAACGCGTCCCATGCGCCGGTGAGCAGCATAAGCCCGACGAGGATCATGGCGATGCCGCCTGCGATCTGGATGGCGCGCGAATGCTTGCTTAGAAAGTCGATGGAGCGCACAGCTTTCGACGACCCCAACGCCACCAGCAGAAATGGCAGGCCTAGGCCGATGCAATACGCGACGACAAGCAGCACGCCGCGGGCTGCGGTAAGCCCCTGGGTGCCAACCGACACCGAGATGATCGACGCCAACGTCGGCCCCAAACACGGCGTCCACCCCAGCGCGAACACACCGCCGAGCAGCGGCGCGCCAAGGATCGTGGTCCACTTTTTGGGCTGCATGCGGGTGTCGTTTTGCAGCGCCGGCACCGCACCCATGAACACCAGGCCCATGAGGATGGTGACCACCCCGCCGATGCGGGTGAGCGTCTGGGCGTTGAGCGCGATCGCGCTGGCCGCGCCGAACACCGTGACCGTGGCCAGCAGGAACACAACCGTGAACCCGGCGACGAACAACGTAGCCGCACCGGCGACCGCCCAGTGTTTGCGGGCCACGCGCGGGCCTTTGTCGTCCATGGTCATCTCGCCGCCGACCACGCCGGTCAGATACGAGATGTAGCCCGGCACCAGCGGGATCACGCACGGGGATGCGAACGACACCAACCCGGCCAGCGCGGCAGCAAGCAGGCCGAACAGCAGCGGGCCGTCGGTGACGATGTCGGCAAGGCCCACCTAGGCCTCCTCAGCCAAACGGTCAACAACCTCGATGATGTCATCCGCAGTCACCCCGCGCAGGAACACCGCGGCCGGACGGTGTTGCTTGTCCAGCACGATCGTGGTCGGGATCACCGAGGACGGCACGCCACCGAGCGAGGCGGCGGTCTTAAACGGCGGGTCGTAGATGGACGGGTAGGTCACGCCGTTGTCTTTGACGAAGTCCCGGGCAATCTCCGCATTGGAGTCGCGCACGTTGATGCCCAGCACGGTGCCCTGCCCGTTGGCCTGCAGGTGCTGCTGGATCTCCTCGAGGTCATCCACCTCCGCACGGCACGGCGCGCACCACTGGCCCCAGGCGTTGAGCACCACGATCTGGTTCTCAAAATCCGACAGTGCGATCGTCTGGTCTGGCTCCATGAGGGACTCGCCCTCAAAACCGGCAAGGGGCTTGCGCTCTGCCTCGTCGTAGGTGATCTCCGTCTGGCCACCTGGGGAGTGGAACGAGAAGGTTCCGCCCTGGTCCGCCGACGAGCTTGAGCAGGCCGAAAGCGCCAGCGCCGCCGCGCAGCACGCAGTGGCGATAAGCTTCCGCTTCTTCGTCATGGTGTCTACCTAGATCTCCTGGGCTGGGGTGTTGTAGGCCCAGTCAACAACACGGCCACCTTCAAACACAAGTGACGTCACGCTGGCCAGGTCGCACTGGCGACTCATGTGTGCGAGCGGCTTGCCCTGCACCTGGCGCTGCACCATGACAATGGGCAGCTGGTGGCTGACCATGACGGCCTCGTGGCCGTCGGCGATGTCACGGGCGTCGAGCACGGCGTCCCACATGCGCTCCAAGATGGCGTCGTAGGACTCGCCCCAGCTCGGCTTGAACGGGTTGGTCATGTGGCGCCAGCGGATCGGATTGGCCAACTGGGTGCGCCAGCCCTTGGTACGTAGGCCCTCGAAGGTGTTGCCGGCCTCGAGGATGTCCTCGCGGGTCTGGATCTCGCAGCCGGTCACCTCCGCGATCGGTTGCGCCGTTTCTTGCGCGCGCTCGAGCGGGCTCGCCGCCAGGTACGTCACGTCGCGGCCCTCAAAGAACTTCGAGGTCACCAGCGCCATGGACTTACCTCGCGACGACAAGTGGTAGCCCGGCATCCGCCCGTAGAGGATCTTCTTCGGGTTGTAGACCTCCCCGTGGCGTACCAGGTGCACAATCGTCCGGGACTGCCCGCCCGGGTTCAACGCGTCGCTCACTCCGGCGCCACCGCCTGGGCGGCTGCCTTCGCCGCGGCACCGAGGGCGTCCTCGATGCGGCCGAAGTCCTCGTCGGTCAGCGCGGTGGAGACGAACCAGGTCTCGAACGCGCTCGGCGGGGCGTACACGCCTGCGTCCAGCAGGGCGTGGAAGAACGGTGCGTAACGGAACGTGTCCGCTGCCTGCATGTCGGCGAAGTTGTGGCCCTCGCCCTCAGCAAAACGCACGGACAGCATGGTCGCGGCGCGCTGGATGTGGTGGGCGACGCCTTCGCGGGTCAGCGCGTCGCTAAGAAGCTGCGCAAGCGTATCGGCGTTGCGGTTCAGCGTCGGGTAGATGTCCTCGTTGGCCAGACGCAACGAGGCGAGGCCGGACGCCATGGCCACCGGGTTACCGGACAGGGTGCCTGCCTGGTAGACGGGGCCGTTCGGCGCGAGCTTCTCCATGATGTCGCGGCGGCCACCGAACGCGGCTGCCGGCAGGCCGCCGGAGATGACCTTGCCAAAGGTGGTCAGGTCGCCCGCGACGTTGTCCACGCCGTACCAACCGGAGTAGGAGGTGCGGAAGCCGGTCATCACTTCGTCGAGAATCAACAACGCACCGTTGAGGTGTGCGACCTCCTTGAGCTTCGCGTTGAAGTCGTTCTGCGGCGCGACGGTACCCATGTTGCCGGCAGCGGCCTCGGCGATGATCGCGGCGATCTGGCCTTCGTTCTCACGGAAGGCGCGCTCGACGGCCTCAATGTCGTTGTACGGCACGACGATGGTGTCCGCAGCCTGCGCACCGGTTACACCCGGCGAATCCGGCAGGGAGAACGTTGCAATGCCGGAGCCCGCAGACGCCAACAGCGCGTCGACGTGGCCGTGGTAGCAGCCCTCGAACTTCAGAATCTTCGGACGGCCGGTGAAGCCGCGGGCGAGGCGCACAGCAGACATGGTGGCCTCGGTGCCGGAGTTGACCATGCGCACCTCATCCACGGACGTGCGGGAGACGATGTGCTCGGCGATCTCGATCTCAGCCTCCGTCGGCGCACCGAAGCTTAAGCCGTTAACCAGGGCCTTCTCTACCGCCTCGATGATCTCCGGGTGGGCGTTGCCGTGCACCATCGGGCCCCAGGAACAGACGAGGTCGACGTACTTGTTGCCGTCGACGTCGATAAGTTGCGAGCCGTGCGCACTCTGGATGAAGCGGGTCTGGCCGCCAACCGAGCCAAACCCGCGCACAGGCGAGTTCACCCCGCCCGGTGTGAAACGTTGCGCGCGCTCGAACAATTCTGCCGAACGCTGCGTATTGCCTGAAGTCGGGTTCTGGGAAGTCATGGTTGTCTATCGTAGGCCATATGAATATTGCGTTTTTAGGCCTTGGCCGTATGGGAACTGAGCTCGCGCTCAAACTTGTCGACGACCACTCGCTGACCGTGTGGAACCGCACCGCCGAAAAGACCACTCCCCTGGTCGAACGTGGCGCGCGTGCCGTCGAGACGCCGGAGGAGGCCGTCAAGGGCGCGGACCTTGTCATTACGTCGTTGTTCGGCCCGGACACCGTCCGTGAGGTTGTCATCGAACCGTCCCTCATCCCCGAGGGCGTGACCTGGGCCGACTCCACCACGATCTCCCCGGAGGACGCCGCCGAGTTCGCCGCTGCCGTCCCCGGCTACGTCCACACCCCGGTGGTCGGCTCGCTGCCGCCCGCCCGCGCAGGCAAGTTGGGCGTCTACGTCGGCGGAGCCGATGCTTCTCGACGATCCACCGTCGCCGACGTCGTCGCCCCCTGGGCCGCCGCCAACCCGGAGCGTTTGAAGGTTGTCGATTCGGCCCCAGCCGCCGCCACCGGCAAGCTCTTGGCAAACCTGGCGTTGGCCGTGACCATCCAGGGCTTCAAGGAGGCGTTGGTTTTGGGCGAGTCGCAGGGCCTGGCGCCGGAGCAGGTTGTGGACATGCTCGGCTCGACCGGCCTGGAGTTCATCGTGAACATGAAGAGCCCATTCCTGTTGGGCGAGCGCTCCACCTCGCCTGGCGACTTCACCGCCGACGCCATCGCCAAGGACGCCCGCCTCATGCTGGCCACCGCCGACAAGGACCTGCCGGCCGTCGCCGCCGCGCTCGCGTCCCTGGAGGAGCAGCAGGAGGCCGGCCGCGGCGACGAGGACTTCTCCACCGTCGTGGTCAACCGGTAGGGGGTTGGCCCTGCCTCTCCCTCAGCCCCTCTTCTAAGAAAGTTCCCGGGCAGGGAACTTTCTTCACCCCGACGGGCAAGAAGATTCACTTTCCCCAGGAAAGACGGCAACCAGAACGAAAATAGTTCCACGCCCCAACCGGGAGCGTGGAACTATTTTGCGTTGGCGACCATTTTCGCTACTTGCCTGCCTCGAGCTCGTTGCCCACGGCCTCGACGGCGCGCCCTTTCTTCTTCGACTGGTTGCGGAAGATACCGAAAAACACCACGACCAACAGCGCAATTGCAACCCAGTTGGCTACCTTGGCGTACTGGTCCAGGACCTCCACGACCGGCTCACCGATCCACCAGCCCAGTCCAAGGTAGAGGAACGACCACAAGGTCTTGGAGATGAAGTTCAGCACCATGAACTTCCACAACGGCATACCCGAGATGCCCATGAACACGAACACCACAAATGCGATCGGCAACGGAATGGGCACGTACGCCAGGAAGATACCGATCCAGCCGAGCTTGATCGCCCACCCTTCCACGCGGGCGATGTTCTTCGCCGCGCGTTTCGAGTTCGCCGCCTGCACGTCCAGGATGCCGCGACCCCAGAGTTTGCCGGCCCACCAGTAGATCCAGTCGAACTTGATGTTCACCAGCGAGCCGATGAGCAGGTAGATCAGCCAGTGGGGCGCCTCCCCCACCGCGGCGAGCGCACCGGTGGAGGCTGCGCCGACGCGTGAGCCGGTCAGTGCCAGCAGGACCGGCGGGTGCAGGCCGAGCAGCCATGCACGCAGCGGGATCATCGCCAGGCCGAAGATACCGACGAAGCCAAACCAGGCAAGGCACCAGTAGTCGGCTTTGGTGGGTTTGCCGTTCCAGGGCAGGCCTTCTTCTTCCCACCATTCCTTCTCGGCGGGTTCGGTGGGTGCCGCGGCATCAGCAGCGCCGGCAGCTTCGGCGGCTTCGACGGCTTCGGCGGTGTCGCGCTCGTTGGCGTGTTCTTCCATAGGTGATCAACCTAGCGGAGAACCCGCATTTGACCCTAGCCACACATCGCCCAGTGATGCTAGCATTTTGACAGCACAATTTGGATCGTAAGGAGGCAGCATGGGCGCTATCCAAAAAAGCAAAGCGACGCGCATCACGCGTCGGGCTGAGACCATAGTCGCTGAAAAGCCAGAGAAGACCGTAACGTTGACTATCCGTGGCGTCGACGAGAGAGTGCGCCACAAGATCAAACTTCAGGCCAGTATGAATGGACGGTCTATGGAGGCAGAGGTACGTCATATTCTGGAAGAAGCAGTCCGACCTGTAAAGGCTGGCTTGGAGCTTTTCGAGCTCTCCCAAGAGGTGGGAGGTATGGATGACCTCGCCGGTGTTATGGATGAAATGGTCACTGCCCGTCGCGGCGGTCAATCATGATCATCCTTGATACGAACGTTGTTTCAGAGCTTTGCCGGAAGGCTCCGCACGAAAACGTCAGACGATGGGCAGCCACCACGGACCCGAAGCAGTGCATTACTTCCATTACAGTCGGCGAGATTGTCCGAGGCGTTCGGAGTTTGCCGTCAGGTGCCCGACGGAACGAAATTCAGCACGTTGTCTTCTGGCAATTGTCTAATTTCGAGCAGCGCAACGGTGTCCTTGCTTTTGATACAGACGCTGCCTGGGCATTCGGCGAAATCGTCGTGGAGCGAAAAAGGATGGGGCGCCCGATCCATGACGCCGATGCGATGATCGCCGCGATTTGTCGCGCCCACGATGCCCCGCTTGCCACCCGCAACCTCAAGGATTTTGAGGGCACGGGTGTGGAGGTCATCGACCCCTGGGAGGATGCCTAAAGCAGTTGCTTGGCGACGACGCGCGCGTCCGCCACTACCGCCGGCACCCCCACGCCGCTCGCCCAGGCGCCGGTGACGGAGATGCCGTCCACCTTGTCGATGATGTTTCGGACGTTGGCCACGGTGGCGAGGTGGTGTTCGTCGAAACGCGGCAAGCCGCCGAACCAGCGCTGGACGAAGATTTCCTCCAGGCCGGCGTCGCGGCCGTCGAAGCCGGTGATGGTTTTCAGGTCGTCGAGTGCCCAGTCCACCAGGTCGTCTTCGGTGGCGGTCAGGGCGATGTTGTCGCCGAAGCGGCCGAAGCTTGCGCGCACGATGGCGCCGCCACGTTCGGCGAGGTGAGGCCACTTGCGCGAGGAGAAGGTGAACGCCTTCGCTTTCACGTCGTCGGCACCGGTGGCGACGAGCACGCCCGAGTTCTGTGGCAGGCCCTCGTCGGTGGCAAACCGCATGCCGACAACGGCCGAGTTGGCCAACTTCACCGACTGGAGCTCCTGTGCCGCCTCTGGGACGACTTCCTTGAGCAGCAGCGCTGCGGTTGGTGCGGGTACGGCGAGGATGATGTGGTCGTAGATGGTGTCCTCGCCGCCCTTGAGGCGGAAACCGTTGCCTTCGCGGCGAATCTCCGAGATGAACGCGTCGATGTAGATGTCCGCCCCAGACTGCTCTGCGAGGGCTTCGTAGAGTTCGTGGTAGCCGTCGCGGAACGTGTTAAAGACCGCCCCCTGGCCGGTTGGCAGCTCCGCGCGGGAGCGCTCCAGGTTGGCCACGGCGGTGGACAGGTGCACCTTGCCGTCGCCGGCTTCAGCGAGGCGGTCGAGCTCTTCTGCCAGTTGCGGGATGGTGGCGCGAACGCCCAGGTCATCGGCGGTACAGGAGTAGACCCCACCAAGCAGAGACGACAGGATGACGTCGACGACTTCGTCGCCGTAGCGCTCGCGCACGAGTTTGCCGACGTTCATGTCGCCGTCGGTGTCCCAGGTGAAACCTTCGCGGTTAGCTTCGTCGTCGATACGCGCTGCGGTTTCGGCGCTGACCAAGTGCGCAACCGTTTCGGAGGTAGACGGGATACCCATCACGCCGCCGGTAGGCAGACCGCGGGCCTCGCCATTGGACCAGATCAGGGAGCGCAACCCGGACGGCTCGACGAGCAAATCACCAAGACCCAACTCGGTGAAGAACTCGACGGCATCCTTGCGGCGTGCGAGGAATGCCTCGGCGCCCATATCGGTCGGGCCGGCTTCGAACGCGACGGTGTAGAGCTTGCCGCCGATGCGGTCAGTGGCTTCGTAGACGTCGATTTTCGCCTCGTCCGTGTCCTCGTTCGAGCTGAGTTTACGAAGCTCGTAGGCGGCAGTCAGGCCCGCAAGGCCTGCTCCGATAATGGCGATGTTCATTAATTCTCCTCGTGGATGATGCGCACTGCCTCAGTGATGGCGTCCGCATCGGTGGTCGGCAGTACGCCGTGGCCCAGGTTGAAGATGTGTCCGGTGGCGTCGCCAGCTTCGACTGCCCGGGCGGCCTCACCCTTGATGCGGGTAATCTCCTCGCGCACCACGTCGGTGCCGGCGAACAGCAGCGCCGGGTCCAGGTTGCCCTGCAGCACGCGCGGGGAGGCGAAACGCTTCGCGGCGGTGTCCAGCGGCACGCGCCAGTCCACACCCATCACCTCGCTGCCTGCCTCAGACATGGCGCCGAGCAGCTCGCCGGTGGCCACACCGAAGTGGATGCGCGGGATCTCTCCCGCCACTGAATCCAGGATTTCAACCGAGTACGGCAGGACAAACTCGCGGTAGTCGGCTTCGGTGAGGAAGCCTGCCCAGGAGTCGAAGAGTTGCATCGCGTCGATGCCGGCCTCGACCTGCGTGCGGAGGAACTCGGTGATCGTTGGCACGAGGCGGCGCATGAGCGCGTGCCAGGTTTCCGGATCGCCGTGCATCATCGCCTTGGTCTTCTCGTGGTTCTTGCTCGGCCCGCCTTCGATGAGGTAGCTGGCCAGGGTAAACGGCGCCCCCACGAAGCCGATGAGGGCCTGGGTGTCGCTCAGTTCGTCGAGAATAATGCGGATGCCCTCGGCGACTTCCTCGACGGTGTGATCCAGGATCGGAAGGTTGTCCACGTCCGCGCGAGAGCGAATTGGCGTATCGACGACCGGGCCCGTTCCCGGCACGATCTCCACCCCAACACCCGCTGCCTTCAGCGGCACCACAATGTCAGAGAACAAGATCGCCGCGTCCATGTCGTGGCGGCGCACCGGCTGCAGCGTGATCTCCGCGAGCAGTTCCGGCATGAAGCACGAATCCAGCATTGCAATGCCTTCTCGCACCTTGCGGTACTCCGGCAAGGAACGGCCGGCTTGGCGCATGAACCACACCGGGGTGCGGGACGGAGTGCGGCCGTAGGCGGCCTCAAGGAACGGAGCGTTAACAAGGTCGCGTCTAGTCATAGTGCCTTAGCCTACCTGCGAAAAGCCTAGATCTTGAACCGGCGTGCCCGGCGCGACTTCGCCTCGATGAACAGGGAGCTGCCCAGCATGAGCAGTGTCGCACCGACGGGCGGTAGGGCTCCGGCGGCGGCGAGGACGACTGCGGTGGCGTTGTACGCAACGGCGAAGGCGAGGTTGCTGTTGGCGATGCGTTTAACGCGTTGGGCGTGCTCGATGAGTTGGGGCACGGACATGACGTCTTCGCGGATGAGGACGACTTCGGCGTCGTCGCTCCAGCGTGGCTCTTTGGTGCCGGCGAGGTCGTCTTCGGCGAACAGGATGCCGGAGTCGGCCACACGCAGCGTGGGCAGGACGGAGGCGTCGCCAACCATGGCAACGTTGGAACCTTGTGTGTGCAGTGCACGCACAGCATGGGGTTTGTCCAGCCCGTGAATGCCGGCAAGCACTTGAGAGATGCCGAGGAAGTCAGCGAACCGGCGCGCCACCGGGTAGGTGTCGCGGGTGAGCATGACGGTTTCCACACCCATGGATTCCAGGCGGTCGATGGCCTGGATGGCGTCGTCTTTAGCGGGGTCGTACAGCGTGATCACGCCGCGGTCACGTCCACCCCACCGCACGACGACGGGTGTGCCGCCAGTCGTGGCGGCGACGGAGAGTTTGCCGTGGAGTTGCGACAGGTTCGTCGGGCGCCACAGCGATGCCGCAAACGTTTCGGAGCGTGCGTTTTCACCAGTGCCCCACGTTGCGGTAATTGGTCCACCGAACTCGCCGTCGGGTGAGAAGGTGTCACCGTTGGCTTCGATCCAGTCTGGGATGCGTGGGTCGCCGGAGCGGGCGTCGCGTGCTCCTCGTGCTGCTTTCACGATTGCTTTGGAGGCCGGGTGGTCCGAGTCGGCAGACAGGACGCCGGCGATGCGCAGCACCAGTTCAGTGCTTTCGCCACGTACTGCGGTGACGGTTTCCACATGCATTTCCGGTTTGACCAGGGTGCCCACACGGTTGAAGACGACCATGTCGGTGTCGGCCAGGGTGCGAAGCGCGTTGCCGTCGCGCACAAGCATGCCGTGGCGCACGGCGGAGTCGAGGCCTTGGCGCATGGCGAGTGCAGGTGAGATGGCCAAACTCACGGGTGCGACGACGACCAGGATGGCCAGCGACGTCGCAGCGGCCGTGTTGATGTTGCCGTTAAACAGCAGCCAGAGTCCGAAGTTGAGCACCGCGATGACATAGGCGGTTGGGATCAGCAGGCCCGCGGAGCGAGTCGAGACCATGGTGGCTGCGTTTTGGTGACGTGAGGCGTCGTCAAGCCAGCGCTGCACCGCCGCAAGCAGTGTGGTGTGGCCGACGCGCGCGGCGCGGACTTTGATCTCGCCCGAGGCGAGCACCGAGCCGGCGGTGACGATCGAGCCGACTTTGAGGATTTGGTCGCGGTGCGTATCGACGAGCTCCCCACCAATCCGGCCGGAACCACCAACCACTTCCCCATCGACTGGGATGATGTGGCCTGCGGTGAGCGTGACGTCGTCGCCACGCCTGATCTCTGTTGCAGGCAACTCTTCGGGGCTGGGTGTGCCGCGTTTGTCGCGGTGATCCACGTTGTAGACGTCCTCAGCACCTGGTCTGCGTGATTCGAGCTCCTCGCGCAGGTCTGTGCGCACCTGCATGGAGAAGTACCTGCCGAACAGCAACAACGTGGTAACAGTGCAGGACACCTCGAAGTACAGCTCTGGGCTGTCTGACATGCGCAGCGGCATCCAGCTGCCGGTGGTGGTGTAGCCGATGTCGCCGACGCTGGTAAACAGCAGCATGGCAAACGACCACACATAGGAGGCCAGGATGGCGATCGAACTCGCACCGTCTAGCGCCGAAATACCGCGACGCACGCCGCCTGCCATGGCGCGGTGGAACGGGGATGCGCACCACAGCGCCACCGGGGTGGCCAGCGCGAAGCACACCCACTGCCAGCCCGGGAAGTCCAGCGACGGGATGTAGGTGAGTAGCAGCACCGGGATGGTCAGCAGCACCGCCACCACAAGGCGCGTCGGTGTGACTAGGTCGCGGGCGGTAAACAGCACGTCGCCTTCACGGCGGGAGCGCCGCGACACCGGACGCACAAACCCTTGCGCACGGGCGATCAGGTTCGCCTCTTCGTTGCGACGATGCTTCGCCCGGCGCGGCATCGGGTGTTCCTGCCAGTAGCGGCCGTGTGCGCGACGCTGCAGGGTCGAGTCGGTCACGGTTGCGGTGACGCCAAAGCGTTCGATGGTGTCGGTGAGCTCCACAAGCGGCGTACTTGCCGGTGCGGTGACCCACGCCATCTTCGTCGGGTACACCAAGCGCGCCGACACACCTGGCAGCGCCTCAAGTGCTTCGGCGATGTCGGTCAGTTGGGGCCCGTCCTCAATGCCCTCCAGCTCGAAGGCGTAGGAGGCGTTGGGGCGGACAAGTTCCCCGTCCAGATCCCACGTCGCAGTGCCCGGGTCAATGCCTGCTTGGCGTGCGGCGTGGCGGGCTTCCTCGATGCAATTGTCCAGGTGTTCGTGGTTGCTCACTTACGCAACTCCCCTCCACAGGTCGCCACTTCGCGTATCGACGAACACATTCGCCGCCGGCCGGAACATCCCAAACAGGGCTGCGACAAGCAGGACAACCACCACGATGGAGGCCCAGCCAGCCACGCCGATGAAGAAGCCGGCAACGTTGAGGAACACAGTTGCCCCAATGCTTGCGGCTGCAATCCTTCGCGCAGTCTTCGACCCTTTATGGAAGTAGGCCGCACTCATCGACAGCAGGATGGCCAAGGCGATGTTGCCCCACGCCAAGATGCGCAGATTGAACCGGAAACGTTCGATCAATGCTTCGTCGGCACCTTCGATCATCCAGGTATCCGGCAGCCGGTCAGGCACGCCCTTGGCCAGGGTCATCAGCCCGATGACGATCATCAACACCGCACTGGCAACCACCAGGTAGTAGGCGGTACGTAGCGGTCGGGGCCACTGCTCAGTGGCCTCGCCGCTGTACCTACGGTTCTTGTCATTCGGGTCTGAGACCATCGTGGGGAACATGCCTGCCATTGGGGACCTACTGTTCCTTCTCTGTCTTGGCTGCGTCTTTCTTCGACGCATCCTTCTTGGGCGCTACCCAGTTCACGGCGTCTTTGTCCGTGGAGTAGATGATGCCCAGAATGCCGGCCACACCCAGAATGATTTGGACGACACCGTCGATGCCGTAGAACACCACCGGTATGGCGGTGGAGGCGGGCTGCATCATGAACAGCGTGATCATGCGGAGGGCGAAGAACACCCCGAAGATCTGCAGCAGCCGGTACGCGTTGCCAGCCTGGGAGCTTTTGTTCCGCACGGCGCGCAGCGCGAACACGAACAACAGCAGCACACCCAACTGGATGAGTGTCATGAGGATCAGGGATCCGTAGACGCCCATGTTGATTAGGCCGTCCGAGATTTCCTCGCCACGCTGCTTAGCTTGTTGCTTGGCGGCGTCCCGCAGCGCGGACGGGTCGACGAACGCGAATACGACGGAGAGAATCTGGTGGATTAACTCGCCTGCGATCATCACTGCCCAGCACCGCAGCATCAACTGCACGGCCTCCGGCGGGCCGCCCGGCGTCTTCTTGTCCACGGCGCTGGCGTCGACGTGGCTGGGACTCTTCGGGTTGAGTGGCGGGAGGCTAACCATTGAGCTGCTTTGCTGCTTCGATGGCGTAGTAGGTCAGAATCTGGTCCGCACCAGCGCGTTTAATGGATACCAGCGACTCCATCATGGTCTCTTCGAAGTCGATCCAACCGTTCACGCCTGCTGCCTTGAGCATCGCGTACTCGCCGGATACCTGGTAGGCCGCCACCGGCACTGGTGACATTTCTGCCACCTTGGCCAGCACGTCAAGGTACGGCAAGGCCGGCTTGACCATGACAATGTCTGCGCCTTCGGCGATGTCCAGTTCGGTCTCCAAAAGGGATTCGCGCACGTTTGCGGGATCCTGTTGGTAGGTGCGGCGATCGCCCTTCAGCGACGAGCCGACAGCATCGCGGAACGGACCAAAGAACTTGGAGGCATACTTCGCGGAGTACGCCATGATGATGACGTCCTCAAAGCCCTCGCGGTCGAGTGCCTTACGGATCTCGCCGATCTGGCCGTCCATCATGCCGGACGGGCTGACCATGTGTGCGCCAGCGCGCGCCTGGGACAGGGCGAGGTCGCAGTAGATTTCAACCGTCTTGTCGTTGTCCACGATCTCGTTGCCGTGTGCATCGGTACGCAGCACACCACAGTGGCCGTGATCGGTGAACTCATCAAGGCACGTATCGGAAATGATGACCAGGTCGTCGCCGAATTCGTCGCGAAGCGCCTTGATCCCGCGGTTCAAAATGCCATCTTCCGCAACACCGATGGAGCCTGTGGCGTCCTTATCCGCTTCAAGCGGCACACCAAACAGGTCGATCGCCCGCACACCAGCCTCAAGCGCCTCGTGGCAAATTGCCTTCAGGGAATCCTCGGTGTGCTGGTACACCCCCGGCATGGAGGCAATCTCGCGCGGCGCATCAAGGCCGTCTGCGATAAACAGCGGGAGGATGAAGTCGGCCGGGTGCAGCCTCGTCTCCGCCGTCAGGGTGCGCAATGCGGGGTTCTGCCGCAAGCGCCGTGGTCGTCGGGTGAGCTCAAAATCTGCCATGCGCCACATCTTAGAACGTCACCCGACACGACCCCAGCCGTGCTAGTTGCTCGCTGCCGACTTCCGGCGCTTCTTGCGCGGCGGCGGCAACTGCCCAGCCGCACGCAGGCCAGCAACGTGCTCTGCCAAGGCGTCAATGAGCGACGGGATATCGGCGACCTCCGGGACGACGTCCACACGCAAGCCCTGCTCGCGGGCTTCTGTCTCAGTCACCGGGCCAATGCAGGCGATGATGGTGCGCGCGTGCGGCTTGCCGGCAATACCCACAAGGTTCTTCACCGTCGACGGGGAGGTGAAGCACACGGCATCGAACCCGCCAGTCTTGATCATGTCGCGCGTCTCCGGCGGTGGCGGAGCAGCACGCACGGTGCGGTAGGCGACAACGTCGTCGACCTCCCACCCCTTGGCCTCCAGGCCATCGACCAGGACGTCGGAGCCCAGGTCCGCGCGCGGCAGCAGCACACGGCCAACCGGGTCGATATCCTCGACATACTCCGGGAAGATCTCCGCCAGACCAGCAGCGTTCTGCTTTGTACGGTGCGGGATCAGCTCCGGGTACATGCCACGGGCACGCAGCGCATCAGCGGTCTTCTGCCCCACCGCACCCAGGTGCACGCCGGCAAACGAGCGGGCGTCCAGACCAAGCTCCTCGAACTTGTCCCACACCGCATCAACGGCATTAACAGAGGTAAACAGCACCCAGCGGTAGCGTCCCTCCACAATGCCCTTGATCGCGCGGTCCATCTGTGCCGGGTTGCGCGGTGGCTCGAGCGAAATCGTCGGCACCGACTGCGGGATCGCACCGTACTGCGTCAGGCGGGCGTTCATCGGGCCAGCCTGCTCCTTCGCACGCGGCACAAGCACTCGCCAGCCATACAACGGCCGGTTTTCCCACCAGGAGTACTTCGAGCGGTCGTCCGCAACAGTGCCAAGCGTAACGACGAGCGCACCCGACAGATCCGCATCCAACTTGCCCACCGTCTGCAACGTGGCATCAAACGTGCGCTGCAGACGCGTCGTTCCGTTCGTCGTAATCGTCACCGGAGTGGCGCCTTGGAAACCGCGCTCCATAAGCGCTTCTGCCATCTCTGCGAGGTGCTCCTGGGTGGCCTGGAACACCAACGGTTGCGGCGCAGACGCCAACTGATCCCAGTCCACCGGACCGTTGGTCAGGTCAGCCTCGGTATAGGTCGAGCCCAGCGCAATACCAGCGAAGGACGGCACCGTCGACGGCAAGGACATGCCCGGCACCACGTGGAACTCCAGGCCAGCGTCTGCAACGGCGGAGATCTCCTCCATCACAGCATCACGGGTCAGCGGGTTGCCGGCGACCAGACGGATCACGTCACCGTCGCCTGCCTCGCCGTCCTCGATGGACTTCGCTGCCGCCTCGAGCGCCTCGCGCAGCTTCGGCACAATGCCCTCACCTGCCAGGTCGCACTCCTGGAGCTCCGCCGCCGTCGGATCTTCCGGCTTCGGCGGCTTACGGCGCGCACCCGCCGCCTTCGCGTCGGCGCACATCTGCTCGTAGACGGCTTTCGCCTCGTCGAGCTTGGCCTGTGGCACTGGCAATGCTGAGCCAACGAAGTTTCTGACCCCCGCCGACACTTCCGGATCGACGAGTGCGATAGCGTTAGCTTCCATCACCTCGCGGGCACGGACCGTGAGCAGTTCAGGGTTGCCCGGTCCGGCACCCACGAAGATCACCTTCCCCGGCTGGGGGGTGTGAGAGGGCAATGTCATAGAGGAATCTCTTCTAGGCACAAATAACATCCCCCACGCAGACGGATCCACTTAAGCGACCCGTTGCGCGGAGGGGTGTGAACGTATGGTATTTACACCATAAAAGGGATATGCCCCAGAACAAAACCACCGCTACTTCATAACGTCGGCGGCACCGCGTTCAAGCAACGCCTCAGCAGCGCGTCGACCGATCTCCTCCGGGTCCGTACCCTGGACATCTTCCACGAGGGAACGGGACCCATCCAGCGCAAACACGCCGGCACGCAGCTCGATGCCGTTCTCCGTCGCACGCGCGGTTGCCGCCACCGGCGCGGTGCAGCCGGCCTCGAGTACGGCAAGTACGGTGCGCTCGGCGCGGGCCTCGGCGGTTGCGGTGTCGTCGATAAGTTTCGCAATTGCTTCGCGGCCAGCCGTATCGTCGACACGGCACTCGACCGCAAGTGCACCCTGAGCCGGCGCTGGGATGAACTCGTGCGGGTCGAAGATCTGGGTCGCCCGGTCGCCGTAGCCACCACGCACCAAGCCTGCGTACGCGAGCATGATCGCGTCCAACTCGCCAGATTCGACGTAGCCCATACGACGCTCAATGTTGCCGCGCAGCGGACGAATGTCCAGGTCCGGACGCATCGCGCGCAGCTGGGAAATACGACGAGGTGCCGATGTGCCCACGCGGGCACCTTCCGGCAGCTCCGCCAGCGTCAGCCCATCGCGGGCGATGAGCGCCTCGCGGTTGTCCTCACGCTTGGGCACGATGAGATAGGAACGCGGCTCGTACGCCGTGGGCAAGTCCTTAAACGAGTGGACCGCAACATCCACCTCGCCATTAAACAGCGCGTCGCGCAGCGCGGAAGTGAACACACCGACGCCAATGCGCTCCACCGGCGCCTGCGACAGGTCGCCCGGGGTGACCACGATTTTCAACTCAGCCGGGTGGCCAACCGCGCCAAGGTCGTCGCGGACATGGCCCGCCTGTGTCGTCGCCAAGTGCGAACCACGAGTACCAATCTTCAACATTTACTTCTCCTTACCGCGCAGTTCCTCAGGCAGCGGGAGACGCTGCGCCTCCACCGACACCGCCGGCTGATCCAGCCCGAACAGTTCGGTCACTACCTCTTCCACACTCACTGTCTCCTGCGCCGCCGCAAGTTCCTTAATCTTCACCGTCGGCGCGTGCAGCAGCTTGTCCACGACCCTACGGACCGTGCGCTCAACCTGTTCAAAATCTTCCTCAGACATATCCGGAAGCCGGGTGCGAAGTTTCTGCAGCTCCTGACCAGAGATCTCCGCAGCGTTTCTGCGAAGCCTCGTCACCGCCGGGGCCACCCCACGCACCCGCTGCTCGGAGGAAAACAGTTTCACTTCCTCGTCGATAATCGCCTCTGCCTCACGCAGCGCGCGCGAATCCTCGTTGGTCGTGTTACGCATCTGCTCGTGCAGGTATTCAATGTTGACCAGGTGCACGCCGTCGATGTCAGTGACCGCGTCGTCGATATCGCGCGGCAACGACAGGTCCGCCAGCATCACCGGACCCGCAATGTCCTCCGGCGTAATGGTGAAGCCGTCAGCCGCCGTCGCGGACACCACAATGTCCACCCCACCCATCGCGTGCGAGCGGTCTTCAAAATCCACAACCTCCGCCGGCACGCCCGCCTCGCGGGAATGTCCAGCAAGGCGCTCGGCGCGGTCGCGCGTGCGGTTGGCAATCACCAACCCGTCAATGCCGCGCTTGCCCAGGTGCGTCGCCGCCAGCGAACTCATCGCGCCAGCCCCCAACACCAGAGCTTTCTTCCCCTTGAAGTCTTCAATCCCCATCAGCCCCATCGCCTCATCCAAGGCGGCGGTAACCATGGACGCGCCCGAGTCGTCGATAGTGGTCTCAGTGTGCACACGCTTACCGGTATGCAGCGCCATCTGCGCCAACGAATGCAGATTCGGCCCCACCGTGCCACGCTCCGCCGCATCCACATACGCCGTACGCACCTGGCCGATGATCTGCTGCTCCCCCACAACCATCGAATCCAACCCCGACGCCACAGTAAACATGTGCTCCGCAGCAGCATCCGCGTACCGCACGTACAGGTAGCGACGCAGCTCCTCGATGCCCACCCCAGACACCTTCGTCAGCACCGTCAACACGTCCTCCACACCAGCGTGGAACGCGTTGGCCACCGCATACACCTCGAGACGGTTGCAGGTGGAGATAATCATCGCCTCGGACAACGAAGGCCGCTCAACAAGAGCCGCGGACGTCCCCTCCTGCAGCTCCGTATCCATGCTGAGACGTTCTAGTAGGGACACAGGTGCAGACCTATGCGACATCCCCACGACAAGAACACTCACAAAACCCTCCAGTCCGCGTTGGAAATCAAACTAAAGGATAGCCCCTTACGCGAGGAGCGCCGCCTCAAGGTCTGCGTTGTCCACTTCCCAGCAGGCAAGCTCCTCGCCGTCAATGACGACAACCGGCACGCGATCGCCGTATTCGGCAGCGTTGTCGGGGTCCAGGTCGACGTCGACAAGCATTAGCTCCGCGCCACACTTCTCCACTACCGGAGCAATCTGCGCCGCCACCCGCTCGCACGAACCGCACGTGGACCGCACCATCAACTCCACCGTCTTCATCCGAACTCCTCTACATCGTGTCTGCGGCGCTCGCCGTTGTACGATTGCTCACGCTAACACCGCCACCGAAAGAGTCACGATCGCCATGTCAGAACAGCGGGAATTCCTCGCACAATGGTCAGTCTCTCAAGGAAACCTCCGCCGCTTCCTTGAGGACCTTGCACTGCCCCCGCTTGACGACGACGCCCAGCGCACCGCCGGCCAAGCCGCCGCCGCTGCCGCCGTTGAAGAAACCTTTGGCATCAACATCCAAGACTTCGCCCTCGGCGTCGACTCTGTCGGCGGCGCCTTCAAAACCGCGGGCCGCCAAAAAATCACCCAGCCGGACCCCGATATTCCCCAGGACCTCGAGGCGGCGGCATTCTTCGACATCGACAACACCCTCATCCAGGGCTCGTCGCTAATCCTGCTCGCCCAAGGCCTGTTCAAGAAACGCTTCATCACCTTGCGCGAACTCGCCCCGGCCCTGTGGAAGCAGATCCGGTTTCGCGTCTCCGGCTCCGAAAACGCCGACGACATCGCCGAAGGCCGCGAACAGGCCCTTGCTGTGGTCAAAGGCAAACGTGTCGACGAGCTCAAGGAGGCCTGCCAGGAGATCGTCGACAAGCAGATGCTGAACAAGTCCTACTCGGACGTCATCGAACTGGCCTCCATGCACATCGCCGCCGGCCAGCAAGTCTGGCTCGTCTCCGCCACCCCGGTCCAGATCGGCCAGGCCCTGGCAGAAACCCTCGGGTTCACCGGTGCTTTGGGCACCGTGGCGGAAGAAGAGGACGGCAAGTTCACCGGCCGCCTTGTCGGCGACATCCTCCACGGCCCCGGTAAGAAGCACGCCGTGGCCGCGCTGGCCGCGCTGCAGCAACTCGACCTGAAGCAGTGCACCGCCTACTCCGACAGCATCAACGACCTGCCAATGCTGGAGATGGTCGGCTCCCCCGTTGCCGTCAATCCGGACCGCGCGCTGCGTCGCCACGCAAAAGCCCAAGGCTGGGCCGTCCGCGACTACCGCTCCGTTCGCCGCGCCGTGCGCCTGTCCGCCCTGCCAGTGTTGGGCGCTGCGGGAGCGTTCTCGCTGTGGCGCCTGTGGAACAAGCGGCAGGAAAGGACTCACCATGCCTGATGCGTTTGCCCTGCGCACCCCGCGGCTTGAGTTGTCGGTGCCGACGGATGCGGATATCGATGCCATTTTTGCGATTCACTCAGATCCCCGCACCTACGAGCACCGCCCCGAGCTGACAATGAAGACCCGCGATGAGGCTGTCGAGCTTGCGCGCTCGTGGCAGAACAATTGGGCTGAGCAGCAGTTGGGCTACTACACGGTACGCACCCTCGACGGCGCGACCATCGGCTTTACCGGGGTACGGCACAGCGAGGAAGCCGGCGAAGAAGTCCTGAACCTCTACTACCGTTTCGCACCAGAATCGCAAGGCCAGGGCTACGCCAAAGAAGCCGCGGCTGCCGCGATTGCCAGCGCCCGCGAGCGCTTCCCGTCGCTCCCCGTCATCGCCATCATCGACCCTGTGAATGAGGCATCGATTGGCCTAGCTTTGAGGCTCGGACTTGCGTATGTTCCCGGAGCGGGCGTCCCCGGCGACTACGAGGTGTACCGGCTTTCCTAGCTGGGAAAGCCGGCGTTGGTTCGGGCTGTGTGGCCTCAGCCGCGCCACGGCTCCAATGCCCTGATCGGGTACCGCTCATCAACGGTAAAGCGTTGGCACACCACCTGCGTGTCGTCGTCGATATCAAGCTCCCCGATGTATTCCACAAATTCTGGAGAGCGCCAATAACGTTCATGCCCGGCACGCCATTCGCCGGCATCCGTGTAGCCCTCTCCCTCGGCAATGGCATGCTCGTCGCTCACGTCCGCCAACCGGTAAATCTGAACCTCAGTCGTGCGGATGACGCACACCACGTTGTCATGTGAGTCAAGGACGGCCTCGAGGGCACCCACTTCCTCATGCGGCTGATAGTCGTTGGGGTATTCAGCCAGCAAGGATGCTGTCGCAGTTTTCGTGCCGTCCAGGATGGCGTTGACAAGAGCGTCACGGAGCGGGCCTGGAAAGGCGAACTCGCCACGAGGCAACTCCGAAATGGGTTCTGCGGCGTCCCGATTCATACATTCATATTAGGCAGCGAGGCTCACCGTCCTTGGTGTCGCACTGTTATGCCTCGTAGTTTTGGGTTTCCGCAATCCTGGACAGTCGTTTTCCCTGGTCGTCTAGCTCTGTGTTTG
>NZ_KV789262.1:0-3362 GCF_001807545.1 Corynebacterium sp. HMSC08F01 | reverse complement strand
TGGGTGTGTTGTGTCAGTGACTGCATAGTGGACGCGAACAGTGTTTCGTTTTGTGTTTGGTTTGTTGAAACCGGTTGTTGGTTTGTTTGGTGTATTAGTACCGGTCGCCTCCACACATTGCTGTGCTTCCAGTTCCGGCCTATCAACCCAGTCGTCTTCTGGGAACCTCAAATGAAACCTCATCTTAAAACAGGCTTCCCGCTTAGATGCTTTCAGCGGTTATCCCTTCCGTACGTAGCCAACCAGCTGTGCTCCTGGCGGAACAACTGGCACACCAGAGGTACGTCCGTCCCGGTCCTCTCGTACTAGGGACAGCCTTCTTCAAGTTTCAACGCGCGCGGCGGATAGAGACCGAACTGTCTCACGACGTTCTGAACCCAGCTCGCGTGCCGCTTTAATGGGCGAACAGCCCAACCCTTGGGACCTACTCCAGCCCCAGGATGCGACGAGCCGACATCGAGGTGCCAAACCATCCCGTCGATATGGACTCTTGGGGAAGATCAGCCTGTTATCCCCGGGGTACCTTTTATCCGTTGAGCGACACCACATCCACAAGTAGGTGCCGGATCACTAGTCCCGACTTTCGTCCCTGCTCGACTTGTAAGTCTCGCAGTCAAGCTCCCTTGTGCACTTACACTCTAAACACCTGATTGCCAACCAGGCTGAGGGAACCTTTGGGCGCCTCCGTTACATTTTGGGAGGCAACCGCCCCAGTTAAACTACCCACCAGGCACTGTCCCCAACCCAGATCATGGGCCAAGGTTAGATATCCACTACGGTCAGAGTGGTATTTCAACAACGACTCCACAACCACTGGCGTGGCCGCTTCAACGTCTCCCACCTATCCTACACAAACCGCACCGAATGCCAATACCAAGCTATAGTGAAGGTCCCGGGGTCTTTTCGTCCTGCCGCGCGTAACGAGCATCTTTACTCGTAGTGCAATTTCACCGGGTCTGTGGTTGAGACAGCAGGGGAGTCGTTACGCCATTCGTGCAGGTCGGAACTTACCCGACAAGGAATTTCGCTACCTTAGGATGGTTATAGTTACCACCGCCGTTTACTGGGGCTTAAATTCTCCGCTTCGGACACAATGTCCTAACAGGTCCTCTTAACCTTCCAGCACCGGGCAGGCGTCAGTCCGTATACATCAACTTCATCGTCTTCGCACGGACCTGTGTTTTTGATAAACAGTCGCTCCCCTCTATTCTCTGCGACCCACGCCAGCAACCACGATCGCATAGATCGGGCACCAGTTTGGGTCCCCCTTCTCCCGAAGTTACGGGGGTAATTTGCCGAGTTCCTTAACCACAGTTCTCCCGACCGCCTGAGTATTCTCTACTTGACTACCTGTGTCGGTTTCGGGTACGGGCCGTATACACACATCGCTAGAGGCTTTTCTCGGCAGTAGAGGATCACCAACATCACCCAATACGGGCTACGCATCACGCCTCACACTATTGACAGCCGCATTTGACATGCTGTCGTGCCACACGCTTGCACCGCAATCCAATAAGCGGCTTGGCTACCTTGCTGCGTCACCCCATCACTGACCTACAACGGATCAGGCCCCACGCATCACCACCAACCACACATCAAAGATGTGCATGTCGGCGGATCTGGGTGGTTAGTATCACCGCTTCGATACTGGGCGCGTATATACGGGTACGGGAATATCAACCCGTTGACCATCGACTACGCCTGTCGGCCTCGCCTTAGGACCCGACTCACCCTGGGAAGACGAACTTGACCCAGGAACCCTTAGTCATTCGGCGGATACGATTCTCACGTATCATTCGTTACTCATGCCTGCATTCTCACTCGCGTGCAGTCCACCGCTTCTTCCGATACGGCTTCACCCCACACACGACGCTCCCCTACCCATAGTAAAAACTATGCCGCGGCTTCGGCGGTGTGCTTGAGCCCCACTACATTGTCGGCGCAGAACCACTCGACCAGTGAGCTATTACGCACTCTTTCAAGGATGGCTGCTTCTAAGCCAACCTCCTGGCTGTCTTCGCGATCCCACATCCTTTTCCACTTAGCACACCCTTAGGGGCCTTAACCGGCGATCTGGGCTGTTTCCCTCTCGACTATGAAGCTTATCCCCCACAGTCTCACTGCAATGCTCAAACTTCACCGGCATTCGGAGTTTGGCTGACGTCACTAAGATGATAGTCCCGCTCGGCCATCCAGTAGCTCTACCTCCGGTAAGCACACATCACGCTGCACCTAAATGCATTTCGGGGAGAACCAGCTATCACGGAGTTTGATTGGCCTTTCACCCCTACCCACAGCTCATCCCCTCAGTTTTCAACCTAAGTGGGTTCGCGCCTCCACAACCTCTTACAGCTGCTTCACACTGGCCATGGGTAGATCACCCCGCTTCGGGTCCAGGACATGCCACTTGACACCCTCTTAGGATTCGCTTTCGCTACGACTACCCCACATAACGGGTTAACCTCGCGACATGCCGCTGACTCGCAGGCTCATTCTTCAAAAGGCACGCCATCACACACAAACGGTGCTCTGACGGATTGTAAGCGCATGGTTTCAGGAACTCTTTCACTCCCCTCCCGGGGTACTTTTCACCATTCCCTCACGGTACTATTCACTATCGGTCACACTGGGTATTTAGGCTTACCGGGTGGTCCCGGCAGATTCACAGCAGATTTCACGAGCCCGCTGCTACTCGGGGAAAACATGATCAGACAACATATGCAACGCCTTCACGTACGGGGCTAATCACCCGCTCCGGCACGCCATCCCAGACGTTTCCGCTAACGCACACACACCATCTTGCGGTCAGGTAGCCCGCAACGATCACACCCCACAACACCGCACACGCAACCCCTACCCAGGTATCACACGCACACGGTTTAGCCTCATCCGCTATCGCTCGCCACTACACACGGAATCACAAATTGTTTTCTTCTCCTGTGGGTACTGAGATGTTTCACTTCCCCACGTCACCTCCACACAGGCTATGCATTCACCTGCAGGTAACACCACACAACTGGTGTTGGGTTTCCCCATTCGGACATCCTCGGATCAACGCACTGTTGGCAACTCCCCGAGGCTTAACGCAGCCTCACACGTCCTTCATCGGCCCAGCATGCCAAGGCATCCACCATACGCCCGTAACACAAAACAACAATTACGGCCGCTACAAAAACTGCAGACACTCAACAAACAAAAATTACACAAAAAGAACAAGATGCTCGCGTCCACTATACAGTTCTCACACAACACACACCCCACGAAGACCAACCACCACAACAGATGATCAACCAACAATGGAATGCCACACAAAAGGAACACACAATGTTGCCCCAGACACCCAACAGCATGCCAACACACCA